>JBGSJT010000242.1:0-23269 GCA_041741715.1 Pirellulaceae bacterium | reverse complement strand
AGTTTGGCGCCTTGGCCGATTCCGATCTCAATGCCTAGGCCAACGGAACCTGCTCGCGTTTCGCCATCAGTAACAAGTTCGCCAAACGTGATTCTATTCAGATTTCCAATAAAAGGAATCTCCGAAACCGAATTGTAAAATTCGAGATCGGCAGATGCCGCTAGTTCGCCGTAAGAAACGCCTAACTCCTCGCGAAGTTGTTTACCGGCTGCGATTCCTGCGGATCTTGCTTCTCCGATGGCTCGCGAACGCTCGCTTAAATACTGGCCTTCATATGCCCCAAGAAAGTTCAATAATTTGCCAAGCCCAGATGCGCTGAATCGATCTCCCTGTGACCGAGCATTGCGGCCTTGGTACAACACCAATGGGTCAAATGCGACGCCAGCATCATATTTCTGGCGGGCAATCTCCAACGCGTGCTCGTCGCTGATTACGTCTGGATCGTAAGCGACATAGCCCAAGTGACTAGCGAACCACGTCCAGCCGTTACGCACTTCTAAATACCGCATTCCAGTCTTGTCGTCGAACTGCGGCTTGCTGATCGCATCCAGTCCGCTTGGATCGGTGGCGTAGGTGGGGTGGTTGGCGGTGTAGCGGTAGAGGTTCATGTCGCCGGAGGCGAAGGAGATGGGGTCGGGGCTAATGAAGCGAGCAAGGCTGGGGTCGTAGTAGCGACGACGTGTGTATTGCAAATTGCTGTCAGCGTCCCACTCGCGACCGGTGTAGCCGAACAATTGCTCAAGCGCAGTGTCGCTCTCAGAAATAGTTTGGCCGAAGGCGTCGTAGAAAAGATGATCGACGACGGTGGCGTGGTCGGTGAGGGTGTCGTAGCGAACAATGTCGCGAATCGAACCTTGATGATCGCCGAGCGTCCAGAGTAGGTCACTAACGCCGGTCAATGGATCAAGGTTCTCTTCAGCCAATACTTCGTCGACGGCCAAGCCGTGCAGATAACGACTGAGTACTCTGCCAGACGAATCGAGCCGCAACAACAGCGAATCACCGGCGCCGTCGCGTGAGGAACGGAGTCCGTCATTGATATAAATTTCCGTTCGATCATAGAGCGTGTCACCATCGCTGTCGACACTCTGCGAAATGCGGCGGTCGAGGGGGTCGTAGGCATAGTGGACTTGTTTTACTATTGGACCAGTCGCCGAAGCGCGGAAGCGGACGTCGGTTAGACGATCGCGATGATCATAAGTGGTCTCGACGACCGCACCCGTGGATGAATCGATGCGACGAGCCAAATTGCCGTTAAGGTCATAAGTAAAATTGTCATGGCCGTTGCTGAGCAGTTGATTGTCACTACCAGTCGCATAGCCACCACCAGTGCGATTGCCATTGGCGTCGTAGCTGAAGTTTAAATCGGAGTACTGTGCATACTCGGCGGAAGTTAGCTGATTTGTGTCGTCGTAAATATAACTCGATAGGCCATCGACGAGCGAATTGACGGTGGTGAGTCGATTGGCTGGGTCCCAAGCGAGTGCATAAGTGGCAAACTGCGTGACGCCACGTGCGTGCTCGATGCCGCTGAGCCGTCCGGCGGCATCGTAGCTGTTGATCGTTTGAGCGACCAACTGCGTGCGTGCAGCGTCGGCGAAACGAGTGGTGGTCATGCGGCGTCCACCTTCGTAAGTGAAGCTAACGCTCTTGGGTGCCACGCTCGCCCCGGTTTGTTCGATGAGTGTTACCCGTCCACCCTTGTCGCGCTGAAGCGCGGTGGTCGAATCCACGGTACCATTGAGATTGGTCTGCAACTGTTTACGACGTCCGATCGGATCGTAGGTACTGCTGAGCGTGGCGGTGATGGTGTTCACCGCACCGCTCTTGAGCAGTTGCGTTTCGGAAGTGGCTCGTCCTAACACATCGTAGGTCCAACTCAGTTGGGCTGTACCGCTGCTGTCGCTGGCCTGGACCATTTGACTGGCCGCATCGTAGTTGTAATTGAGAGTGTTGACTGGGCTCCCCGCCGTCAGCCAACGCTCGGAAGTTATCCGCCGCAGGGGATCATACGTACTCTCGATCACTTGACCGTCGCGTTTGGTCAGCGTTGTGCGATTGCCGACCGCATCGTAACTGAAGCTGAGCGAATTCCCAAGCGAGTTGGTCTCGGTGCTGACGCGGTCGAGCTGATCGTAACTCCATGAAGTGACATTCCCGGCGGGATCGGTCAACGACAGTCGATTGCCGAGCGCATCGTAGCTATACTGCGTCACATTTCCGAGAGCGTCGGTCGATGTCAGCGGGCGATGGAGCGCATCGTAGCTACTTAGTGTGGTATGCCCCAAGGGATCGATCGTTTGGACCACATTACCGACGGTATCGTAGACAATCCGCGAGCGATTCCCGAGCGCGTCAGTCGTTGAGATCGGGCGATTGAGAACATCGTAAGAAGTGTGAACGGTGACATCGTTGCCGTCGGTGTGGCTAATTGCATTCCCCACTGCGTCGTAGGTGATATAGCGCGTGCCGAGGTCGAGTGACTTAATCGCCACGGGTCGATTCAAGTCGTCGTAGGATGTGGACTGTGCTTCACCAGCCGCGTTCCTAACAGTACGGACGTTGCCGAGGCTGTCGTATTGATAAGCAGTAAAGCCCCCTAGCGGATCAGTGGTTGTCAGCATGCGATTCAAGCGATCGTAGCCATACGTGGTCGTGCGCGAGAGCGGATCAGTGACACTCAGCACATTGGCGTTGGCATCGTAGAGCGTGGTGGTCACATTGCCCAGCGGATCAATCACACTGGTGCGTCGATTGAGCGAATCGTAACCATAGTGAACTGTATAGCCGAGCGCATCAGTCGCGGTGGTCATGTTCCCCACCGCATCGTAGCTGGCTAGGCTTTGGCCACCGAGCGCATCAATGGTCTTGGTGACGCGGTTGAGCGCATCGTATTCGAATTGTGTACCTCGGCCCATTGGTCGTGATTCGCCAAGGACATTGCCGACCAGATCATAGGTCCAGGTCGTTTCATTTCCGAGCGCGTCGGTGGCTTTGGTTCGTCGATCGTAGAGATCGTATTCAAAAGTGCTCACATGGCCAAATGGATCAGTCATGGAGAGGATGTTGTCGGCCGTGTCGTAGGTAACGGACGTTTTATTACCGTCGGCGTCTTGAGTTGCTATCAAGCGTCCGGCAGCATCAAAGCGAGAGAGCGTGGTGCGGATGAGTGGGTCGAGCTGCGCCGCTGCATTCCCCGCCATGTCATAGGAGAATTGCCAAATGGCATGACTGGCGTCCTCAACCGCAGTGACTTGTCCCAAGGGGTCAGCGTGGTAGAGGGTCTTTCTGCCAAGACTATCGGTTGTAGCAACCAGCGCATCGCGCAGGTCATATTCAAAAGTATTGGTCCAACCATCGGCGTCGGTCTGGGCAATGCGGCGATTGTGCAAGTCAAATAGGGATGTGGTCCAATTGCCACGACCATCGCGGACTCCGCTGACGTTGCCGAGCGCATCGTAGGTCCATTGCAATAGATTGCCACCGGCATCGATGTGAGCCGTGGGACGCTTGAGCAGATCGTACGTCGTGATGGTCGTGCGACCGAGTGGATCGAGCGAGGCGACGGCATTTCCTTCGGGATCGTAGGAGGTGATCCAGTTGTTCCCCAGTGCGTCTTGTTGGGCAATTTTCTGATTGAGCAGATCGTAGCTGAACACGGACTGACGCCCGAGTGGATCGGTGGTGCGGACCACGTTGCCAGCGTTATCGTATTCGAACTGCGTGAGTTGGCCTTCGAAGGCGGTAGCCACGCGGCGATACAGAGCATCGTAAGCATGCGTGGTAATGCGCCCCGCAGAGTCGATCTCGGAGACCACATTGCCGGTCCAGCCGAGCACTTGGGCCGTGGTGCGTCCCAGTGGATCGGTCACGCCAACAGGTCGTCCGAGCGCATCGTAGTGGTAGGTCCAGACGCGAGCTGCGCGGTCAAGCACGCCGACTAATTGATCGGCCTCGTCGTAAAAGTATTGCGTCAGTCCGCCCCCAGTATCAAAGGTACTGGTTCGTCGATTACGAGCATCGTAGGTATGGAGCGTGACGTAGCCCTGTGGATCATGTTCCTCGATCGGGTTACCGGCAGTATCGAACACCGTGCTTGAGGTGCGAGCGAATTTCGTACCTATCCCTTCCGTCGCGGAGAGTTGAAAACCACGTTGATCATAGGTGAATTGAGTACGGCGACCATTGGGATCTATGCGAACTATCAACAGTCCAGCAGGATCATACGTAAACAGAGTCGATTGCCCCAGCGCGTCGGTCTGTGCGATCAGGCGATTGCGGGCATCGTAGGTGAACGTGGTCGTAGCGCCGTTGGCATCTAGGATCGTTCGCAGGTTGCCGGCGGCGTCATAGGTCTGATAGCGATTGCGATTTAGTGGTCCCAGTTCGGCGATCAAGCGCCGCTGGGAATCGTATTGATAGTTGGTCGTCGCGCCATTGAGCCCGATAGTAGTCAGTAGCAAACCGCTTGAGTAGATATTGGAAACGAGTCCACCGGCGGCATTAGTCATTTGCGAAACCAAGCCGGTTTGGCTATCGAGTTGATAGTTGGTCGCGTTTCCATTGGGGTCGAGCGATGAGAGGGGACGATTGAAGTAGCTGTCGTACGAAAAAGTGGTTGTTCCTTGGCCGAGCGAATTGTGAGTGGTGAGATTCCCTTTACTATCGAAGCCAAAAGTGGATGTGCCGAGCGGCCCAGTATGCGCGGTGACCTGAAAGCGTTCGTCGCGTTGCCAAGTTTCGGTTTGCCCAGCGGCTCCACTCGAAGCACCGGGACCGGTATAGTCTAAAATGCGCCCCGCGACATCGAGCGCGTACCCATGTTGTCGCCCCAAGGGATCGACAAAGAGTGCCACGTCTTGAGCTACGGTTTGCACGATCGGCTGTAAACCTTGCACCGCAGCGGGGTACAACTGGTACAAACTTCCTGAACCCTGATCGACTAGGAATAGCCGACCATGAGGCCCATAGGCGAAAGTATTGCCGAGCGCACCCCACTGAGTTGAAATCATGTTCCCATTGAGGTAATTGAATTGTCGCGCTCCGGTCGTCTCCGTAATCTTCAGTAGGGCTCCGATCGGATTGAGTAGACCGACACCGCGAGCGCCGGGTTGCATAATGAACGAGGCTTGCATATTGCTGTATGCGAACGTTGTCAGACCACCGTCGATGGCTTGAATCGCAATCAGCCGTCCTTCTGCATCGTAGTTGTAGAGTTCGTTGGGGAGGCCGGGCCGCTCGATCTTGAATATCAGACCGAGTGGGTTGAAGTGCTTGCGAACTTGATCCTTCGAAGTGTAGACGAACGAGCGCCCGTTGGGATCGAACTGCAGAGTTCCGAAATCATTGATCGGACCGTCGAGTTGATAAGGCGCGACCGTCGAGAGGTGTGGATTCGTATACAGGCGTGGGAAGCCGAGACCATTTACGTAGATGACATCACCAGTGGGTTGAATCAGCAGGCGATCGACGGTGGAAAGGTTCCAGCCCATGCCAAAGGGAGAGGTGACTTCAAAGGGATCTTGAGGATTGACATCGGCCCAGTTTTGCACGACCACGACGGATTGGCCTGATTCGGCGATCGTTAGTGGATCGGCCAGACCGGTGTAGATGCGAACTTCGATGGTCCAGTCGTAGACGCCCGTTTGAAGCACAGGGTACGGGGTCTGAATCGCGAGTAGGTAGTCTGTCCCCGATGGAAAATTGGCACCAGCGTAGGTGGTCCAAGGAGTTGGTTGTTGATGATCCCAGATCAAACGGGCTTCGAAGCGACTCGGGACTGCGCGGCCCACGTCGCTGGCTAGGACCGCTTGGATGATCGGTCTGGGGGAAGTGGTGGCCGAGTTGAAGACGAGTTGTGGATTTCCGCCGACGGAGGTGCCGGGGCTGAGGTCAAAGTCGAGTTCATGGGCCAGTAGAATTTCGCCAGTATTGGTCGAGATGAACGCACCAGCAACTGTCTCCTGATGCGATTCACCGAATCCTTGGTTGCGAGCTTGAGCGTTTGCGGTCCAGCCACTGGAGACGCGCGCCTGGGATTGGACGACGAGAGGTTGTTGCGAATTGTCACTGAGCTGCACCTGCAGGTCATAATAGTTGATTGCCTGCGGTCCGAGCGCATAAGCGTGCTGACCCCAGACTTCGTACTTGCCCGTCATCGTATTGAGTTTGATTTCGCCGCGCGACAAGTGGGGCGTTTCCGACGGGAGGGCGTCTGCGGGAGGATAGTCGCGATCGCCCCAATCGACGGTAGCCGAAATGTTTTTGATATCGCCGCTGAAGCCATTGATGGTTGCGACGACGATTTGTCCGGTCCGCTCTTGTTCGAGGGCGAAGATATCTTTGGCGGTAGCCGACAACTGCTTGTCGCTGATGACAGCGCGACTGCTGAAGACGCGCGAGGCACCACCGCTGCTGCGGACGACGCTGGTGATTGGAAAATCTCCTTCGTCGCCGTAAGTGTGTCCACCACGTAGCGCCAGGCGTTGGTCGGGCATGAGAGTCAGAGTGGCTAGCGTACTGGGAGTGCCGTCGCCCCAATCGACTTCGGCGGTCATCCCGTCCGTGGTCGCGCCCCAATCGGAAGTGATGAAGGTAGCGAGTAACAAATTGTTGAGCGGTTCATCTTCGTAGCCAATAACGCTAGCGCGGACATCGGGGGATTCGATGGCGGCCTCGGCTACTTGGAAAGTGCGCGACAGGCCGAAGGTGCTGGTGGTGGTAAAGGTTCCATCATCTTCGAAGACGTGCTGTGTGGTCCCCGTATTGCGTTGCCCATCATAAGCGAAGTAGGCCGATTGCCAATCATGAAAGCCAGACCCGTACCAGTTCGACCAACTGAAGCTCGAATCGCTCTTGACGGACGTGGAGGTAATGTCCTGTGACCAGGAACCCTGCCAACCATAATCGTCGTCGGACCAGCTATAGCTCGACGATCCATTCACACCATTGTAAGGCCAATAGCCGGTTCCATAGCCCCAGGCCCAGTCGCCATAACCCCAACCATAGTAGCCGCCCCAGCCATAGTAACCACCCCAGCCATAGTAGCCATTCCAACCAGAGCCAACCCAACCGTATCCCAGGCCACCGTACCAACCCAGGCCATACCAATACTGGTAGTTGGTTTGAAGACTGCCGGAGTATCCCCACCAACCGTCGACCTGAGTGTCTTGAGAATACGAGCCACCCCAGTAACCGGTGCCCCAGTAGCCGTTACCCCAGCCCCAGGCGTCGATGCTCCCAAGCGACCCAGCGGTCTTGAAAGTGTAGTAGGGGAGCACGCGTTTGAGATTGTTGACTGCACCGTCTCCCCACGTGATGTCTTCGCTTAGGTCAACAAAACCTCGATAGCTCTCCCAGGTTTGTGCACCATTACCCCACGCGTTGTCGTAACCAGTTTGATGGGTCCACTGGACAATATCGTGCGCCGATCCGAGCGTATCGAAGCTGATCGAACGCTGGCCAAGTGTCCCAGTGAAGACGTCGATAGCCTGACCACCTTCGTAGGTATGAGCGACGTTGATGGTGGCGGAAGCGCGAACGCTACGAGTTGCCACTGGGCCATCTTCAACAGAGACACTGGTTCGGAACTGACCAGTTTGACTGTAGCGATGCGAACCCACAATCAAGAACTTGTCACCGAACCGCACTACTTTGGCGGACGAAGTGGAGCCATCTCCCCAGTCGACGCGCGCCGCATAACCCTTCGCGTCGAGTTGCGCAATACCTGTACCCGTGCCCGCTACAGTAAATTCACCCACGACGACATCGGTCAACTGTTGGCCGACGGCGGCGGGGTATGGAGAGGCGACCAGCGACAGATCGCGTCCATCGATGAGTGCCGTCACATGCACTTCCGCCGTGATGGCTTGTTCAAGCAGAGTGACGGTAATGTTGAACGCGCCAGCTTCGCGGTAGGTGTGTGTCCCCTTGACCACGATCTGATTGCCGGTGCCGCTGGCTTCTATCTTTCCAAGCGTTTGAAAGCCATCTCCCCAATCGATGTTAGCTTGATGGAGTCCACCGATGCGACGTGGGGTATCGAGTGCAAATTTGGCGACGACCACATTGGCCAGTTCGTTCTGCTCGACTCCGCGGACTTCGCCTGGATCGAGTGCTTCGATGAATTCAGGCCAGGCTTGTGCGGGATCAATGTTAAAATCGATCGTCGAGATGGCGATTTGCGCACCGTCGCGAAGTGTGACGCGCGCGGTGTAGTAGCCAGGCTGCAGGTACGTGTGCGATCCTTTGACTTCGCCACTGCCAACGGTCCCTTCCGATGTGCGACCATCTCCCCACTCGATGACAGCCAATGCACTTTCCGAAGCGTTGGAGGTCAGCAGTCGAATATTCGCGAGTGGTTCATTGACGCGAGCCGAGCGTGCACTGTCGGGCGTGAGACTGAGAGTCGGAGCGTGGATCGACGCGCCACTCACGACAGAGCCAACTGCAGGTCCGGAGCCGTTGGTCACCTGTTGAGCTGGTTTGCGGAGTGCGACGGCGATACGATACGCGCCGGGACGATTGTAGGTGTGACTGCCGGAGATTTGTCCTCCGTCGATGGTCCCAGTGCTGGTGGCTCCATCTCCCCAGCTAATCTCAGCCTGCCAGCCGCTTGGATCGCCAACTACCTTGGCTACGGCTCCGCTAAAATTCGCGCCGCTTTCGGCTGAGATGGTGACACCGGTCGCCTCGATAAGCTGCAATGTCCCCGTGCCATTGTTGTCGGTAATTTGCTTGGGGAGCGTTGCGGGTGGATGTGCATCCGAGGAGCCGGTGGAGTTTGCTTCACCCGCAGGGGGAGAAAAAGTCGACATGATGGTCAGTCGACTGTTAGCACCTTGGTAAACTTGGATCTCCAACACTCCCGGGGGCAGGCTGCGCGTATCGGCATAGATACTCAGCTCATGTTTTCCACCCGTGAGAGCGCCGCCGTTGGCCACAATTTCTGGCAGGTTTTTAAAAGCATGCGCGCCGCCGAAGGTGATTGTAAACGTTCCACCACCGCCACTGACCGACACTTGATCGACGGTATCTAGGCCGAGTAACGCCGTTTGAATTGTGGCAGCGTTGGCATTGTACGGAATAGAAACGGTCGACTGGCCATCAAAACTCAACGAGAACGTACCTCCCTGCGGTGCGGTGTTGAGTTTGAGTTGTTGACGTTCGTAGGGGTTCGAAGTCTGAGAGTTGCGAGGTTGTCCATCAGCCAAAGTGGTAATACTCGCACCCGGCGTCGCTTGGACTTCGACAGGCAGGTATTGACCGGGGGCCAGTCGTATCCGCGCCGCGTAGCCCGAACTGCTAGCCGGATCGACAAAGGTGGCGATCACTTCGCGAGTGGACGAGTTGGTGATGGTGCGCGGCGACCCGACCAGCGCAGCACCAGTCACAACTAACGAAGAGAGTCCGCGCGCGTCGGCATCCACGTTCGCTTTATCCACAGTGAACTTGAGTTGATACGCACCAGGCTTAGCATATTTGTGATCACCTCTGATTTGAAAATTGCCAGTGGTTCCAGTAACAGTACCCGTGCTGCTTTTTCCATCGCCCCAATCGATGGTGACCGTGTAATCCGCAGTGGTGGCGGCGCGATCGCTGTCGCTGAATTCCGCCAGCAATAGTGTTGACTCTACCTCTTGATCTTCGGTCAATTCCAAATTGCGACCAAATACTCGTAGGGTGCTCGCTAGTTCGTCGATCGGCTCGGTAGCTTGGACCGCGGTTTGCGAGGGATCGTCTTCGGTTACCAGCAGCGTGATTTGATAACTGTCGAGTATGGCGTAGCGGTGCATGCCAAAAACTTCGAAGCGACCATTCTCGCCGACGATCATGCCGGGAGAAGTGAGGCCGTCACCCCAATCGATGGTGGCGATAAACTGAGTTGCCTGCGAAGCGCTAGAACTGCTGGTAAAACGCCCCACGAGCCCATCCACTTCGCGCCCTTGAAGAGGTGTAGTTAATCCCTGCACCGTGACGAGGTGCGTTACCGTGGCGGTACTGTGTAATGTCTGCGCGAAGCCGTTGGAATTATTGAGCGTGATAGCGATGGGAAACGTGCCGCGACGCGTGTACATGTGCCCTTGAAAGACTTCTAGTTTTCCTGGGCCGGAACTGCGAATCAACCCAGGCGACTGTTGGCCATCTCCCCAGTCAATGCTGGCGGTGTAGGAAGTGAGATCGGCAATCGTATCGTCAATCAACGTGGCCAGTACAGCTTGAAAGGGTAATAGCTTGGTGGCACTGATATTTTGCGAGGTTGTCTGAGCAGGAGTATCGATCACGGCGATAGTGCGCTCAGCAGATACTTGATACCCTGCCGCGTGAGTTACTCGAATGGACGCGGTGTAATTGCCTGGTGTTACATAAATGTGCGCGGCGGTAACTTGATACATGGCACCCGTGGAAACCAGACTTCCATTGGCTTGTTGGCCATCGCCCCAATCAATGGTTACCGTGATGTCAGACACATTCAGGGGACTGAGCGTCGTACGCAAATCGGCCAAGTAAAACGTCATCTGCTGTCGCTCGTTGACCGCAGGCTGCGTCGCTGCGGCAGTCAAACTGAGCGGCGTGAGATTAACCATCACCTCAGTGGGGACACTGGTGTAGTCAGCCCCCTGGACTTGATAAAAGAAACGATCGCTCCCAGCGACATTCGGATTGCCAGGTGCATATAACAGTCGACCGTTGGGGAGGAGTGAGACCGTGCCGCTAGCCGGTTGTGTGAAGCTGGTGATGCTCATTCCTTTAGCATCGGGATCGAGATCATTGGCCAGCACGTCCAATTCGTAGCTGGGCTGGCCGAACGACAGATTGAATGTATCGGGGACCGCAACTGGCGACCGCGACATGACTTCGATCGTAATGGTGGCAAAGTTTCCGGACAAGGCTTGGCTGCTGGCTGAGCCCCCTCCCACGTCGCGCCAAAAATAGGTAAACGTATCACGTCCCACAAAGCCAGCAGGTGGCGTGTAGGTAAAGTTGCCCTCAGCGGAAAGGCTCAGGTTGCCATAAAAAGGGCCACCGGCAAGTAAGGCCACCGATTCATCCAAGTCGCGCGAACTGCGGGGAGGGACCTGGGCTACGAGTTGGGTGTCATGTCCGAGTTTGAATGTCTTGGAGAATGCCTGCGGTCGATCATTGATCACACTGATCAGGATGGTGGCAGTGGGACTCGATAGCGATCCATCGGACACTTGATAGGAAAATCGGTCCTGTCCCACAAAACCAGCCGCTGGGACATAAGTGAATTGACCATTTGGTTGTAGACTCAACGTTCCATGTTCGGTAGATGTGACCAGTGAAAATAATAGATCATCGCCGTCAGGATCAGAAACCAAGGGGGTGGCGGCAGTAATACCAGTCGCAAGATTTGTGGTCAGACTGATCGTGAGGGATTGATCGTGAGGCGATTCGAAACGAGCGTTCTTTGAGAGCGGCGCGTGGTTGATGATATTAAGGGTCACGGTCGCCACGTTGCTGAGATGGAAGCCATCAAACAGTTGATACTGAAACGAATCGCTGGTGCCATTGCCGCCGGTCGGAGTATACGCCAGTGAACCATCGGCGTTGAGTGTTAACTGGCCAGCGGTTGGTGCTGTGACCAGTTGAAACGTGAGTGGATCCCCCTCGGGATCGCGATCATTAAAACCAATCGGCATCCGTTTGACGTTGCCATCCCACTGCGTGCGAGTTGGCAGAGTTAACGTCGTGCCGGGGCTAACACTCAGCGTATCGTTGCGGGCCAGAGGGGGTCGATTGAGCGCGTTGGGGTCGCCGACTGAGATGTTTACATAGGCAGTATCAGTCCCTTCCCACAGATCGCTGGCCTGGTAAGCGAATTGAAGCGTACCGATAAACGATGGACTGGGTGTGAAATCGAAGCCACCGTAGTCGTTCCACTCGAGCAGGCCAAAGGAACTGAAGGCAGCGGGAACAACCGGGAGTAAAGTTTGTGGATCCAGCAGTGTGGCATGGATCGGATCTCCATCGGGATCGAGATCGTTGTAAGTCACGTTCCCTTCGAGCTTGATACCGGAATAGGCTTGGTAGATATCGTCGATGGCCTGGGTCGGTCGATTCGTAACGTTGAAGACCACTTGCGCCAATTTCGATACACTTAGTCCGTCGGTGATTCTATAAACAAAGCCATCCAGTCCACGAAACTCCGCATCGGGTGAATAGTTGAATTCACCGTTGGGGAAAAGTTGCAACGTACCGTGTTGCACACCGGAGACGAGTTGCACGCTGAATGCGTCTTGCTCGCGATCTACCAGTTGATTGAGTAGCGGTGGGCGAAAGCGGCGACTAGCGGTAGTTGCGGTGTAGCTGTGACCAGGGACCACGCGCCGCAAACTATCGGACGGCTCAGGAACGCGATTCTCAACTGCGATCTCCACCAGAGCGGGTTGGCTGGTATCCGTTCCATCAAAGATCTGGTACTGAAACGATTCAATTCCGATCCAGTGCTGCGGGGGAGTGTAGGTAAAACTTCCGTCGCTCTGCCAAGTGAGTATCCCCTGCAATCCGAGTCCTTGTGTGCTGGTACCGATTGCGACAACATTGCCACCTGCGTCCAGCAACTGGTAGATCACATTGCTGCCGTGCGCGGTATCGTTGCTGGCGACACTGCCACTCAACGGAACATCGTGCCAAGTCGCGAATTGATCCGGAGTTGCAATGGGGCCGAGTCGAGTTACTTGGATGGTCACATGAGCGATGTTGCTGAGGTTGACTCCGTCGGACAATCGATAGGCGAACACAACGTCACCTGAAAATCCCAACTCGGGTTGGTAGACGAACGTCCCGTCACCGTTCCACTGCATCGAGCCTGGGAGATTCCAATTGAGAGGATTGATCGTCAGTCCCGTGTCGGGGTCGATCAAGGTAGCGATGAGCGGATCTGCTTCCTGATTCGAGTCGTTGTTAATGAGGCTGGGTGCCTGCATTGAATCGGCAGGTTGATAGCTGGCAGTCTGCGTCGCCGACAACTGCAGATTATGCGCGACGGAATAGATGTCATCTTGCGCCGTGGGGGCTGTATCTCGAACGTGAATCAAAATCCGCGTAGGTTGACTGGTTCTCAGTCCATCGGTGGCCGAGTAGTAAAATTCGACGTCTCTGTGCCCGCGTGGTCCCGGATCTAACACAAACGTCCCATCGCTATTCCAAGTCAATTGATCCAGCAGACCGAGACTGGCCACGGTGATTTCATCGCCACTAGCGGGGTCAACTAGTAGGAACGATAGCGGGTCACCGTCTGGGTCATAGTCGTTGCTCTTCGGTGCGAGTTGCAGCGATGCTCCGTCAGCTCCGATTCGCGGATACAAGCCGCGCCCCAAAGTGCCTGACAGTACTCCACGGTGTGGTATCCAGTACTCGTCTGCAATCGCTACTGGGGTGCTGTTTAACACGGCGATGGTCTGGGTGACGATTGCGGTTTGACCACGGCCATCGCTGGCTTGATAACTAAAACTGTCCCATTGGTTTTCATCTTGGCTGACGAATCCCGGCTGGGGTCGATAGGTGTAGGTGCCATTGCTATTGAATGCGAGCGTGCCATGCGCTGGCGCAGAGATTAAGCTCGCGGTCAAATACTCATTGCGATCCGCGTCGCGCACGTTACGCAGGACGTCGCCTGTTAACAAACGATCATGGCTGACGAAGGCGTGCGCAGTTAGCTCGGCCACCGGTAGACTCTGCACTACATTGAGAGTGACCGTGGCGGTGTTACTCAATAACAATGGATCGGTCGCGCGAAAACTGAAGGAGACAGTTCCTGTGTAGTTGCGTGGCGGGCTGTATGCGAGTTGACCGTTGGGATGCAACACCAGAGTGCCAACCGCCGGGGGTGAGAGGAGTGTGAACAACAATTCGTCCCCATCGATATCAGTGACCGTGCGATTGAGATCGTCAATCAGCGTCTGATCGTGGGGCCAACCAGAAATGCTGAGATCGGTCGCCACTGGAGCATGTTCTTGGACATCAATCGTGACTAAGATTGGTTCGGTGCTGTCGACGCCATCGCTCAGCACGTAGCGAAAGGAATCTTGACCCACGAACAATGGATCGGGAGTGTAGACGAACCCGCCATCGCTATTCAGTTCGATCTTCCCATGTTTGACTTGCTCCACGAGCGAAGCGCTTAAGGTATCACCATCTTGATCGCTGTCGTTCGAAAAGATCCCTGGGGCGGCTTGGCGAAGCTCTTTGTCGTGCGCGACGGTGTACGCATCGTCATTGGCCTCGGGAGGATGATTGATTACGTCGATGGTCACCACTGCCACGCCACTTTCGAGTAGACCATCGTAGATCGAAAACGAAAACGTATCAGCTCCGACGTAACCGGCCCCAGGGGCGTAAGTCCACGTTCCCGAAGTGGAAAAGTCGATCGTGCCATGTTGTGGATGAACGCGGATCAGCGGCTCGATCGTATCTCCGTCGGGATCGCTCACGGGCCACGGTTGTACCAGCTCGCGATCATGACGCAATATGTAATGTTGATCGAGTTGCAAGTCGGGGAGTCGATTCCCCACGTCGAGTGTGACAGTAGCCACATTGCTGGTCGTCAGTCCATCGGTCACTTGGTAGGTGAATTGATCGGTCCCTTGAAAGCCCGGGGCGGGGAGATACTCGAAGCGACCATCTTGGCTGAACGTAAAAGCACCGTGAGTGGGCAACGTAACAGCAGTCGACACAAACGAATCACCATCGACATCGCGATCGTTATTAGTAACTCGATTGGCAAAGCGTCGATCGTGGCTGACATACCAAGTGTCATCACCGGCGACGGGAGCATGATTGACCACGACTAACGTGATGGTGATTGGCAAGCTCTCAATACCGTTCTCCCAAATGCGATAGACGAACGAATCAACGCCGACAAACCTATAGCTGGGTTGGTAGGTAAATAGTCCATTTGGACTTAGCACCAAACTCCCATGAGTGGTGTCGGTCTCCAGTGTTACGGTTCGTCCGTTACCGCCGAACTGATTGAACAACAGATTGGCGGTGAACAGTCGATCATGGATTAGCGTGTACTGCGTGGGCTCGGCACCCGGCCGGAGTGTGCTGACATCGACAGTGAAGCTCCCTTCAAACGTAGAACCATCACTGGCGATAGCGTAAATGGTCCCTGTGTACCAAGCGACGGCGTTGTAGGCGTGAAAGCCGGTGACGGTGTAAACGCCCGGCGGAGTGGAAGGAGTAAGCTGTCCAAGCGAAGACGTGCCGTCGCCCCAATCGATAGTGACGTCGTACTGATACTGGACTGAGATTGGATCGAGGTCGGTCAGTAGCGCGGTCAGCATGACTTCGCCATCAATGTTGGCCGACTGTTCCGATTCGTCGATCCAATGATTGGCATCGGGGACAGTCACTTCTACCCAGTCGCTGGCACCTCCCCTGGATTGCCAGCCGTAGGGCGTTTGAATGTAATAGCTAATCGACGGTAGATACGGACGGTTGGGTTGGCTCCATTCGTAGGCGTGTGAGCCACTTACGACCCACGCACCGTAGTTGTTTGGACGGGGTGAGCCCACGGATGACTCTCCATCTCCCCAATCGACACGGAACTGATATTGCTCCAAATCGAACCACTGGGCACCAATGAAAATCGTCGGGGCGGGATCGAGTTGGGTGCAGGTCGAATCGGCTCTTCTGAAGAGATCAAAGTCTAACTGTACGTAGAAGCGATCGTCCAATGTGTAAAACGCTCGGTAGGACTCGTGCGTGTTCCCCAACGCGTCACGTTGCAATGATATTCGTGAGATGCCTCGCCCCTGGTAGACGACGTCATCGACGCTGAATTGACCGAAGCCGTTGAGTACCATTCGACCCGGCGCGCCATCACCAAAGGTTCCATTGGCCGCAACGCTAAACTCCAGTCGGTCATTGCCATCGGACCAGGGGCGTCTGGAATACCATTCCTGAGCGCTAGTGCGGGGACCATACGGAGTGCCACCACTGAGCGATTCCAGAATGGCGACATCGATGGGAGCCGTCACTCCCTCGCGCGCTGTAATGTCGCGATAAATACCGAGGAAAGAACCTGGGCCATTCCCCCCCGAGCCAGTTTCATAGTTAAAGCCAAGACACTCGTCCGAAGTAGTCCCCGTTGGTCCGGTACCTGATGGACCGCTGGCAGTCATGCCATCAGCTGAACCTGAAGCGAACGCATACGGTCCGGCAGGACCAGACGCGGTGATCCCCACTTGGCTAGACTCATTGAAAGCGCAAGAAGAGCTCCCTGCAGCCGTACTGGCGGAAAGATCGCAGTCGTCGTACGGGCCACTCGGTCGCAGCGATTGCTCGGCAGAACCGTTGACAAAAGTCGCAGCGGAACCTGCGGCGGCTACTCGCTGCGTGGCTTCTAGCTTCAGCGCCGATTGTTGCGGCAGATTACTTGGCTGTGGTTCCGAAGCGCGATCGGCCCACTGGAGATAGGGGCCAAGCGGAACGTCCGAGTGCAACAGTAGTCGCTTCTCGAGCGCTTCGATTGCGGCCTGGCGCGGCGAGCGTCGTGCGCGCCTTGAATCAGAACCATCTCTCGCTGGCAAGCCAAGATTGCTGAACATGATGAGCCTTCGGGCGAAGAGTGTAGTTGCATGTAACAACGGAACACCCTCGCGAAGCTATCAACTTCAGAATGCGAATACAATCATCCCTCTCCGGCAAACTGAATATTATTCTGCAAATTTTGGGCACTTCTCGCTGAACGCCGGTATAGCCAACTCTCCCCACACGGGGAGAGTCGCGACGGGCAACGACGAAGTTGGTCGGCGAGCGGAGAGGGGGGCTTTTCTGGAATTTCCCTCCCCTCGCTTAGGCTCCGACCCTCCCACCGAAAGTTACGTCGAATACGACGTAACTTACGGTGGGAGGGTGAGTTGCGACGAAACTATACTGGCGTTGACCGAGAAGTCTCAATTTTTGAGAAGTTATTCTGCGTTCTAACGAGGCCCTATAGCGCTCCAAACACTACGATCGGATGGGGGTAGACTGCCCAGTTGGAAGTGGTTGGCGAAGATGGTGGTGCAGCGATAACCGAATCAGGCAGGAAAGCCTGACGTACGCTGGACAAACTACTTCAGACCAATGCGACCTTCACGCAGTTAATCGGTGGTAGGGAATCGAACAGACAATCCCATTGCTCACCGCCATCACGACCGATCCAAAGCTGGCCGGTGGTGGTCCCTAGATAAAGCGCCGGTGACTTGCATGCGTCGATGGTCATGGCATCGCGCAGCACGGTGAAAAAACTGTCCTTCTTGGGAAAGCCTGTAACGCGTCGTTTCCACGAATCACCACCATTCTCACTGCGCCACACCGCAGGCGATCCACCAGGACAAGTTCGAGTGTTGGGTTCCAGCGGTACCACATACACCGTATCGGGTTTATGTGGATGAACTACGATGGGAAAACCAAAGTCGGAAGGAAGGCCAGCCGCGATCGATGTCCAGCTTTTCCCATGATCGTCGCTCCGCAAGACACCGATGCCTGGCCGATCTTCCCAACCGCCATGGTTCTGCATATACATTCGTTGAGGTCGATCGGGATGCCTCGCAATCTTGTGCACGCATTGCCCGAACTCGGGATATGGATCAGGAACGAAACCCGCTCCGACACCATTGTTGGAAGCGCTAAAAGTCGCACCGCCATCTTCACTGACGTAGTGACCACCCGTTGAGATGCCCAGGTGTATGCGATTGCCTTCGCGAACGATGGTGTGCATGCACAATCCACCGGCTCCTGGATGCCATTGCCGCGCATGAGGATGATTGCTGATACTAGAAATCATCTCCCACGAATTGCCGTTATCCTCGCTATGGAACAGCGCAGCGGGCTCGACGCCACACCACAACTCTTTCTTATTATCACCTGGCTCCAACGACCAGATATTCGCCATTGCGCGACCGTCCCCATCGGGAAATGCCGGAGCCGACTTGGTTGTCTTGAACTTGTTCCCCAAATCAGTCGACACCAGAACTTTCATACCAAAGTAAGCATTGCAGCTCGACGCATAGATGCGTGGTGCTCCGCGATCGTCGATCATGGCTGTGTAGACACTAACGCCAGAACCGAACGGTCCACGCAGCGAGAATTTCCCTCGCGATGTTCCCGCTTCGACAACAAACAAACCCTTTTTTGTTCCCACCGCCAATACGACTCGCTCCGCCATACTACCCCCCTGAGACTGCTGTCCAAATAGTTAATACGTCACCTGACTTTATTGGATACCTTTCTCCGCGACCGTCTGTTTTGGTCACCATTTCCGAATTGACAAACAGATTAATATGACGACGAATTGCTCCCGTCTCATCACAGGTACTGTTGTAAATCGTTGGAAAGTGATGTCGCAATTCATCCAGAGCCGTTGCAACCGATCCAGCTTTAACGAGGATCTCTCCGTCCACCGCACAGTAGTCTCGCATAGTTGGTGGAATGCGCACCGCGATAGTCATCGTGCAGAGTTTCTCAAGTGTGTTGAAAGGTCATGCTCTTAAGTATTGATGATATGCAGCATATAAGTATATATCGAGTACGTCATCTTTTTGCCGCACATATTTTTGTCGGAAAAGGTTAGCGTTTGATGAGGCTCGAAATTGACCGATTCCAGAACGAAATCATTTCTGTGGACTGTGTGCATTGAGGGCCCCCGCGAGCTGGCCTCGCGGGTGAACCAGTTTTTAAGGTTAGCAAACTTTCGCACCTGCCGGATAAACCGGCGAAGGGGGCGGCGTGGATTGGACGCGCGCTGCTAACGAGCCGCGCTGCTAACGGACAAAACTATTGCTCCTGCCCGACAAGCGGGCGAGGGGGAGGCGGGCAATCAGGAAGAGGGAGACCCACGGGGAAAAGCCCTCCTGGGTGGTGAAGATGGTGTAAACTGGATTCTCCTCCTCACTCAACCCGCCTGCCCTGCGAAAGTCATCATGATGCAACCTTCCTCCATTTTGAAACTTCTACCGTTTGGCTTGAGCGCGAGTTTGCTATGGCTACTGGGGACTACGGCGAGCGGACAAGTACCAACCTGGGACCGCTACTTTCAACATGAAGTCGAATGGATCGAGGCGCAGTCGGCTGCTGACTTGGCTGCGGTCACTAAAGAGAATTGGGAGGAGAAGAAAGCCAAGTGGCGCAGCGAACTCTATGAGATGTTGGGGCTCAAGCCACTTCCCGAAATCAGCGATTTGCAGACGACCGTCACCGGCTCGCTCCATCCTGAAGGTTTGACGATCGAGCGACTGCATTACCAATCGCGTCCGGGCTTGTATGTGGCCGCCAATCTGTACCTCCCCGAAGGTGACGCTCCTGCCGCCGGTTGGCCTGCAGTTCTGTACGTGTGTGGGCACGCTCTAGTGGCCGATGCGGGGCGGAAGATGGGAAACAAGACCGCTTATCAACACCATGGACTGTGGTTCGCGCGACACGGCGTGGCTTGCTTAATCATCGACACAGTGCAACTCGGTGAATTGCACGGCGAACATCACGGCACCTACAAACTGGGTCGTTGGGACTGGATTAGTCGTGGTTACACTCCTGCGGGCGTCGAAGCTTGGAATGCGATTCGCGGCATCGATGTACTGGAAAGTTGGCCCGGTATCGACAAGACGCGCATTGGCATCACGGGACGCAGCGGTGGCGGGGCGTACAGTTGGTATGCCGCGGCGCTGGATGAGCGCATCAAAGTTGCCGTCCCCGTGGCGGGTATCACCGATCTCCACAATCATGTGATCGATGGCTGCGTTGAAGGGCATTGCGATTGCATGTTCCTAACCAACTATTATGGCTGGGACTATCCCAAGCTGGCCGCCCTTATCGCGCCGCGACCACTGCTACTGGCCAACTCTGATAGCGATGGCATCTTTCCGCTCGATGGAGTCATGCGGACGCACAGTGCACTTGCCAAGTTGTATGCAACACTCGGTGCCAGCAACAATTATGGAGTGTTGATCACGCCGGGGCCGCATAAGGATACACAAGAGTTACAAGTGGGGGCGTTCCGCTGGTTGCTCCGCAATTTGACCGGACAGGAGCCCATCATCAGCCAAGCGGCGTTAAAGGAATTGGAACCTGAACAGTTGGCAGTCTTCGAGCGCGAAACGCCCGCCGACGAACGCGTGGCTGCTGTCGGTAGTTGGTTCGTCCCCACCGCCGCTGACGTAGCCGATCCCCAGCAGGCCGCACGCTTATTTCGCGAACAGTGGTTGCCTGAACTCAATCACACTGCTTTTGCCGTGCCGCTGCGAGTTCTGAGCGAATCGCCACAATTCAAGGTCACTGCGCTGGGACAAAGCAACAACCCGCAAGACCCACGCATAGTGCAATTACACCACGCCACCCTGGTCGATGGCCGCACTCTGACAATTTTGGAGTTAGAGGCATCTCAGAGGGACAAAAAACAGGCAACCGGTCAGCCCGTACGCGGTGAAGCCATCGTGCATGTTGGTACGATCGAAGAGGTGGCCAATAATCCAGAGTCACTGTTGAAATTCGCCAACAGCCCAACCACCACCGCTCTGCTATCCACTCAGCCGAACGCGACACACTATTTCATTCATACGCAGATTGCGGATTGGCAGACTGACGAATTGACGGTGAAGCAGCGGAATCAAATCGTGCGACGATTCTATCTGCTGGGCCAGACACCCGAGCAGCGACAGTTGGCCGATGTACTTTCTAGCCTACGTTTGATCAAGCGACTGGTGCGGCGCGACGGGGAGCAACCGCCGACAGTAACACTGGTCGGTGATAACCGTGCGGCTGCGATCGCCACACTAGCGGGGCTGCTGTGCGAGGCCAAGATAAATCCTGAATTGCCAGCGGTCGATGAACTGCGTGTTTCCAACTATCCGACCGATCCCGAGCTGGCTCCGGCACTCCCCGGCATCTTGCGCGTTTGCAACTACGCCAATTTACTCGCTGCGGCGCAGGGGAGCTTCAATGTTGTGATTGAACATGAATCTGCGGATAGAGTGAGCTCGCAGCATCGACTGGTCGACTCGTCTTCCGAACCGCAACAAGCTAACGGATTGCGAATCGTCGAAGTCGGGCAGACCTCAGCACAAGTGTGGGTGCGCTCCACGCGGTGGATGCTACCGAACCTGGGAGATCTGCCCAGCGTGCAATTCCCACCAAACCAAGAAGCGAGTCAATCTTCGGCTAAAGCCAAAGGTAAATCAAGGACAGGCCCCATCCTCCCTGAAACCGGCGTTGAGGGTTTGCAATACGCAGTCCCCGGCGTGGCGGCCGAGGTGCGCGTCGGCCATCGTGACAAAACCGGTGATTGGAAATTTTCCGAGTGGGTCGCCGTTGATGCCAGCACCGATTTTTCGGCGATCGTGAAGATCGATGGACTCGATGCAGGTCAGGCTTATTCTGTTCGCACTCAAACCAGAGCGAGCGGTCGGCAGGAGGCGAGCAGTTCGTTAAGTGGTGAATTCAAGACGCTACCAGCTCCAGACTCGCTCCCAACATTTCGGTTGGCCGTTGGAACTTGTCAAGCGTTTCCGGATCGCGACGGCCCCCATGGATTCGATCTGTATCGGACGATGACCAAGCGACACACCGACGCGTTCATCATGGCTGGGGATGTCGTCTACTACGATCAACTGGCGCGCAGCCTGCCACTGGCCTACTATCATTGGCAACGCACCTATTCACTCCCCACGTTGATTGATTTCCATCGACAGGTTCCGACCTATTTCCTCAAAGATGACCACGATACCTATGTCAACGATAGCTGGCCGGGTCAGCACCATCCCTGGACCGAGGATTTTACGTTTGAAGATGGCCAGCGGATTTTTGTTCAAGAGACCGCACTCCCGAGTCCCGCGTATCGTACGTTCCACATCGGGAGCGATTTGCAAGTCTGGTTGATGGAAGGGCGCGACTATCGCAGTCCCAACACCGCTCCCGACGGCCCCGATAAAAGCATTTGGGGAACCGAACAAAAAGCTTGGCTGGAACAGACGCTGCATGACTCCACCGCTCGCTTCAAAGTCATCGTCTCTCCCACGCCACTGGTCGGACCCGATCGCGAGAACAAGCACGACAATCACTCCAACGATGGCTTTAAAGTCGAAGGGGATGAGGTTCGCAAGTTACTCGCTAGCTATCCGAATACCGTCAGCGTGTGTGGCGATCGGCATTGGCAGTATCATAGCATCGACCCCGTCAGCGGCTTGCATGAGTTTTCAGTCGGACCTGTCAGCGACCGTCACGCTGGCGGTTGGAAGCAGGGGGACTACCGCGCGGAGTCTCATCAATTCTTGCGAGTCTCTGGAGGCTATTTAGAAATTGAGCTGGGCGGCGAGCCCCGTGACCGGTCGTTGGTACTGCGTCACCTCGACACGCACGGCAACGAGCAACACAGTCACACGTTGCGATAGTACTCAGTAGAGAACTTGTGTAGCAACACGCGCATCCTTCCGACGATCATGGGGAACTCTCGATATCGCTTGTGAGTGCTATATCTTTTTGCCGCAGATTTTTTTGTCGGAAAATGGCAGCGTTAATAAGGGAACGACTTTCGATTTTGGCGCTGCACAGATATGGCTAGGCGATAGGCACCGACAAAAAGATCTGCGGCAAAAAGATGCAGAAGCTCGACAATTGCGACTATTTAGCAACAATAACGATACGGCTAGGTGGAACAAGTGGGTCACTCTTGCCGAGTGTGACTACTGTTCTGGCTAGATTTAGTTTTAGGGTAGTTGACGAGGCCCGCGAGTCCGGCTGATTGGGTGGATGTCAGGGGCTCGTAAGCTCGTCCACTACGGTCAACCCTAAGTCTTAAGCTTGACCGACCCTTGCTACGCAAACTAACTGGTACGAGGTCATTATGCCCATGCACGATTGGACGCGAGTTTCCGCCGGAACGTTTCATGCGTTTCACAATGCGTGGATTACACATTTGCAGGAGGCACTCAACGCGGGCTTACTCCCTGCTCCCTACTATGCGTTGGGGGAGCAACAAGCGGGTGAGGTAGGTCCCGATGTACTGGCGCTCAAAGCTCCCGACTCGGTTAACTCCCCGAGTGAACTGTACGCCGTCGATCCACCGGCAGTTACCTATCCTCATCTACATTCAGCTCTTGAAGAACCACCGGCCGTGCGCATCACACAAATCGCTGACGAAGAGAGTTGGTTTTATCTACAGCGTCAGCGCGCGGTAGCAATTCGGCACGCTTCTGGAGATAAGGTGGTCGCATTGATCGAGATCGTGTCGCGCTCCAATCGTCATTCGTACCAAGCGCTGTGTGAT
>JBGSJT010000241.1:0-94374 GCA_041741715.1 Pirellulaceae bacterium | reverse complement strand
TGTCTCATGACCGTTACCGCTTCGTTGGTTCAGCGTCTGCACCGCATCAATCGGCAGAAGACCGATTTAAATGGGCAACTGGAGCGGGGACCTCGACTGGTGACCGCCGCGTCGCGCAAGCTGCAAGCAGCGCAACAGCATGTCAGCGAATTGCGAACTAAGCTGACGAAAATGAAGATCGAAGCTGACAGCAAGCAGTTGCAGATGCGAGAGCGCGAGGAAAAAATCCGTAAGTGGATGGGGAATATGAATTCCGTTAAGGAGAATCGCGAGTACCAAGCGCTCAAGGATCAAATCGCCGCCGACGAACAAGCCAACTTCGTCCTCTCGGACGAGATCCTGGAAACGCTCGAAGCGATTGACGAAGTGACACAAAACTTGGCCGATAGCGAAGCCAATGTGGTGACCCTAGAGCAGGAAGCACTCCAAGTTCAAAAGCAGGTGGCCGATCGAAAACTAGTGCTAGACGCGGAATTGGCGCGCGTGGTAGAGGAGCTAGCCGAGGCGGAAAAGGGGCTGGTCGGTGACTTCAAACGCGAATATCTGCGGCTAGTGATCGCTAAGGGAGAAGACGCCATGGCGGAATTGGAAGGGAATTGCTGTGGCGGTTGCTACCAGAGTTTGACACCACAGAATCTGGACAAGCTGTTGCAGGGGCAACCGGTGCTATGCCCGTCCTGTGGTCGGCTGATCTACCAAGATCGTGAAAGCCGATGATCTGCTTGACAAGCCAACCCAAACTTTCGACGATATACTATCGTTAGCATTGAGCGATAAACAACTGTCGCGTTTTACAGGTAGCTGCGGTCGCCAGACCGCAGGGAGTCGACGTTCTGGCGAACGTAGCTACGACCGTTATTTTCCGTACGATGCATGGACTTTAGCGTCAGCCACAATTTCGACCATAACACTGGCACGCGACGCGCCAGCCAAAGGTTCGGCGAATTTTCGGTGGGGGACGGACCATTATTAACACCGGCGACCCACTCGCTGGCGCGTCGAGCTGATATTTACGAAATTAGAGTTGCAATTTTTCGCGACCTCTTTCTTGTCATCCAAGGGAAGAGGTCGTGTTTTTTCATCGTCACGGCTTCATCGTCGCAGCCAGCCCAATAGCTTGCTGGTTTGTCGATCATTGCCATGGCAATACGGAGTTCAAGATTATGTCGGATATGGTTCCGATGACGCGCGATAAGTACAACCAACTACGGGCCGAGGTCGATCAGCTCGAGAATGTTGACATGCCCTATGTCACTGAGAGAATTGCCGAAGCCCGCGCCGAAGGGGACTTGAAGGAAAACGCGGAGTACCATGCGCAGCGCGAAAACCAGGGGATGCTTCAAGCCAAGATTAATCAGAAGAAGCAGATGATTGCCAATGCCTACATCATCGATCCCAGCAAGCAACCCAAGGATCAAGTAGCACTGCTCGCCACCGTGCGGGTGAAAGACCTCGACTACGACGACGAAGAGGACTTTACCCTGGTCGGTGCTGGGGACGAGGACTACGACGCCGGGAAGATCCTCTCGACCAGCCCCATTGGCGCGGCCCTCATGGGACGCAAGGTCGGTAACAAAGTTGAGATTGACGTACCGAAGGGTAAGCTGAAGTTCGAAATACTCTCGATCGAATATCGCTGACAGCCAAACAGAAAAGGTGTCTGACACTTTCGGGCAAGCGATTTTTCCATATTACAATGTCTTTCCAATAGAGTGTCAGACACCTTTTTTGTTCGACTCTAAATCCACATGAATAACGCCTCGGAAAATTCCGACTCCTCAGCCAAAGCGCCACCGGACGCCAAGGAACCTTCCCTGGGGCCAGCCTGTTTGGTTGTCTCCATTTTGCTGTTGGCGTCGTTCTGCGCCGTGTGTGGAATTGGCAGTTGGTTCATGTTCAGCGATCAATATCCCTATGCTGAAAAAGGGATTACTCAGCAGTTGATCCCGTGGGTCGAAACCAGCCAATTGGCAGAAGAGGATAAGCGCTCCATAGTGCGGCAACTTACCGCCCTCCTCCCCACGCTGCAGTCTCGTGAAATCGATCGACATCAACTGACGCGTCTGCATTTTTGCCTGCAAGACAATCCAGTCTTGTTGTGGGGTGGGGTGCAATCCATACTGCAACAGGCCAAGAACTCTGATTTGGGCGAGACAGAGAAGGAGGCGGTGGAGCGAGTTAGCCAACGGCTGTTGCGGATGGCGGCCAATCGACAACTCAGCCGCAGAGATTTGGAGTTCACCCTCCAGAATGCCTCACGGGTTCGCGAAGATGGAGCCAGCATTGAAGTCAAGCACGATTTAACCGCAGCACAAATCCGCGAGTACATGACTCGGGCCGAACAGCTCCTAGCCAAATTCGATGTGCCCAACGAACCTTATGAAAAAACTCCGGCGGAAGCCTTTGCGATTTTGATCGACAAAGCCCTCCATGCTGAGCCTGAGCCCGCCCCATAACTTTTCCACCACCCATTGCCACGCGGTACATAAACATGGCCTTCCTGACAGCGATCAGTGGACCCGGATTCGGCAAGCGGTTCGACGTCGACCGCAAGGAAACAGTTCTCGGTAGGCACCCGGATTGCCATGTCACTATCGAGGTTGGTGCCGTTAGTCGACAGCACGCCAAGATTCACCGCCTTGGGAGTATCTTGCAACTGGAGGATCTCGGTAGCCGCAATGGCACGTTCCTGAATGGACAACTTATAAGGCAGCAGACCCAACTGCATGATGGCGATTTGATCCGCATTTGCGATGTCGAGTTTTCATTCCATCAAGAGGACGAAAGCAGTGGATTGCTACAGCTCGCCAGCGCCACATCGGCGATCTCTGGTGGCTCCTCATTCGGCGTGGTGATGATCGACGATGGCGGGCAAAACGAAGCCTCGCGAGCGGTCAGTAGTAAACTGGACATTCGCGGCACATCGATTGGTTCGCAATTGACGACCGGTGCCGACGCGCGGCTAAAAGCGGTGCTGGAGATCACACACAATTTGGGTCACGCGGTCAGCTTGGAAGAGGTTCTTCCCAAAGTACTCGATACGCTCTTTAAGATTTTTCTCCAAGCCGATCGCGCATTCATCGTGCTCCGCGAAGGAGAAGAGTTGGTGGCTCGCTGGACGAAAACGCGTCAGGAAGATCAGCAAGAGGCCTTTCGCATCAGCCGCACCGTCATGCGCGAAGTCATGGACTCGCGCGAAGCGATCATCACCCTAGATGCCTCCAACGACGAACGCTTCGAAATGGCCAATAGCATTTCTGACTTTCGCATTCGTTCGATGGTCGTCGCTCCACTGCTCAATAGCGACGGTGATCCACTGGGGGCGATTCAGATGGATACGCTCGATTCCAAGCGACAATTTGAACCGCGCGATCTAGAGATCCTCTCGGGCGTGGCAACTCAAGCTGGCGTGGCGATTCAAAAAGCCCAAATGCATGAGCAACTGATTCAACAACAACGCGTCGCGCAAGACTTGGAATTGGCTCGTAACGTGCAACGCGCCTTCCTACCATCCAAGCGTCCCGATGCGGCAGGCTACGATTTCTATCAATACTACTTGCCGGCGGAACAGATCGGTGGCGACTACTACGACTACATTCCGCTAGGTGATGGGCGAGTGGCGATTATCGTGGCCGATGTGGTGGGGCACGGCGTGGCCGCCGCGATGCTTATGGCCAAACTCTCGGCTGATGCGCGGTTCCTGCTGGCCAGTCAACCCACAGCCGCAGTGGCAATCACTAAACTCAATCAAAACATTGCCGACCTGGGAGTCGAAAAGTTTGTAACGCTTCTGTGCCTGATTCTCGATCCACCCACAGGGAATGTCCAGATCGTTAACGCTGGACATATGGCACCTATCTGGTTGAAAGCCAATGGTACCGTCGAAGAGCCCGGTGATGAAATCGCCGGAGTTCCCATCGGCATCATCGATGGTTTCGAGTACGACTTGGCGACGATTCAATTGGCCCAGGGGGATCGGCTGATTTTGTATACCGACGGCATCAACGAAGCCCCGTCGATACAAGGGGATATGTTCGGTATCGAGCGACTTCAACGACTGGTCCGTCAATGCACGGGGAGCTTGCAGGACGCAGGAGACAAAATCGTGGCTGATGTCAACAAGTTCGTCGCGGGTACGCAACAAGCCGATGACATGTGCCTAGTCATGGTCGGCCGCAATTAAACCTTAGAATATAGTGAACGTTAGGCCCTAGTCGTGGGCCCAATGAGGCCCGACGCTCCTACGCTATGGATTTTTTAGAATTCGAATTTAGGCACTTCTCGCTGAAAGCCACCAAATTCGTATCGCGAAATCAGTAAAAGCTAACTGTTGCTTGCATTTTCGTGCTCGTGCTCGTGCTCGAATTGAATCGAATTGAATCGAATTGAATCGAATCGAATTGAATTGAGCACGAGCACGAGCACGATTAACAAAAGAGAATGGTGGCGTTGAGCGAGAACTGTCCAAAATTAAACTTAAACTTAAACTTAAACACAGAGTTTAAGTGGAAGTTTAAGTTCAGGTTTAAGTTTGTTTACTGTGAACCGTTGAAAACCCACAGCCTATCCGCGTCGCGAATCTCCTCTGCGCAACCCAATACGCTCACGGCTAGTGCCTGAGGTTACTGGTATGCGCGGCGAATCTATACCATTTCATGGCGCAGTCCTAATTACAAGAAAAAGCATCTATGTCACCACAAGTCTGTCGCTGGGGAATTTTGGGAACGGCTGGTATCGCGCGCAAGAATTGGCAGGCCATGCGTCTGTGCGGCAATGCCCGCGTGGCCGCAGTGGCGAGTCGCAGTAGCGCGTCGGCCAATCGCTTTATCGACGAATGCTCGGCCGAAGTCCCGCAAGTCGTGCGGCCAGAAGCGGTCGGTTCTTACGAAGCCTTGTTGGCCCGCGATGATATCGACGCCGTCTACATTCCACTCCCCACCGCCATGCGTTGTGAATGGGTCAAGCGGGCCGCACAGGCTGGCAAGCACATTATCGGCGAAAAGCCTGCTGCGCTCGACGCCGCTCAAGTCGCCGAGATGCTTGACGTCTGCCGCCGACACAACGTGCAGTACATGGATGGTGTGATGTTCATGCACAGTCAACGTCTGCCGCTGGTTCGTCAACTGCTCGACGCCGAAAATACAATCGGCACCTTGCGACGCCTGACCGCTCAGTTCTCTTTCGCCGGTGACGAAACATTTCGCAAGTCGAACATTCGCACCCACAGTGAACTGGAACCCTACGGTTGCCTGGGGGACTTGGGGTGGTACTGCATTCGCTTTTTCCTGTGGGCCCTGCAAGGCCAAATGCCTGTGGAAGTCCGTGCCCGATTGCTGTCGACACTGCAGGGAGAGGAGAGCCCAGGGAGCGTGCCAGGCGAATTGAGCGCGGAGCTTGTGTTTGCCAATGGAGTCTCAGCCAGTTTCTATAGCTCGTTCGTGACAGAGAATCAGCAGTGGCTCCATGCCAGCGGTTCGCGTGGCTATCTGCGAATCGACGATTTTGTACTCCCCTATCACGGATGCGAAGTCGACGCGCTAGTGGGGCAAGACGTTTTTGCTGTGGACAATTGCTCCTTCCACATGGAGCATCATCCAACTCGATACGCGGTAAGTGAAGTCGACGCTGGTCACGCTTCAGCTCAAGAGGTCCGCATGTTCCGACATTTTTCGCAGTTGGTGCTTGATGGACGCCGCGAAGAGTGCTGGCCCACCTGGACCCTATCCACGCAACAAGTGCTCGACGCCTGCTATCGCTCAGCCCACCAAGACGGAGCTGTAGTTAAGTTGTAGTTGTATGCCGAGTGTGACAATGCGGGTCACGCTTGCAGATTCAGTGTAACCGATCCAATGCGGCTGAGGAAACGAAACGCATACTCGATATTCTTTTTGCCCTGCCATGCCTCCGAAAACCTGTCGCCCGGGGTTGTTACCCACTGGTTCTTCTATAGAGCCAAATACTTGGTATGGTGGCCACTGGAGCTCACACATCATGTTGTGCGCTTCACATACCCTGCCCTACATCCGCAACCGCTTCAGCGTATTCAGGATTTTGACTTCGTTGCCTGACCAATTCCTCAACCGGCGAACGCGCTACCACCGTCGACTCTGCCGGTCGTAGCCTCCCAGCTAACCAGACTGCGGCCAACGCGGCCGTGGTGGCGATCCAACCCACCAAGCCAAAATTTTCTAACGGACCATGGTCGACTTGGGTGACGATTAAGCCACCGCAATAGGCTCCCAGTCCACCGGTGATGTGCTGAATCGAAGAGTTTGCGCTCAAAAACGCACCGCGATATCGCGGCTCGACGCTGCTGGTGATCATCGCCATCGCCGGTATCATGCGTCCCACGTTGCAGACCATCAAGCAGCCGAACACCACCACGGCTAGGACCAATTGGCCGACAGGCACATGCGTAATGACCAGCAACAACAGGGCTGACGCAGGGGCGATGATGCGGAATACTCGCAGCTTGCCGCGCTGGTCGGCCAAACGCCCAACAATCGGCGCGGCGATTAAGGTTAACAATCCGCCGACAATATAAATCAACGGCAACTGCTGCTCGCTCATGCCTACATTGCTAACCAGGTAGGCGCTAAGATACGGAAAGACCATGAAGCTGCTCATCGTCAAGGCAATGATCAAGCAAAAGGCCCTGAGATGGTTGGCATGAAAAAAAACGTTGACCATTGAACGAAGTGGGTGACCAGGCGATTTTCCAATATGCGAATTGAGCAATGGCATCGCATAGGGGGCTAGCAGTAGCGGAGGAATCCCTACGACCGAAAGCGCGATGAACGACATTTGCCAGCCAAAGTTTGTACCGATGACCAGCCCCAGCGGCACGCCCGCAACCGAAGCCAATGCAAAACCAGTCATCAAAGAACTGGTCGCCCTGCCACGTCGACTATCAGGAAAGACATCCCCTATGACCGCCATCGACAGGCCACCCAATATGCCGCCAAAGGCACCGGTGATAAGTCTCGCAATCAGTAAGGTTGCATAGTTGGGGGCCAATCCGCATAGTAGAGTGCCAATTAGAAACCCCGCGTACAGCACCATAAAGGAGGTGCGTCGGGCAAAGTGATCGATCACGGCTGAGGCCACCAATCCCGCAGCCCCCGCAGCTAATGTATAAGAGGATACTATCAGCCCGAAATCGGCTGGACCAATCGACAGCTCGCGCATGAGCTGGGGGCCCAAGGGCATCACGATCATAAAATCTAAGATCGTAATGAACTGAACCGTGGTCAGAATGAGCAATATCAAGCGTTCATTGTGCGGTGGGGACTCCGCTTCATTCTCCATCGCTTTACTTTCCGAGTGACTATTGACTTAGTAATTGCCCCGCGCAGCTGCATCCTACAGCCGCACCGCACACCGGACACGACTGGAATGGTCAAGGTTCGGCGAAGAAGGTTGTAAGCGTAGCTGCGGTCGCCAGACCACAGTGAGTCAACGTTCTGGCGAACGTAGCTACGACAGTTATTTCCCGAACGATGCTAAGTGGCACTGGCATGGCGCGGCTATCACCTGTCGTCGCTAGCGACTGTGGATTGCAAGGCTTACGAATTCTGAATCATCCGCCAGCGGAGATAGGCGTCGAGGAACTGCTGAATGTCACCAGCCATCACGGCATGGAAACTATTCTGCAAGTGTTCAGTTCGAGAATCCTTGATGCGCTGGTCGGGATGGAGGAAATAATTGCGAATCTGCGAGCCGAACCCCTTTTGGCGAACTTTGTTCTTGTATTTGGCGAGCTGTTCTTCCTCGCGTTTTTCTTCTTCGACACGAGCCATACGGGCGCGGAGCATCTTCCAAGCATTGGCGCGGTTCTTATGTTGACTGCGCTCGCTCTGGCAGGCTGCCACGATACCGGTCGGAATGTGCGTCAGTCGAACCGCGCTATCAGTTTTGTTGACGTGCTGTCCACCAGCACCACTGGCGCGATAGGTATCCTCGCGAACATCCTTTTCGTCGATATCGACTTCCACCGAGTCGTTGATTTCGGGGGAGACGTCGACGGCCGCAAAGCTGGTTTGTCGCTTCCCTTCGGCGTTAAAAGGGCTGATGCGAACCAGTCGATGGATCCCCTCTTCCCCCTTGAGATAGCCATAGGCCATCGGCCCACGCACTGCGATCGTGGCTTGGGTGATGCCAGCTTCTTCGTTGTCTTGTCGATCAATCAGCTCGATCGTGTAGTCATTCTGGCCGGCCCAGGCGATATACATTTGCAGCAACATGGCCGCCCAGTCATTGGCATCGACGCCGCCGTCGCGAGCATGGACGCTGAGCAGCGCACCGGACGAATCGTGGGGTCCGTCGAGCAGCGCTTGGAGTTCAAGCTCTTCGGCTTGTTGATCCAGTCGCGCGACCTCGGCCACCACTTCCTCCCGTGCCGATTCGTCTTCGGCCAGGATTTCGAGCAGACCATCCAAGTCGTCGGCCGCATCCAGTGATGCCTTGAGTGGCAACACGACCGCGCGCAGGCTCTTCAGTTCGCCCACGACGGCTTGCGCCTTCTCTTGATTACTCCAAAAATCGGCCGCAGCCATTTGACCATCGATTGCGGCGATGCGCGCCGTCTTTCCATCGAAGTCAAAGACTGTCCCGAAGTTGCGTTAGCCGGCTGCGAATCGTCGCGGCGCGATTTTCCAATTCGCTATCGCTCATCTGGGACCCCTCCTATGTTCTTGTTAGAGTGAATTTACTTTATACGCTTGACGATGTGCCAACCATAGGGACTGTTGGTCTCATCGTAGACCGCCAAACCAACTTGGCCAACCTCCAATGGAAAGCCAGTATTACCAAAGGCGGGGACCATGCCATCCCGCGCAAAGACATGATTGCTCGGTACGTTGCTGGTCATGTCCCCCGGAAAGCCGTTGTTGGCCATCTTGTAAATGCCTGGAGGAGAATCGTCGGTGTGCGAAGCCACGATCGCTGAAAAATCTTCGCCCGCTTGAGCCCTGGCGAATAATTCTTGGGCCAGCTTTTCCGCTTCACTTTGCGAACGCACGATCGATTTGCTTGGCACCGAGCCTTCGAAACCAATCAAGCAATGCTGCACGGTGATGTACGCTGGTTCCCCCTCGGGTGTCATCAATCCCTCGCGATAGACCCCAGAGTCCTTGGTCTGCATGCCATTGCAGCCCGCCACTGTGAACATGATCAATAGGAGTACCAGCGTCGCACGAATCACGGAGCCAAATCCATGTTGGTTGAGACTGGCCGAAGTCAACGCGCACGGCAAAGTGATAGAGTATTGTCGCCACATGATTTTTATAGTCCTTCAAATCAGATTTAATTGCCGTTGAGTTCACCCATGATAGCTCGATCCTTCGATTTGGACCATAAGACTTGTTTTCTCTGCAAGGCAGATTGAGGATAATCGCACATCCGACAATCACGACGGGAGTAATAACGAATGTTATTTCAAAGATCGTTATTCGAAAGTAACGCGAGGTTGGCTCATGTCCAAACTGCGTATACGGATTGTGCGTACTCACTCCATGATCGACCTATTGAACTAAAAGCGACTCTGGACCCAACGATGTGACGCATGCGAATACTGCCTACGAATCGCGGCGTCGCAATCGATCTTGAAGCAATTGAAGCTGAGTCTTTAGCGTCGCAACTCCACGCGCAAGCAACTCGGCATCCGTCGCCACTTCGTCCCCAAGTATCTGCTGCAGCAACTGGATTTTGCCTGCCAAAATACCTTCTTCGCGACCTTCTTCGCGACCTTCTTCGCGACCTTCTTCGCGACCTTCTTCGCGACCTTCTTCGCGACCCTGAATGAGTAGCCGGTCAGCTAGAGAGCCAGGCTCAATTTGAGTCGGGAAAACACTCTGTATAGTTTTGGCCAATTCTTCCGAACTGATGTATTTGTTAACAGTCATAACGTAAACACTTATTGCATGAATCCAAAGTTCGACGGGCTGGTTGCCCGAACTGGCCAATAGTTCCAAGATCTGTTGTAGCTTCTGAGACAATCGACCGCTACGACTATATTTTAACATGCCCAGCGCACTTTGCAAAAGCTCACCGCCAGGCATCTGCTCGTCAGACAGTTGGCTAAGGTCCAGCAGCGGCAAACTGAATCGGACTTGATAGGCTGACAACGCCTCGGGGGAGGGTATCAAATCTTCCATTCGCCTTGCCACCGTCCAACGGCTCTCGCCGTGATAAACGACCAGGGGAATGATCGGACAAAGCGGTAAGCCATCGCGAATAAGCTTTTCCCAAATTCGCACCTGGTACGAGAGGACTTGCAAAGCGGTCAATGGCTCGGCTTCGCTTTTGTGCTCTAGCAGAAAGTAGATTAGAGCTCGCCTTCCAGCTTTGAGATGACGTGTTGACTTGATGGGATGAGCCAATTCTATCGACAACAGTAAGTCCGCATGTCGGTCGCGCAAATCAGAGGCTACGAAACTGCCCGGCACGATCTCAAGCGTTTCAAGCTTCAATTCTCGCAAAGCTTCAGGCGGAAATTGCGATTCGATCAAGCCTCGCGCATTGGGCAAGTGCGAGAGCGCGAAGTGAAAATAGTTATTGTGCGCCGAAGGTAGGTGGGGCTGCTCCATGGTGATTCAATTTTAGCAAATGGGAAAACCCAAAATCGGTGAGAAACTAAGATGTCACTCTCCAGCGACCGGACTGATAAAAGGCTTCCGCAGTGTCGACTAGTCGATCTGGCCCATCGCGGATCACATCGACAACTGGCAAGCCCATTTCGGCTTCGATCGAACTAGCCAGCTCATCGGCTTGTCCCTTGCTCAATCGCCGCCCGTTCATGGCCAGCCCAATTGTTTCGCAAGGTTGATAAATGCTGGCCATGGTCTCGAACAGTTCGCGTTGTTTTTGCAAACTTGGCAGGGTGACATGCTCTAAGCCGCCAACGGTATCGCGCCCCGCTTCGAAGACGAACACTAAGGCATGCGGCTGGCAACCATGCAGCAGCCCCAAGGTTACCGCAGAATAGGCAGGGTGCACTAAACTCCCTTGGCCTTCGACAACGATGATCTCGTGATGCTGAGCATCGAGTACTAACTGTTCGGCGGCACCATTAACGAAATCGGCTACCATGCAATCGATCGGTAGCCCTGTTCCGGAAACCATAATGCCCGTCTGACCGGTAGCCACAAAATGCGCATCACGACCACGGGCCTTGAGACCACGTTCCAGTTCTAAACTCACTACCATTTTGCCGACACTACAATCGTGTCCAACGGTGTGCAAGCGACAGCAGTTCGGATTGATCCCCTGACGTCGGGCGATCTGTTTGAAATGGTTCTTGCGAACGTCAGTGATTGTTACCCCTTTAGCACTGGCTGCGGCAGCTAGTTCAGCATCGTCGGAAATGAAATCATGCAAGCCGCTTAGTATGTCCATGCCGCGATCGATGGCTTGAAAAATCACAGCTCGCCACGCTGAAGGGATTTTGCCACCGGGCGGAGCAATTCCAAGCACTAGCGTGTCGGCGGTGGGGGCGACTTCGAGCGCGGCGATGATCGGGATATCGCCCCCCACTTCCAATAGTTCTTGGGCGGTTCGACCGGCTTGATCGGGATCGAGTACCGCTAGGCACTCGTCAGGACAGTAGCGGAGTAGACCCGTGGCCGTTTTCGCGGTCCGAGGATTGGAATGCCCCCAGGTTAACAGGACCATTTTTCGCGACATGCTCTAACTTTCTCCGACAGCCGTTGCATAAGCCACTGCATAACTCTTGCAGTGAGAAATACTAATCATCATTTCGCCGATACCTTGCTGCAAGCTCAATTGCTGAGCCACTCCAGCGAGTACTATATTGGGCTTGCCACCCTGTTGATTGACTACTTCGACGTCGGTCCATTGGATACCATGCGCCCAGCCAGTGCCAAGCGCTTTGAGGACCGCCTCCTTGGCTGCCCACCGACCGGCGTAATGTTGAACGGCTGCTTTGCGCCCCGAGCAATATTCGACTTCACAAGCCGTAAACACTCGAGACAGAAACACATCGCCGTGCTTCTCCAGCATCCGTTCTATACGATCGCATTCGATAATGTCGGTACCAATGCCGATGATGCCGTTGCGAACGAGTCCTGCTGGTTTAAAGGGGGTCATGTGGTGTACTCGGAATTGAAGCGGACGTAATTGACGCCCAAATCGCTGGTCCAATGCGTGCATACGCCCGGACCATTACCCACGGTCAATTCAATCAAGGTGGTGTGATTATCGCGAATCGATTGACTAGCGTGACGCGCATCAAACGCCAGTGGCTCGCCACCTGCGAATAGTGCGATACCGTTGATCTTCAGCGCTAATTGCGCGGGCTCGATGGTCGGCCCCGCATAACCGGCGGCAGAGACGATCCGTCCCCAATTAGGATCACTGCCATGCACGGCGGTCTTGACTAGATTGCTGCTGGCCACGCAGTGTGAAATTTTTCGCGCATCGCCATCGGATTGAGCTCCTTGAACTCGTACTTCGATTAAGTGCGCAGACCCTTCGCCGTCAGCCGGAATCTGTTTGGCCAATTCAATGCACATCTCCTCCAAGTGCTCGGCGAACAGGGCCTCTTCACTAGGCGTCAGTTCCTCTCCACCAGATTCGCCGTTGGCCAACAGGAGCATGGAGTCATTGGTACTAGTATGCCCTTCGACACTAATGTTGTTGAACGATTTGTTGGCGGCGTTGGCTAGCAACCGCTGAGCCTGCGGGGCGGACAGCTTTGCATCCGTGACTACACAGCAGAGCATGGTGGCCATATTGGGTCCGATCATCCCCGCCCCCTTGGCCATCCCCGCAATATGAATCTGTTTGCCACCCAATTCGGCAGCGCGTGTTGTCACCTTGCGAGCCACATCGGTAGTGAGAATGGCGTCGGCCGCATTCAGAAACGCGGTCTCGCCTACAGCCAGCTCAGTGGCGGCTAGTTTTATTCCAGCTTCCACTTTTTCCATCGGGAGGAAATGTCCGATCACTCCAGTGCTCATTACCAACGTTTGTTCGGCATTGAATTGACGAGAACCGCTTCCTATTGACTCCGCCACCAACTGGCACATGCGGCGCGCGTCGGTATCACCGCGGGTGCCGGTACAAGCGTTGGCATTGCCGCTATTGACCACGACCGCGCGGGCAGTGGCTAGAGGTGTGCGGCCGCGGCACAGAACCACGGGAGCAGCCACAACTTGATTCTGGGTATAGACACCTGCGGCCACGGCCGGGACATCGGAGACGATGAGCGCGATGTCTTTGGTCCCCAATTTTTTCTTGATGGACGCACTGACACCAGCGAAGCGAAAACCGAGTGGTAGATGATAGCTCACGTTGGACTAGGCCCTTAACCCTTCCGCTTGATCGAGATCGAACATGACATTCATGCACTGCACCGCCGCGCCGGAGGCACCTTTAATCAAATTGTCCAAGACCGAAATCAAGATAATCCAACCATCGTTTTCGCGGACGGTGATGTCGCAGTAGTTGGTCATGGCGACATGCTTGGTGGCAGGCAGGTGCGAGACGATGCGCACGAAGCCATGCGTCCCTTCGTAAAAGCCAGACAAGCATTCGCGAATCTGATTGGCGGTCACGGTCGGTTTGGGACGCACGTAGATTGTCGACAAGATGCCGCGATCCATGGGTACCAAGTGCGGCGTGAAGACCAGCCCTGGTTGAGTCCCTGTGAAGCGCTCGATGATATCGACAATCTCAGGTTGGTGACGATGAGTGCCGACCGCATACGCGGAGAACGATTCGTTAACTTCGGAATAAAGATTGCCCAGCTTGGGAGTCCGCCCCGCTCCGCTGGCGCCACTTTTCGAATCGACCACGATCCCCTGCGACTCGACCAACCCCTCTTGGATCAGTGGCGAAAGCGGCAGGATCGCGCTTGACGGGTAGCAGCCTGGGTTGGCAATTAAGTTCGCGCCGCGAATCTGCTCCAAGAACAATTCGGGAATACCGTAGGGGGTTTGTCCCAAGCGGCCTGGATCGGAGTGTTTTTCGCCGTACCATTTTTCGTACAGCGCAGGGGTACTGAGTCGATAGTCGGCGCTGAGGTCGATAACGCGGCAACCACCATTTAGAATTCGCGACACGATGGGGGCCGAAGCGGCGTGGGGTAGACAGCACAGGGCCACGTCACAGCGCTCGGCGATTTGTTCCGGCGAGAGATCTTCGACGACCAATTCCAAGCGACCGGTCAAATGCGGGTGCATATCGCACAGCGTTGAACCATCCGCTTGGCGACTGGTGGCCGCCACGATCTGCACGCTAGGATGCCGCAGCAGCAGCCGAATCGCCTCGATAGCCGTATAGCCCGAACAGCCCACAATACCAACTTTGATCATGATCAACGACCTCCCTTCCCACGCTTGGTTGAAACTTCCGCTGATTGTAATCGCAATAGGGGCAAACTCTTAGGGGGGATTGCTCGCAACTTCGCACGAGAACGTGGCGAAGACCATCCGCTTAAGCATCGTGCGGGAAATAACTGTCGTAGCTACGTTCGCCAGAACGTCGATTCTCTGCGGTCTGGCAACCGCGGCTACGTTTAAGATCGGACAGTTATTTCCCGCACGATGCTAAGGCAAAAAAATGTGCGGCAAAAAGATGAAGGACGGTTGCTGTAGTGAGGCCCACGGCTAGCGTCTGAGGTTCACGAGTCCGAGTCGACTTCTTCGCTGTCAGCCAATTCAAAATCAACTTCAGCGTAAACAGCGGCCAAGGACAACGTCGCCCCCACGCTGGGAAATTCGATAGTGGCGGCTGTCCCTTGGAAGACTTCTCGCATGAATGTCTCTCCAGTGCGTCGAAAAACAGTGGCCGCCATTAAACCCTGTTCGAATAATACGTAGGCTTGCAGAGCATCGATGGCTAGGTAGGCATCCTTCTTTTCACCTTCATCGGTGCGTCTAGTACTGGAAGAAAGGACTTCGATCAAGATGCTCGGGTGGTCTTGATAGACACCTTGCAGAATATTCTTGCCGCAAACCACCATCGCATCGGGATAGTAAAAACGAGTTCGTGCGCGATTCTGCGTGCGAACTTTCGAATCCGAATTTAGCGCTCGGCAGGGTTTGCCTTTGAGTTGCGAGTGCAGTTCGCCCACCACGTTGCTAGCGACTAGATTGTGCGTGAACGTACCGCCGACCATTGCATAGACCATGCCATCGACGTATTCGTGCTTGTGCCGCGCAACCGCTTCACCGGCTAGATAATCTTCCACGGAAATCGGTGCTAGATGCTCGGCAGTGGATGTGGTCATGGTTTGGGATTTCACATGTTTGAATATCAGCTCGACGCGCCAGCGAGTAGGTCAGCCGCGAGAGAGCACAAAGAACGCAAAAGGAAGGCTCCTGACCTCCTATTCAGACGACTCCGAGTCTTCTTCGCTGTTAGCTAATTCAATATCAACTTCAGCGTAAACAGCGGCCAGGGATAATCCGGACTCCACGGTCGGGAATTCAATGATGGCATTTGTCCCTTGGTAGACTTCGCGCGTGAACGCCTCTCCCGTACGTCGATAGACCGTGGCCGCCACACAGCCTTGCTCGAACAACACGTAGGCTTGCAGAACAGCGATAGCTAGGTAGGCATCCTTCTTTTCACCCTCATCGGTGCGTCGAGTGCTGGCAGAAAGGACTTCGATCAAGATGCTGGGGTGGTCTTGATAAACACCCTGCAGAATATTCTTACCACACACCACCATCGCATCGGGATAGTAAAAACGAGTTCGTGCGCGATTCTGCGTGCGAACTTTCGAATCCGAATTTAGCGCTCGGCAGGGTTTGCCTTTGAGTTGCGAACCCAGTTCGACTAGCACATTGCTTGCTATTAAATTGTGCGTGTAAGTACCGCCGACCATTGCATAGACCATGCCATCGACGTATTCGTGCTTGTGCCGCGCAATTGCTTCACCCGCCAGATAGTCTTCCACGGAAATCGGAGACAAATTTTCTGCGGTTGATGTGTTCATGGTTTGGTATTGAAAATGTTTGAATCTCAACGCGACGCACCAGCGAGTGGGTCTGGAAATATTAGCTCGACGCGCCAGCGAGTGGGTCGACTGACTGGTGCGTTTTCGATGAGCGCAAGAAACAAAGCCCCGGCCCGACTCGCTGGCGCGTCGAGCTGATAATTGCTAGCGCAGCCCTGAGGCTGGCACTCAGGAACAACGCCTATCTCTATTATATCATTTGGCTACGCCCATCGCAGGCGATTTCGATAGCGAAAGATCAGCAAAAAAGCCTGAAACCAGACTAGTGATGTGGCGCTTACCAAAAAGAACTTCCGCCAGCGAAGGACAAGTGGCGCGAGTCGCACTTGCTCTGCGAAATCGATAACGGGTATGGCGATCATGGCCAGCAATAGAACTCCTGACACTATATTGCCCAACCTGAAAAACCGGCGATTGCTGGAATAGGCCAAAATCAGGAGTACTACGTGAGCCGCATTGGCCAAGGCAATGGTGACCACCAGGTCCCACTCGACACGCGGAGTGCGAGTGGGAAGATTCATGAGCAGGGGCCTGAAAGTGGCTAACAACAGGGCGGCACATGTGATTGCCACAAACATATCTCGCAGTGGCAACTGTCCGCTTTGTCGCAGTCCCTGCTCGTCGGAATCGCTTTGGCGAACCAATCTGAAATTCAGTGAAACCAATATCGCGAATACGAACAGACTAATTGCCGTAGCTATCACCGTCAGCGTGAAACCTTCCCATGCGAAATTCATGCGGTTGAATAGAATAGTCAAAGCATTTTTGGTCACGGGGGGCTGGAATATGAAACTTAACACAACCAGCAAGATGCTCATCACTGCGACCAGTGGAACGCAACGCAACAGCCAGCGCGTACTGCGCCCAAACACAATCCAGACCACACACACTTGGGCGAGCGCGGTAAAAATGCCTTGCAGGTACGCGAACAACAATCGATCGACGTCCGAGCGACTACCCACACTGGTCAAGCGCCACAGCAGCGGTGTCAATCCGAGCACTGCCAATAGACAGACGTCAAACCAGGTCCAAGCAGCGTGAGGTGGGGCGGCGCGGACCCAACCATAGGCCCATACCGCGAAGCCGATGCTGCATAAAATCAAGACTGGACCGACCCACCACCAGGGACGTATTTGCGCAACAGTATGACCATCGCTCAGATCGATTACCTGAGCGGTCAGCCCATGTCGCCGGTCGGCCAAACCTATGTGCGATTCGTCGATGAACCTCCCCACACATCGCGGGCCCAAAGGCTGCTGCCATTCGATGGAGTGGGTGTGGGAGTTGTAAACGCAGACATGGCCCCGGCCATCGGCGGTTTCTCCCACGAACATCCACAAGGCGCGCGACCTGAGTCGAGGGCGTTGCGTTATCATCAAGGGAGGCATTTTCAGCGATTGGCCTGTCGTCAAGTCATAGAACTTATAGACAAGTGGAGCTGGGCCAACAAGCACCTCTTCGACGAGGAATCCTAGTCCGGGATAGAACTGAGCGAAGACCCGATCGACCTCATCAGGTACTGGAAGCGTTTCAAGGATTTCGCCCGTCATCGGATCTCTGGTTTCGATTTGCGACAAATCTAAACTGATCGTACGGACTCGACCATCTTCAAGCAGTTCTGATCCCGCAGTCCCAATCGACCAAGCGTTAACGATTCGCGTCAGACCTCCATCTAGCAATTCGATCACCTCCAATTGCATCGGCTTGGCCGAGTCATCCACGTGGATAAACGTATTCTTGCTCTGGATATCATTGACATTGGTCAACCCGTGCGAACCTTTCAGTGGCAAATCGCGAATCTGTCCAGTGGTGAGGTGCAAGTCGAGTACGATCCATTTTGGGTTGGGCTGGCCAACAACATTGAGCATGCCAACAACGAAGTGCGAACCAAAGGGAATTGGAGAAGTTGGGAATTGAAATTCGATTTCATCGACTTCACCATCGGGGCGTCGAATACTCGCTAGATAACGACTGAGCTCGCCATCAATTCGCGTCGTATCCAACGGCTTCAATTGAATGGTACCACTGGTGTCTGGTATCCAGGGGGGAGCGCCCTCAGCTACACTTTGCCAACGGTTGGAGCGAAAGTCCCATTGCCAATTGCCCGTCTTGGGCTGCATCAGCCACAGGACTCCCTCTTCGTCCCACGTAAGGTAGCGACCAGAATTCAATCTTGCACCCGCGATCAAACATGCGACCCCCAGTCCCCATAGGATCAGCACCAGCAGCCACCACACTCTGCGACATGGGAAATGAGTTGAATGAAGCATGTGTGTCTCAGTGGGGATGAAACTAGTGTTTGACAACCAGAACAGTAGCCGGAAACTGGAAGCCACAAGTTTTTCAACAGGCGCAAACAGAGGAAACGGAGAAACAATGAAAAATCTTCTACTCCGTTACCTCTGTTTGCTCCTGTTAGCAAATCTTGCTGAAGTGTCTATTTTGTCGTAGCCGTTCACGAGGAATGGTCGTTCTTAATCTTAATCCTACTCCTAACCTTAATCACCTAGGAGCGAGTTCCATTGCTGTCGATCGCTGCGATGCATTGCTCCGCGAAACTCTGTCTCTCCGCAACTCCGCGTTTAAACCAAGTCCCTTCAGAGCCTCACCCATCGTAGCTGGAGTCGCCAGACTTCAGTCTGCAAGAACAAAAGTCTAGCGACTCCAGCTACGGTAGAGTTGATTCTGCGGCTCACTGCGGTGGGTGCTGTTTGAGTTGTTGTTCGGCCCAATCGGAGAGGGCGTTGGCGAGGGAGACAAAGTTCTCAACATGGTTCTGCAAGATAGTTGTTTGCTGATCGCGGGCTTGTTGCTCGAGCCATTGGGCATATTCGCCGATATCGTTTAGACCGACATAGCGTACGTTGCTCTTGAGAGTGTGTACGGCGCGGCGAGTTTCGTTGAAATTACCTGCGGCCAGAGCGACTTGGAAACTCCGACCCAAACGCGGGGCCTCGCGGACCAAGAGCGATAACACGTCGCGCAACAGACTCTCGTTGCCGTGCATGAGCTGTATCAATGCGGGCCAATCTGGCTGATGGACGAAGGCTTGTTGGACGGTCAACATGCGTTGGTTGTTGGGTTTTCCGATGGGTGTGTTGTCTTCACTAGCATCAGCACTCGGTGGCGGTTCGCCGGCGAAGCCAGGGGAGCAATTTTCGTGATTGGCAGTGGCTTGTTGCACGGCGTCGTCGAGTTGTTCGCGCGAGATGGGTTTGACTAGAAATCCATCCATGCCAGCCGCTTGGCATTGGGCTCGGTCGCTGGCGATGGCATGCGCGGTGAGCGCGTAGATACACTGTCGCCGCGAGCTAGCTTGTTCCAGCTCGCGGATCGCTTGCGTGGCTTCGAAGCCATCCATGTCGGGCATTTGGATATCCATAAGCACCAAATCGAATAGTTTTTGATGGCAGTGCTCTATCGCCTCGCGTCCATCGTGGGCGATCGACACCCGATGTCCCAGACTGAGCAGCATGTCTGTGAGTACTGTTTGGCTGATGGGACTGTCTTCGACCAACAGCAGATCCGCCGAACGTCGCGGCTCGGACTTCACTTCGGAAGGTTGCTCGGTTGTTTGCGGAGGATCTAGGGAGAAAGCCTGCTCCAATCGTTGTCGACAGATGGGCCGCGAGAGCCAAGCGATGTTGGCATGGGTCAGCCAAGTCGGCAGAGTGCTCGGCTGCGAATTGACGAGCGTAGTAAGCAGAATCCATTTGGGGACTACAGGGGGTGTCGTCCACTTCCGCGAGCTGAGTTCCCGGTAGTCAGCGATAACAATTGTGTGATTGCCCGCAGCGAATAGCACTGCGGGTTTTTTGAGGGCCAGCTCTTCGACCGTAATCTGGGTGACTTGACAGCCAAATTCACGCAGATCGCGCGTGAGTAATTCGCTCCAGGCGGAATGACTGGCGGCCACGACGACCTCTGGCCGTCGATCGCGACCATCATTGCTGGTTTGGCTCTGATCGAAATCAGGCGCACCGACTGCAGGCAAGAGCAGCGGTAATTCGAAGTAGAAGCAACTTCCGGGACCAATTTCTCCTGATAGTCGACGCGAATCGTCGATACCGATGTGACCTTCCATTTTGTCCACTAGATCGCGACAGATAGTTAGCCCTAAGCCCGTTCCGCCATAGCGGCGTGTGGTGCTGGCGTCTGCTTGGTGGAAGGCTTCAAAAATGGACTGGCGGTGCGCGGGATCGATACCAATGCCACTGTCGTGCACTTCGAAACGGATCAGTTGAGTTTGATTGTCGATCCCATGCAAATTATCAATGGTGAGTGCGGACAGAGGGTGCACGCGAATGCGAATATCCCCCTTGTCTGTGAACTTGATGGCGTTGCCGACGAGATTGAGCAAGATTTGTTTGATGCGATACGGATCACCGATCAAGGTGGGAGCTAGTTCATGGTCGAGATCGAGCAGTAACTCCAAGCTGCGCAATTGAGCGCGAGCCGCTAGTGACACGGCAGCTTCTTCGACACATTGGACAAGCGAGAATTCGATCGCTTCGATTTCGAGATGTCCAGCTTCGATTTTGGAGAAGTCCAGCAGATCGTCGATCAGCGTTAACAGATTTGCGGAGGAGACCTGAGCCAGTTCCAAATAGTGCCGTTGGCGCAGGCTGACTTCACCGCTGGCCAGAAGTTCGTGCAGGCCGATGATCCCGGTGAGTGGCGTGCGCAATTCGTGGCTGACGTTGGCTACAAACTCGCTCTTGGTGGCATTGGCCTGTTCGGCGGCTTCCTTGGCGGCGCGGAGCTCTTGCTCGGCTCGTTTGCGTTTGGTGATATCGCGAATAAAGATCGCCCAGTTCTGCAGCCCTTCGACATCTAGCGGATGGGTCGATATTTCCGCTTCGAACCAATCATCATTGCTGCGTCTCAGGCGAGCTTCGATGCGACGCCCCGTGGCCGCTTTGAGGATTTCACTAATCGTGGCCTTGCGCTGATAACGAGCGCTGGTCGAGGGGGGATCGCTGGCTCGACCGGCCGGTTCCTCCGTGGTGGTGTGCATGATCGACCCCAGCAGCGGATGCGAGGCGACCTCTCCTCGCGTATAGCCCAAGATTTTTTCCGAAGCGGGATTGGCTTCCAGCACGCGACCTTCGTCGTCCACGATGAGCACTGCGTCCAAGGCGGCGTGGATCAGGGCGTGGGCGAGTGACTCAATGCGCTGCAGGGCCTTGCGGCTGGTGAACTCTTCCGTTACATCCCAAAAAATCCCTTGAACACCAATGATCGATCCATTGGAACTGACCATCGCCGCCTTGCGAACTTGCATAAAGCTCATGGTTCCATCGGGTAGTTGCGTGCTCTCCACATCGTTAAAAACCTGTCCATTGGCCATCACCCGCTGGTCGTCCTCGACGAATTTGCGGGCCGATTCTTCAGGGAACAGATCAAAGTCCGTCTTGCCAATAATGTCGTCGAACTCTCGATGGACCAAATCGCAAAATGATTTGCTGACAAACGTAAATTGCCCCTGTGGATTTTTTTGAACGACATGCACCGGCAAGTGTTCGAGCAGCGCGCGGCGATCGGACTCAAATTGTTGCACCGTCCGTTCGGTTGATTCCTGGCTTTCTCGGGCGGCTTGTAGTTGTTCGGACTGTCGCTTGAGTCGGCTGGAGAGTCTTTCTTGTGCGGCCAGGGGGCCACGCGGACTACGCACGACCAGCAGCCGTGCTATTCCCAGCAGCGCCACCGCCACGGCGCTCGACAACGCGTTCTGCCAATCGCCCAAAGTCAATAGTTGCACCAGTGTCACTCCGCTCGCCACAGCTAAAGCGACTCCCGATAGGACGGGGACATGTCGCTGGGAACACATCACGCACACCGCCGTGACGACCACTGGCACTAGTGTCAAACCGGACCATGTGGCTAGGGGAGTAAGGAGTACAAAATGGCTGGCGACGATGGCCGTGATACCAATTGGAGGCCAATAACGACGAGGGATGTGACTGAACAAATGACTTGGCATGAGTACAGTGCCATGCGAGGTTGAGGTGGTAAGTTGCTGGTTTTGACGACGGGCGCTAGCTGCGAAAGCCTTGCGCAGCTCGGCTACAAAGAAATCATACCACTTGGCGATCTTTCCTGGTCGTTAAAGTTTGACAAGCACCAGATGCGTTCTAGATTTTAAGTACAACCTAGGTTTAGTCGTCTTTCGTAGAGGCGGGGCGAACGCATGCATTGTGGCTAGTTCTCGTGGCCAGACTCGGTGCCGAAGCCGATCGGTGGTGGCTTGCGTGTTCATTGGTCACTTTGACCAGACCCTGAGTAAATCAATTCTTGGAGAGAAAATATGAATAATTTCGCTTGCAAAGTAGAACGTTTCTTGAAGTCGGAAGATGGCCCAACTGCTGTTGAGTATGCAGTGATGCTGGCCCTGATCGTTGTTGTCTGCTTGACAGCTATTACTTCCATCGGAAGTAAGACCAATACTACCTTCACCAAGGTTGCTGCCGAACTCGGCAAATAAGTCAACGCTTCGTCGCTTTCCTGAGGGACGATTTGCTGCTTGATCAGAGAGACGTGCTCTGCGGCCTTTCAGGCCGTTGGCCTCTTTCACTATCCAACTCGAGTGATTGCTGCAGCATGTTAGTGTGTGGCGACTCAACTCAATTCAACAGCCCCTCGACTTCGATTAGTCGCCAATCGCACTACGGATGCGAGGGAGCATCACCGCGTGCAACAGCTAATCCTCTTTCGCTGCCGCTCGGATTGTTAGTAGGCGATTGTTCGCGTTCTGTAACGAACTTCGTAACGATTACGAAGCCTCGACCGACTAATAACTGTCGCGCCTTGAACGTAGCGACGACTGTTATTTCCCGCACGATGCTAATTGGACAGCATCGCTGTGCGCTGGAGTCCAGGCCTTAGCTCGCTCTTGGGAGTTAGCCACGCAACGGCGCCTAAAGACAGGTCTCCAACGAGAAGGGCCAAGTTTGGTATCGATTCCATCGATCATGACGGCTGACCTACCCCTCGACCGACTTCGTTGCACCTTGCTCGCAAGAATTACTTCATTCCTTGATATTTCCTAGTCGTCAAAGTTTGACAAGGTCCGTTTCTGTACTAGGTTTCTAATGCATCTCGGCTAGAACGCCTCGCGTTGAGGCGGGCCGAATGGATGCGTTGTCGTGAATGCACTTGGCTAGGCGGCGGTGGCGAAGCCGATCGTCAGGAGCTCACGTTTCAGTTTCTTGTTTTGCCCGGTCTCCGGGTGAACTCGCTTTTGGAGAGATAGCATGAAGAATTTTGCTTGCAAAGTGGAACGTTTCTTGAAGTCGGAAGACGGCCCAACTGCTGTTGAGTATGCAGTTATGTTGGCTCTGATCGTCGTTGTCTGCTTGACAGCCATCACTTCCATCGGAAGCAAGGCCAACACGACCTTCACTAAGGTTGCTGCCGAGCTCGGCAAGTAATCTGGACGATCTGTTGATCGAACGTGCATCCCCTGGCGCGAGGGACTCGCTGGACGAGTCCCTCTTCGCTGGGGTCGCATGAATCCCACGTCTTCGGAACTTATGCGAGTCCGAAGACAGTGCAAAGTTTGTTAACGATTCACATGGTTACCTTCAACCTTTCGAGGACATACACGTGACACCATATATCATGCCAGCCGAATCGATCGCTGGACTGTGGGAAATGGCGTGCTTGGCAGGTACCATCCTGACTACGATTTTTGTATGGTTCTGTAGTCTGCGTTAAACGCCAGACACGTTCCTGGGTAGAGTGGGCCTTTACGGAATAACTTTCAAACAGGTCAGTGGGTGTTCTGGCTGGATCGAGCCGAAAACTGACTTCAGATAGCAGCGGGGAATTGCGATAATGGATGCATTGATAACACACTTGACAGACAACTGGGCCATGTGGGGCGTGTCGCTAACGCTGGTCGTCGCCGCCGTGATCGACGGGATGTACCTCAAGGTTCCCAACAAAATCACCTACCCGCTAATCGTGACCGGCTGGGTGTACAGCGCCGCCATGGGTGGCTGGACCGGTTTGGGCTGGAGCTTACTGGCTACCTTCTTCGGGTTGGCCTTGCTCTTCGGCTTGCACCTCATCGGTGGCATGGGAGCTGGAGATGTGAAACTGCTGGCAGGTATCGCCGCCTTCGTCCACATCGAACACACTTGGTGGATTTTTGTGGCCACCACGATCGTTGGTGGTTTCATGGCTTTCATCCAAATCGCCTTGAGCGGCAATTGGATCAAACACTGGACTCAAGCTCAATCGATCTTGCAAGAAATAGCGACGGTTCGCAATGCCGATAAGCTGTACGAGATCTCTCAGGAGCGTAAGCCACGCATGTTGTTGCTCCCGTACGGTATCCCCATGACAGTAGCCGCCATCGGTTACTTCGCCTTCGCGGGCTTGATCTAATTCGCTTGGCCAGCGACGAGAAAAATAGTGAACTAGGCATGGCTTGGTCAACTGTGGTTGACCAGGTCTTGATTGCTTAGCTTCGAGCGGAAAATAAGTGTCCGATCTTAACGAAACTGCGGTCGCCAGACCGCAGGGAGTCGACGTTCTGGCGAACGTACCTACGACAATCGAGATTTCTATCGATTCACGTAATCAATATGGTGTGATACCGACGATACCAATGTCAAGCTGTGTCGGTCGCGAAGGATTTGCCGATCGTCCACATTGATGCTAACTTCGGAAATCAACTTAACAATTGCTAGCCCAAATGCCAATGATAGCTAACGGTAGTCGGCCGATTGACTGTCTGCCAACTCATTGCCCCAGCACGGATAGCTTGGGCGAAACCCAACAATGCGTGCATGTAAAGTTCGCAGGAAGCGATTCGCCGCAGATATTGAAACAGCGTTTGAGGCAATCTGGCGATGCGAGCTAAATCACTAATACTGTTAGTAATCGCACTTGGCTGCGGCATGGTCGCGGCTGTGGGCGTGAGTAAGGCGATCATGGACAAGGCACCGGCGGAGGCTGTTGAGGCAACCGCTGAGATATTCGTGGCGGTCAAAGACTTGCCGCACGCGCAGAAAGTATCCGCCGATTCAGTAAAATTAGAGAAGTGGCCGCGCAGTCGCCTTCCGGAAGGGGCGTTGACGAACCTCAGCGACCTGGAAGGTAAGTACACGAACCAGCAGATCTTTGCTGGTGAGCCGATCCTGACGCGGAAGCTCGCTGATTCCCGCGAAAGTTTTTCTACGACCATTCCTCCCGGATATCGCGTGTTCGATATCCCAGGCTCGGCAGGTTACATCAAGCCCGGTGATCACGTCGACATCTTGGGGACTTTCCCAGCCGTCCGGGGTGGAGTAGCGGAGACTAGGACCGTGATGCGAAACGTACAAGTCTTCGGCATCGACGGTAACACCAAACGCGATTCGGATAACAATAACAACGGTGGGCGTGGATCGGTGTTCCAACTGTTGGTAAAAGAGAGCCAGCTTGAGGCGCTCACATTGGCCAACAGCATGGCTGAGCTGCGAATGAATTTACGTCCCTTCGGTGAGGACTCACGAGAGTTAACCGATAACGGCGAGTCCTTCTTGAGTTGGATCAACGAAGGGGACGAGCCCAAAACGAAACCGGTCAAGAAAGTGGATGTGGCCGCTGTCGATAACGCGGTACACAATCTTTTCCCTGGCAACGTACAGCTGGCCCCTCCCCCACCTGCGAAGCATAAGATGGTGATCATTACTCCGGCTGGGATGCGAACGTATCAATGGAACGAAGATACCGAACTCCCTAAAGAAGTGCTTGATAGCAACGCTCCCAACCGCGATGGCGAGGGCTCTGGAAGTCCATCTAACCAATTCAGCGCTCCATCTGGGAATGTTTATTCAGGTTATGGCGGTTATACGCCGACATATCCTACTAGCACTGTCTCTCCAGTTCCGGCTGGTTCGTCGGCACCCACCAAAGCGGCTGTCAATTGAACCTGAGGTGGGAAAGCAAGCCTTAGCGGGTGCGTGGGAGTTAACTCCTCCTGACACCGCCCCCGCGATGGTCTCACCAGGTACTGGCTCTGGACAGTGCTGAGTTACGAACATTAGACAGTCAATCGGTTTGCTCACAGGGTCACGGATGACTCCTGGCGAACCGATTGGAAAGTACAAGGATGTCATCGCATGGCTGTCTCGAAAACACGCGCACCCCGACGCAGTTGGATTCGAAAGCTCGCTCGCAGGTTGCTTTGTTCATGGGTGGCTCTGGGGACCTGTTCCGGAACCTTAGCCACGGCCCAAGAAAAACTGACCAGTCAATGGGCATTGACCAATACGCACGTTAGTCTCGAGAATAACGAGAGTGGCCGCCAAGCGATTCAGATGGTGGTCAATACCAGCCGCGAAATCACTGCTGACCATATCTTCAAACGTGTCCGCATTCAAAATCCGAATGTGTTGACTGCACTTCCGTTGGAAGGTGGCAATCGCCTGCAGATCTCAGCTCTTACAACCGGCGTGACCCAAGTCGACTTGTTGGGCGCGGATGACTCGGCACACACGATCGAAGTTATGGTGCTGGGGGATGTGCGCGAGTTGGAAGCGATTTTGCGCCAGCAATTCCCAGATGCCAACCTGCAAGTAGTTCCTGTTCAGCAGGGCTGCATCGTGAGCGGCTTCGTCACCAGCGACGAACACGTTAATCACGTCGTGCAAATCGCCGAGCTCTACTTCCCGACGGTGATCAACAAAGTTAACGTGACCGGCGTTCATACAATTCAGCTCGAATGTCAGATCATGGAAGTTTCGCGGACCAAGCTCCGCGAACTGGGAGTCGATTGGGCGTTTGGTAACGGCAACGACCACATCTCACAGTCGGTCAGCGGACTGGTCAATACGACTGCCACCGGCCTAGTTTCCGCGTCTGGCAGTGAAACATTCAAGCTCGGCGTTATCGAGAACAGCAGTTCCTTCTTCACCGCCGTCCGCGCCTTACGTCGCAATAATCTGGTGAAGGTCTTGGCCAGCCCAACGCTCACTGCTGTCGATGGACGTCCGGCGAGCTTCAATTCAGGTGGTGAGATTCCGATCATCGTCCCCGCCGGACTAGGACAAGTTGCGATTCAGTTCCGCGAGTTTGGAACACGTTTGGATTACGTGGCTAAGGTTCGCGGAGGAGGACGCATATGGTTGGAAGTTAGACCCTATGTCAGCGAAATAGATCCCAGCCGCGCGGTGCTCATCAATGGCATCAGCGTCCCTGGTCTGCGAAGTCGCTTCTTGGAGACTGGAGTTGAGCTAGGGGCCGGACAAACACTCGCCTTGGCCGGATTGCTACAAGTCAAGAGCGAAACGATTAACTCCGGATTGCCACTGCTATCGGACATGCCCTACTTGGGTGCCTTGTTCCGAACCACTCGTGAGGAACAGAACGAAATCGAACTGCTGATCACAGTCACACCAAACTTTGCTGGTCCGATGGATCCACATGAAGTCCCACGCAATGCGCCCGGTACTTCTACCCAAAGCCCGAGCGACAAAGAACTGTTCGGACGTGGCTACGTCGAAACCCCCGTGGCATCGAACTACGATCAGGGTGGGGTCACACCCGCCGGCATGATTCAATACGCTCCTAGTGACGGAATGGCTCTGCCCCCTGGAGTAATGCCAGTGGGAGCCGTGCCGGTTGGGCAACCAACGGGTGGCTACGGACCAGGGAATTATGGTCCCGCCAACTATGGACCGAACAGCTATCCACCACCAGTCCCAGTACCTAATCCTGCGGCCATGAGCTTAGGACCCAATGCGCCTAAGTTGGCACAACAACCGGGCGTCGCGTTTCAGCCCAACCAATTTTATCCACAGCCCGCTAGCGGCACACAGCCAGCGATGCGACCAGGCAATAACCCAGGCATGACGGTACCTCCCGGCGCAATCGTCCGCTAAGCATCATCTTGGTTCGGAACACGTCAACTTAGGCTTGAGTACAATGAGCAACGTTTTACGCCTGGCACTAGTCGATCCTCAAGATGCATCGCGGGAGACGCTGAAGAAGATGCTCCTGGGAATGGATGTCGTGTGGCTTGAGGCTGAATGCTCGCGCTACGAATTCTTCCCCGATGTTGTCGCGCAGTCAGCACCCGACGTGGGAGTTGTCAGTTTGGACAGCGACCCTGATAAGGCTCTAGCGCTGCTGGAACGATTGCGCACTGAAGCTCCTGATTGTAGCATGTTAGCCGTCAGCTCCAACGGCGATGGGCAGTTGATCCTCCGCACGATTCGCTCGGGTGCTAAGGAATTCCTAACGCTCCCCTTGAGCTTGGAAGATATGATGGCTGCGCTGGGGCGCATCTCTGAAACCAAGTTTGGTGGAGGCGTGGGGGGGACGAATCGCGCTACGAAAGTGATTGCCGTGGCCGGTGCCTCCGGTGGTGTGGGCTGCACTAGTCTCGCCGTCAACCTGGGCTGCGTCCTCGCCGCCAATCCGCAGAACACAGTTGCGCTGGTCGATTTGGATATGGCCATTGGCGACGCCGACGTGTTCCTCGACTCGATTCCCGACTACAGTTTGGTGGATGTTACTCAAAATGTCGCGCGGCTCGACTTCCAGTTGCTCAAACGCTCGCTCACGAAGCACGCTTCAGGGTTGTACTTGCTCCCCAGGCCGGTTCAACTGCAGGACGTAAGCCTCATCACGCCCGATTCGCTGAAGCGCGTCTTTGGTTTGCTGAAGGCGACGTTCACGCACATCGTGATTGATACCTCCAAGGCCTTTTCCGAGACCGACTTAGCTGCCTTTGAGTTCGCCAATGACGTGTTGATGGTTGTGCAACTTGATTTGCCCTGCCTCCGCAACTTGGTCCGCTTGCAAATGTCGTTTGACGAAATTGAGGGACTGCGTGAGAAACTTAAAATCGTCGTCAACCGAGTCGGCTTGGAGAGTGGGCAGATTAAATTAAAGAAGGCCAAGGAGACGATCGGTCGCGAGATCTTCCATCAAATTCCCAACGACTATCGCACCATGGTTGAAGTTCGCAACAACGGCGTGCCGCTGCTCGAACAGGCACCCAAGGCTCCCATCACGCTCGCCATGCAAGAGCTAGCCGCTTTGCTGACCGGTGGTGGCAAGCTCAAAGAGGGTGAGGAAGCGGCGGAGGGAACTGCAGGGGGCCCTGGCAACCACTCGTGGCTGGCATTCTGGCCCAACAAAACAAAGTCCAAAACGTAATCGCCAACACGTTCCGTGGCGCTGTGGAAGAGTGGTGGTTGCGGGCCCGTCAGACGGCAGCAGGGCCACACCTTGCGCATCGCGCTACCAGCTTCGTTGCGGCAGTAGCAGGTCGTCCAATACGTGCTTGGCATACACTTGTCTTCGAGGAAAATTCTCCATGGATGGAGCGCGTGGCTTTCGCGGCTGGTTGGCAGCCATTACCGTAGCTCTCACTTTAACGCTAGTTTTTCTAGCTGTTGAAAAACACATTCGCATTCCCGGTGCCGGTTTTTATCGAGCAGCGCTGACGGCCGATTCGTCTGCCGCTTCCACTGCGTCCCGAGGGATTCTGCTCACCGTCGATCCAGGCCTAGCTGGCGTCGCAGAGTTTGCGCCTGCGGATACAACCCCCATTGCCCGCAAGCAACAGTCGTTTAACGACTCGAATTCCAGCAGCTTGCTTCGCCGACCCCCTGAGACAGCCGCCAATGTGGTCTTGCAGGCTCCCGTTGCTGGCGACGATGTGGCGCTGCTCCCCCTGCATGGCTCCAGTTCCAAGATCGACTACTTGATGGACGCCATGGACAATGCGCTGCTAAGTCCGATGCGTTCCACCAGCGCGCTCCGCGACTCACAGTCTGCCAATTCGAAGTCCGCCGTCCCCAACTTTCCGCTGCCGTCGTTACGACTGACAGAACTGCCGGAACCAAGCAGTCTGTCGGGACGGATGCCCGAACCCAAAAGCCTGTACGCCGAGCTGGCCAGACTGGAGCAGCTCGTCGCCTCCACTGGCGAGCTCTCCGCGACCGAACACTTTACGAGCAACCGCGCAGAGACTGGCGGCCTGGTTGTCAGTCGTTCGTCAATCCCCGCTATCGACGCTGACGCAGCACAGCAGATCCGCGATTTCGCGACTCAGACCCAGGAGGTCTTGCGGCGCGCGGTGGTGCATCGCGGTTTGGAGCACCCAACTAGCGCTGGCGACTTGCGAGAACTGGCACAACTGGCGCAGCACGCCGCTCAGATTGGAAGTTCGCTTTCCGACTACAGACTGGCCCGGGCTGTGATCTCGACTAGCTATAGTCTGGAACGGCGCGTGGCGGTGTGGCAGGCCATCCAACTATGTCTGAGTGACTCAGCCGCTCCCCTGACCACGCAGCGCAATCCCGAAACCGCCCGTGAAGAACTGATTGAAGCCATCGCTGCTGCGCGCCGCAAAATCGGAGATACTGGAGATGCTGCCGACTGGCGGAAATACCTGATGCTCGACGAGCTGGCTGCCTGGGCACAGTCCCCTCAGGACATCTGGAAAGTGGGAAATAGCCTGGCGCTGACGGCCCTCTCGCGTCTGCATTGGCAACGCCTGACCGAATCCCAGAAACGCTTCTTGGCGCAAGGTGAATTCGAAGAACTCGGCTCTCAATTGCTGGTCTGGGGACGCGACCCCATCGACTATCGGCAATTGTTGTCCGAGGTGGAGACGCTTGAAGAAGATCCGCTCAGTCGTGTCGCCGCCCCGCTAGCGGGCGCAGTCCAAGTGTTGCGGCTGTCGAGCGAGCCCCGACAACAAGCCCTGGCCGCCGCACTCAATAATCACTACCGCAATGCGAACCTCCGTTTGAGTGTCTCACAACCTCTGATCGAGCGACTGTTGCCTCAAGACCAAGTCGACTCGCGGCCCGTGCGGCAGAACATCTTGGGGGCCGACACGGCTGGTGACAGTTCCGTACGGACTCAGCTCAGCGTGCAACTCACGCCAGACTCCACCGCGTGGAACGTCGGCATTGGCGTCGCTGGTGATATCTTCAGTTTGACCCGCAGCAGCAAAGGGCCCGCTGTATTCCATAGTATGTCCACCGCTCAAATCGAAAGCCTGCGGCACATTCGCATCGATACTCAGGGCTACCACATCTCAACCACGCCGACCCAAGTCGCCTCGCAGGATTACTTGCGGCAAATGAGTACCGACTTCGATAGCCTGCCGATCATCGGTGACTTGGCGCGGTTCCTGGTTCGCGAACAGTTCGACCAAAAACGAGGGATTGCCAAACGCATTACCCAGCGGATTATCGCGCGCGAAGCCGACGCGGAACTCGATCGCCGTTTGGAGGAAAGCTTGCGTCAAGCCGAACAGGAACTGGCCAGCCGCTTGGTGGGTCCCCTGGAACGTCTCAACCTAAATCCACTTGTCGTCTCCATGAATACGACGGCGGAGCGATTGACGATTCGATACCGAGTTGCCAACGAAGCCCAGATGGCCGCCAGCTCGCCACGACCTCGGGCTCCCAGCGATAGTCTACTGAGTATGCAAGTCCACCAGTCCGCCATCAACAATACAATTGCGCAAATCGGTTTGAGTGGTCGCGAGTGGACCTTGCCAGAACTCTATGAGCGGCTGGGCGAAGCCTTTCAAGGCTCGCGCTGGACTCTTCCCGAGGACATGCTCAACGAAGTCGAAGAAATCCGCATTCGCTTTGCCGATAGCCGCGCAGCGACGGTTGAATTAGTCGATGGAAAATTGCGATTGACACTCCGCATCGCCGAATTCCGACAGGGAGACCGGTTTCACATCGAGCGCTTCATCGTCTCGTCGAATTACATTCCAGTCGCCGAAGGCATGACCGCCGAATTGCTTCGCGACGGCGTGGTCGAGATTGTCTGCAATCATGATCGCTTGAAACTCCGAGTGATCTTTGCCAAGATCTTCGTCTCCAATCCCCAGATTCCACTCATCAGTGAAAGCTGGACCACTGATCCACGCAGTGCAGGCCTAGCTGTCTCGCAAGTCGAGATTCGCGATGGCTGGTTAGCCGTGGCTATTTCACAAGCCGAGTCAGAGCGAGCCGCCGAAGTCACCGCCCGCGCCCAGCAATTGCGTGCGCTCCGCTAATATCAGCTCGCAGCGCCAGCAAGTGGATCGTCGGTATTACAGTCAAACGATTGTGGCTGATCAATCAGTTGAACCGTGCAACCATTGGCCTTTCGCGCACTTGATCATTCGACAAATCATACGCAGCATACGGGATCAATGGTTAGATCGCGACAATGTCGATTGTGAGTGCTTCATCTTTTTGCCGCACATCTTTTTGTCGGCGCGTTTTTGGGGCCAGTTAGATCTAAGCCTTGCTGAAGACGACAGGCGTTCCCTATCAGTCGAGAGCATTTTCCGACAAAAAAATGTGCGGCAAAAAGATCAAGAATGCGGATCTTTTTTAGGATCTAGTAGGCATTGATTGCCTGTGACGATCCCAGTCGCAGTTCGTGTCGGGCGACGGAAGTGGGCGACCATCCTTGTGGTACAGTTCGACTGCCTCTTCCGCAATCTCGCACAATTCGGCGAATACGCTCTGTGGTTCGTCACCGTGCCAGCCGCCAATGACCAACGTGGGGCAGCACCCTATAAAACACTGGTCTTCGTCAGACCAAAAAACGACTTTTGCATAGCGATCTGCGTTACTCACTGTTTACTTTGCTCCACTGCGTTTTTCACGTTTCGCTCCTGGTACTTCTTGGCGTCTAATGCTCTATGCTATTCAGTATACTGTACTGCAGGATTTCTTAGCGCAACCCGAGAAGCAAAGAATTCGTTTAGTGTCTGCACCCATCCAAGACGCCCGGCAAAAACTGCAAGGCCCTAAGTCACCAAGATATTTGGTCGACTTCCATCCCAAGCAGTGCCCCCACTATTTTACCGATGTGCTGATCATCGGTGGTGGCCTAGCGGGGCTGCGCGCCGCCAATGAGATGGGGGACAACGTGCATGCGATAGTAGTCACCAAGGATAAATTGCAGGAGAGCAATAGTAATTATGCCCAAGGGGGGATCGCCAGTGTCTGGGACCCCGAAGATTGTTTTGAAGATCATGTGCGCGATACGTTGGCCGCTGGTGGGAATCTGTGTCACGAAGATGTCGTCGATATGGTAGTCCGCGAAGCCCCCCTTCGCGTCGAAGAGTTGATTCGCTGGGGGACGCAGTTTGATAGTCACGATGGCCAACTGATGCTCGGTCGCGAAGGGGGACACAGTCGTCATCGCATCCTGCATGCCTTGGGTGATGCCACCGGTCGAGAAATTATGCGCGCCGTGATTGCGCAAACGCGTGCGCGGCACAACGTGCAAATCTGGGAACAGGCTTTTACCATCGATTTGTTATCACAAGATGGACGCTGTCATGGAGCGGTGATCTCGCGCGAAGAACAGCCACCGATCATGTTGTGGTCCAAGCAAACCATTCTTTGCACCGGTGGTTGTGGGCAAGTCTATCGCGAGACCACGAATCCGCGCGTTGCCACTGGCGATGGCCATGCACTCGCTTATCGGGCTGGAGCCAAGCTGCGCGATATGGAGTTCATGCAATTCCATCCCACCGTGCTATACATCGCGGGTAGCTCACGCACGTTGGTGACGGAAGCCATTCGTGGTGCCGGTGCGCACTTGGTCGATAGTAATAACCTGCGTTTCATGAGCGAGTATGATCGACGTCTGGAACTGGCACCGCGCGACGTGGTGAGCCAAGCCATCGTGATGCAAATGGAAAAGACGCAGCACCCGTGCGTGTATCTGTCGCTGGGGCACTTGGATGCGACCCAAGTCCGCACTGAGTTTCCTGGCTTTGCCGCCTCGTGTACCAAGTTCGGATTGGACGCCACGCAAGACCCCATTCCAGTTCGTCCCGGAGCGCATTACATGATTGGGGGTGTCGAAGTCGATCACTTTGGCCGCACTTCGGTCGACGGCTTGTGGGCTGCGGGCGAAGCGACCAGCTCTGGACTGCACGGCGCCAATCGCTTGGCTTCTAACAGCTTGCTTGAGGGCCTGGTCTACGGTGTTCGCGCTGGTCAACTCGCCTCGCAAGAAGCCGAGCGGATGCCCAATGAACTGCGCGTGCAATCAATTATCAGTCACCGCACCTACAAATTGACTGAGTCACTCGATATCGCCGATATTCGCAATGCGGTGCAAAGCTTGATGTGGCGCATGGTCGGAGTGCAACGTCGCGCCGAACGTTTGACCGAAGCCCTACAACAGATCCAATCTTACGCGCGGTACGTATTGCCCCACGCTTTTGATAGCGAAGAGGGGTGGGAGCTGCAGAATTTGTTGACCATTTCGCACTTGATGGCCGAAGCGGCTCTGGCACGCGTCGAATCGCGCGGCGTGCACATGCGGACCGACTTCCCACAGACCGACGACCAGCACTGGCGCAAGCACTTAGTGTTTGAACAACACTAACGATCGTTGCGACCAATTTCTCGCACTCCACTCCCCGTGGTCTGCGTCAGCGCATCACCCAGCTCCGCACGATACTGTTCTGCGAGCTTACTCAGCTTGGCCACGACTTCGGGTTGTTCACCAGCCACGTTGTGCTGCTCACCTACATCTTGCGAAAGATCGTACAGACTCAGCGGCAACTCCAACACTCGATATCCATGGCGACTGGCAATCCCTTCCACGCCACTCTCCGTGATCGATTTTGGTTTCTGCGTCCCGAAGCCCGATGGCTTGCCGTCGCTACGCGGTTCACCGGGAATCACGCTTAAGTACTTGTGCGGGAAATGCAACTTCCATTTCCCAACACGAATCGCATGAAACTCTTCACCACTGTAAAAGACCAATGCCGGGTGAGGATCCTGGCTGGAGTCCCCCATCAAGACCGAACTCACATCGACCCCATCAATGGTTTGACTCGGCAATTCAGCTCCCACTAGCTGGCACAGGGTGGGGAGCAAGTCGATTGTCATCAGCGGAATCTGACATGTTCGTCCGGCAGGAATCTTACCAGGCCAGCGCATGACAGTGGGGACGCGTACTCCTCCATCAAAGGCGGTCAACTTCCCTTCACGCAAGGGGCCATTGCTTCCGGCATGGAGTCCATAGCTCAGAAAGGGACCGTTATCATTGCTGAAGATCACCAGCGTGTTGCCTGCCAGTCCCAAGCGATCGATGGTCCCCACGATTTCTCCCACCGACCAATCGAGTTCTTCGATCACATCGCCATACAGTCCAAATTTCGATTTGCCACGAAACTGGTCCGATGCAAAAATCGGAACGTGCGGCATGATGTGTGGCACGTACAGAAAGAATGGTTCGGCCTGATGTTGTTCGATGAACTTCACCGCCCGCTCGGTCAAACGCCGCGTGAAAAGCGCCTGATCAGGATCGGTTTCAATTATCGTCTCGCCATCGTACAGTGGCAACGGTGGCATCGAATCGGACAGCACCGGATGGTATTTGGAATTGTCGTTCGAGTAGGGAATCCCTAACCACTCATCAAAACCGTTCTTGAGTGGACTGAAGTAAGGTGGCAGGCCCAGATGCCACTTGCCAAACATCCCCGTGGCATATCCCTGTTCCTTGAGAATCTCAGGGAGCAGTTTTTCGTCGGGGTTGATTCCGGTGGGGCTGGTGTGATTTAGGGCACCAGCCATCCCCACGCGATTGGCGTAGCAGCCAGTCAATAACGCAGCTCGCGACGCGCTGCACACCGCTTGCGCCACGTAAAAATCGGTAAACCGCGTTCCACTCTTGGCAAGTTGGTCGATATGCGGAGTGCGTATGAGAGTTTCACTAAAGCACGGCACATCGCCATATCCCAAATCATCGGTGAAGATCAACACGACGTTGGGACGTTCGGCGGCCAGAACGAAAGTAGAAACAGCAACCCCAGCCCACAAGGCCAGGCAACGAGCGAGCAAATGATTCATGGCAGACTACAGCGTTCAACCAGCGACGCTTTCCTTGGTTTGCGACAAGACAATGGCGATGCGGCGAATCAAGCGGTTCAATCCATCGCCGGTCACGGCGCTGATGAGCAATACTTCCCCCTCGACTTCGCTGGTCAACTTCTCGAACACTTCAGCCGATTCGGGGATTTCTGATTTGCTGACCACTACGATTTCAGGGCGCGCGGCTAGCTCATCGTTGTAGAGGGCTAGCTCCTTGCGAATGATCCAGTAGTTATCGATTGGATCGCTACCATCGGATGGGAGCGGTTCGACTAGGTGGACTAGAATTCCAGCGCGCATGATGTGCCGTAGAAAATCGTAGCCGAGTCCAACTCCGTGGGCTGCCCCTTCGATCAAGCCTGGGATGTCGGCCAATACAAAGGTATGATCGAGGTCGACGACGACTTGCCCCAAGTTCGGGAACTTCGTCGTGAACGGATAGTCGGCGATCTCAGGTCGCGCTCGGGAGAGACGGCTGAGCAATGTGCTCTTACCCGCGTTCGGCTTGCCAACTAGACCGACATCGGCAATCACTTTCAGTTCCAGGATCACGCGTCGTAGCTCGCCCGCAGTTCCGTCCGTCGCCTCGCGCGGAGCTTGATTGGTGGAACTCTTGAAGTGGGGATTCCCTTTCCCACCCCGTCCACCGCGGGCCACAATGGTTTCTTCGCCATCAGACACGAGGTCCTTGAGAATCAAACCGCTGGCGGAATCGATGATGACCGTACCAGGAGGAACATCGATAATGAGATCTTCGCCGCTGCGACCATGGCGATCGGAGCCTCCCCCCATCTTCCCTGGCTCGGCCCGCCAATGCTTGCGATGCGCGAACGCCACTAAGCTATTGACACCTTCGCGGGCACGGACGATGACATCGCCACCATTTCCTCCATCACCGCCGCAGGGGCCGCCATAAGCGACATGCTTCTCGCGGCGAAAGGCGACGATACCATTGCCACCTTTGCCAGCTTCAATTTCGATTTCAGCGCGATCAACAAACATTTTTAATTGGCTTCGGCCAGTTTCACATTTACGCGGCGACCCTTCTGATCGAAGAAGACGGTCCCTTCGTTCAGGGCGAAGATGGTATAGTCGTTACCCATCCCGACGTTGCGTCCTGGGTGCCATTTCGTCCCAACTTGGCGAATAATGATGCTACCCGGTGTCACCGCTTGTCCACCAAAACGCTTGACGCCACGACGCTGTCCATTGCTGTCGCGACCGTTTCGAGTCGAACCCTGTCCTTTTTTGTGTGCCATGGCTTAAATCCAACGCTTACTGTGTGGAAAATTTGGTGTGGTAAATTCTGAACGAGTTTTTGAGCAAGCGCTTATTCTATCGATAGACCCACAGATGATCAAGACGTTCTTCCAAGCCATACTGACTGAGCACGTACCGCTGTCGCGTCGGATCGCCTAGGGCGGGGACTCCGTAGCGGATGCGATCCTCCAGTTCATTCACCGTATCGCCAGGACGGGAAAAATTGAGTACTAGGTTCTTCTGCAGGTACTTGATCTCTTCACCTTCCATTTTCAGACGCTGAGCGTTGGTCAACCCCTGCACCTGAACGGAAAAGAAGTCCGTTCTAGAGTCGACGTTGGTCCACATTGCCACGCCCCATACCGAATGATCGACCGTATCGGTATCACGCCACAATTGAATTGGCAACGTTTGCATCTCAATCGAATCGTAGAGCGGTCGTCCAACCCGTTCCTTGGCTGCTATTACCGCTTTGGCACCCGGCACTATTTGGTCCAAATACTCGACTCGCAAACTGCGGACTTGCAGCCGCAGCAGTGGCATGAACCTCCCAGGCATGGTGGTCGACGTGCCAGACGGGAGCGCCGTTGGCGTGGCAAAAACTTGATTGTTATACTTATCCGGCTCAGCCGTCGGTCGCAATTCCCCTCCCACGTAACGCACGCGGTAGACCATGTACCACACGGTTTGCCCCTGCACCTCGACCATTCGCACTGGCTTAAAGGAGAAATCTAAGCAGTAAACGTCGCTGCGGAAGACTACGTCTTTGGCCATCTCAGTTAGCGTATCGCTCTTGGGTGCGTAGTGTGGGTCCCACGCCAAATCAGGATTCTTAGCAACCAACGGCAGGTCTACTGGCCCCTGAAAGGTTTCCCCATATTGTGCTGCGGGTGGAATCGAAATGAACGCGTCGGGGGCCAAACGCCGCTCGCTGGAACGCGATGTCGGAAGGCCCTGCGCCAAACCTATTTGCCCCCAGCTTGATTGCCCAACCACCAGACTCACGAGGCCAACCAAAGTTAGCCTACTAAAACCATTACGGCATGAGACACGGCAATTTCTACGGACCGACATAGTCGTTTCCTAGCACTTGAATTCAATGAGGCGATGAGAATTTACGCTGGCTCTCCCAGTTCCCTCGTCCCCCTAGTTTAATTGCTTGCGCCGCAAACTAAAGCCCGCGCGGTGGCAGTTGGAGGCGGCACCCCAAGGAGGGGGTTGCGCTATTAGCGAATATGACGATTGAGAGGCGAGAGTTAACCTGGGCTAGTTTACCCTCCCTCCCCTTCGATCCGCAAACAAATTGTCGGGCTTTTCCGCTACGATTTGCCCTATCCGTTCGCCGGTACAGAAATAGCGACTGACTGGCGGAGCGGTCAGCGACAATTTCAATTAGAACTAAACCATGCATGACAATAAAAAATCGTTGGCGTTAATCACCGGTGCCAGCTCTGGAATCGGACGGCAAATCGCGCGGCGACTGGCACAAGCTGGCTACACAATCGTGGTCGACCACTTCCGCGACCCTGACGGGGCGGAGCAGACGTTGGAATTGGTGCGGCAGGCGGGGAGCGATGGCTGGGCCTGGGATGCCGACGTTGGCTCCGCTGAGGAACTCGATCGTCTGTTCACCAAGATGTCAGAGACAGGACAAGTTTTAAATGTGCTCGTCAACAATGCGGCCGTGCAGACCTTCGCCCCGTTGTTGGAGTTGAGCGAAGAGGATTGGGATCGCACACTGCGCACCAATCTCAAAGGTTCCTTCCTCTGTACGCAGCGCGCCGCCAGGCTGATGCTGGACCACGGTGGCTCGATCGTGAATATCGGTTCCGGTGCCAATCGCATCCCGTTTCCAAGTTTGGGAGATTACGCGTGCAGCAAAGGTGGCATCGAGATGTTGACCAAAGTTGCCGCAGTGGAATTGGGCAAGTACCGCATTCGCGTGAACTGCGTCGCACCTGGCGCCATCGAGAACGAACGAACCCAACGCGAGAGTCCCAACTACGCCGCCACATGGAGCGAGCTGACACCGTTGGGGCGAGTGGGGACAGAGCATGACGTCGCCGAAACAGTCGCTTATTTGGTGAGCCCAGCCGCCAGCTTCGTCACCGGTCAGACGCTCTTCGTCGACGGCGGCTTGTGGTCGCGCGGAGTCTGGCCTTATGATTTTTAAAATTCAAGAGCCCACGGCAAGCGCCCGAGGTTCACTCAACACTATCCCTGGATTGTAAGGTGACCGACCATGACCTCTGCTCTCAAGAATAGCCAGCCCTGGAAGCAGTTGGCACAGCACCATGCATCCATCGCGCCGAAACATCTTCGCGAACTGTTTGCCTCCGATGCACAGCGCGGCCAGAAATTGACGTTGGAGGCAGTCGATCTGTATCTTGATTATTCGAAGAATCGTATTACCTCCGAGACGCTCGAGTTGCTCATCGCCTTGGCGCAGTCATGCAACTTGCCAGCGCGGATCGCAGCCATGTTCGCCGGTGACAAGATCAACATTACCGAAGACCGAGCGGTGTTGCATACCGCGCTCCGCGCTCCGCAGACTGCGCGGGTCATAGTGGATGGGGTCGACGTTATTCCCGAAGTGCATGCAGTTCTCGACAAGATGAGTGGCTTTTGCGATCGCGTTCGCAGCGGCCAATGGTTGGGGCATACCGGTAAACCAATTCGTAACATCGTCAACGTCGGCATCGGCGGCTCGGACTTAGGCCCGGTGATGGCCTATGAGGCGCTACGACACTTTAGTCAGCGCGATCTGGTTTTTCGTTTTGTGAGCAACGTCGACGCCACCGATTTCGTGGAAGCGACCATCGATCTCGATCCGACCGAAACGCTGTTCATTGTCGCCTCCAAGACTTTCACCACGATCGAGACCATGACCAATGCCGACACCGCTCGCAAGTGGTTGCTGGCTGCGGTGGGTGGAGAACGCGCGGCGGTTGCCAAGCACTTCGTAGCTTTGTCGACCAATGCCACCAAAGTTTCGGAGTTCGGTATCGATATTGCCAACATGTTCGAGTTTTGGGATTGGGTGGGCGGACGATATTCGATGGAGTCGGCCATTGGCCTGTCGACGATGCTGGCGATTGGACCACAGCAGTTTCGCGAACTGCTCGATGGCTTTCATCAAATGGACGAACATTTCCGGACTGCACCGCTGGCGGAGAATATGCCCGTCTTGATGGGTTTGTTATCGGTGTGGTATGCCAACTTCTTTGACGTCGAGACGGTGGCGGTCCTCCCCTACGAACAATATCTAAAGCGTTTTCCTGCCTATTTGCAGCAGCTAACGATGGAGAGTACGGGTAAGTACGTCACGGTGGAGGGGGAACAAGTTGACTATGCAACTGGGATGATCTACTGGGGTGAACCGGGGACCAATGGACAACATTCGTTCTATCAGTTGATTCATCAAGGGACGCGGCTGATCCCCTGTGACTTTATCGCTTTTGGGAAATCGCTCAATCCGCTGGGCGATCACCAAGATATCTTGATGGCCAACGTACTAGCGCAGAGCGAGGCGCTCGCGTTTGGCAAGACCGCAGAGGAAGTGAGCGCCGACGGTACACCCGCCTGGTTGGTTCCACATCGAGTTTTTCAAGGGAATCGACCGTCGAACACACTCTTTGCCGATCGCATGTCCCCAAGTATTCTTGGCAAGCTCGTGGCGCTCTACGAACATAGCGTGTTCGTGCAAAGCATCATCTGGAACATCGATGCCTTTGATCAATGGGGCGTTGAGTTGGGAAAGGTATTGGCCAAGAACATCATTCCTGAACTCGATCCGTCCCGCACCCTTCCGGTGGCACACGACAGTTCGACCAACGAACTGATTCGTCGCTACCGCAAGCTGCGTCAAGTGGCCAGCGATTCGTAGGCGGCGGCAATTAGATGCAGCGCGCGTTGCATTTCATCTTCCGATGTAGTCCAGCCTAGCGAGATCAAGAGGGTATTGGACGATTGTTGTTCAGTCAGCCCAAGTGCCGAATGCGTCGGATTGATGACTCGCCCGCGCGTCCGTCCGTTGCTGGGTACGGCTGGGCCGAAGCAAATCTCCGGCAGATGGCGATGCAGGGCTTCGGCCGACACGCCGGGCAATTCTATGCTGAGAATCCCCGGCACGCGTAGCACCTCGCAACCATGCACGGGAATGACCCGCCCAATCATCGTTTCAAGTTGTCGATGAAAACGGTCGCGTAAACTGGAGATGCCATCGATCGTGCTTTTGAGTCCAGCTTGGGCCAGTTTGGCTGCTTGACCAAGTCCAACGATGTGGGGCACGTTGGCTGTCCCAGGCCGAATTCCCGCCTCGCAGCCTTCGCCAAAGAGAATGGGCTCAATGGGAACGCCCAATCGCAGGTAGAGTACGCCAATACCTTTGGGGGCATAGAGCTTATGACCACTGAAACTCAATAGGTCGACCCCCAATTGTTCAACATCAAAATCGACTTTGCCGACCGACTGGGCCGCGTCGGTGTGCAGCAGAATATCGCGGCGACGACATACTTCCGAGATCTCCTCAATCGGTTGTACCGTGCCGATGCGATGGCTAGCGTGGATCACACTCACCAGCCGCGTGTTTTCGCGAATGGCATTCTCTAGTTCATTCACGCGGACAATGCCATGGCGATCGCAGCCAATGTAGCTAACCTGCCACCCTTCGCGCTCCAGTTGCTGTGCGCACTGTCGCACGCAGGTATGTTCGAGATTGGAAGTGATGAAGTGTGGTACAAGTTCTGGAATATTGCGAGTGATCGCACGCGCTACTCCGAGTAGCCCAAGATTGACGCTCTCGGTTCCTCCGGAGGTGAATACGATCTCCGACGGGTGGCAATTGAGGAGCGTAGCCACGTTGCTGCGGGCATCTTCGATTGCTTCATGCGCGGCGCGACCGTACCAATGGCAGCTCGATGGATGCCCATAGAACTCGCTCAGAAACGGCAGCATGCATTCGCGCACGCTGGCCGCTACGGGAGTAGAGGTACTGTAATCCAAGTAGATCGAACGCATGTGTGGCCGTCAGGAATGGAGTGGGAAACGCTTTCGTTCCAACATCCCATCTAAATTGCCACGCGACCACTTCGCGCGCTTTACCTGCAACTCGAGTAGTGTTTTCCGCAACGGTCCGGTTCAGGTCATCGATCGTAACGGTTATAACGCCCCGTTGTCGTTGACCGCTCCGTCGATCAGTCGCTTGCTTGTCGCTAAGCGCTCCACCAACCATCGCTATTTTCGCGTCTTGCCAGCAACTGACCGGCGGAGCGGTCAGCGACATTCTGCGCTCATAACTTCAAATCGAGCTGCAGACCGTCGTAGGCCAATTCAACTCCAGCGGGGAGCTGCTGATTAGTTTGCACGTATTCCAGATCATGGCAGACATGCGTCAGAAAGGCCCGCTGCGGAGCGATGCGTTCGATCGCCTGCAGTGCTGCGGCGACATTAAAGTGAGTCGCGTGCGGCTGCTCGCGCAGTGCATCCAGAATCAGCACTTCCACTCCCGCTAACAGCTCATAACTTTCTTCTGGAATAAAATTCGTATCGGTGCAATAAGCGATATTCCCAATGCGAAAACCGAGTACTTGATAGTTGGGGCCATGCATTAAACGCAGCGGTCGCACAGTAGCACCCAACACATCAAATGGCTGCAGGCCAATGGAGTGTATCGCCAAACTCGGGATAGAACCTTCGTGGGTCTGCGGACCAGTATTGAATGCGTAGTCGAAACTGTGGCGGATTCTCTGTTCCACATGCGGCTCACAATACAGTGGGACTGGTCCGCCAATGCGATAGGAAAACAATCGCAAATCGTCTAGGCCGAAAATATGATCGGCGTGCTCATGCGTGTAAGCCACCGCGTGGGCCACTCCAATCCCTTCCCTCAGAAACTGTGTTCGTAGGTCGGGGGTGGTATCAATCAGTAGATTCCCCTGAGGCAATCCGAAAATTACCGAAGAGCGCAAACGCTTGTTGCGTGGATTGGCACTTAGGCAAACTTCGCACGCGCACCCCATGGCGGGGACACCCACCGATGTTCCGGTCCCCAGGAAGATTAATTTGCCAGAGATATCGACAGTCTGAAAAACATGGGGCACGGAAGATCACTTAGACACAGAGGGTGAAAGTCAAGGGCACAACTTTCTCCATTTGAGCAGACTTCCGCCAGATTGTGAACCTCAGACGCTCAAAGTAGCTCGACGTTCCGTGTCGTAAAGGCAATTGCATTGTGCGCGTAACCGCGCTAGTGCCAAAAACCTTAAGTTCCGTCCGGTCGTGAACCTCAGGCGCTAGTGCTAAAAACCTTAAGTTCCGTCTGATTGCTCGTCACACAATTTTGGCCTGTCGGGCACACAGCCAAGACAAGGGGTTGGATTGAGAATTGAAAAATGAGAATTGAAAAATGCAAAGTGTTCGTTTCTCCTCTGCTGTCGATATCCAACTCTTTTTGCACTTTTCATTTTTCAATTTAACTTTTTCAATAAGCCTTGCCTTGCCCATACAAGGTTAGCATCGATCGGAAAATAAGTGTCCGATCGTAATCGTAGCTGCTGTCGCCAGACGGCAGAGAGTCGACGTTCTGGCGAACGTAGCTACGACAGTTATTTCCCGAACGATGCTTAAGGTTTCTAGCACTAACCTGGGCTCTTGTGGGCAGCGATTGCGTCAAACTCAGCGCTACTTTTCCAACTTCTCCTTAGCAGCGGCCTGCTTGTCCACAGCGGAGAAAAACAGCGGCGGGCTCACGTTCTGGAAAGTAACCAGCATGGTACCGATGTCCGCAATCTTCTTTTCGTCATCCTTGGAGAGTCGCCAATTGGTGTGCAGGCGGCAGCGCACCACTTCGGACTGGCTGTCGTTGCTCGCGGTCCGCGTAATCTCCTCGGGGAGCGATTTCTGCTCGGCCACCACGCGATTGAGGCTCAATCTCGCGTAGGGAGGAACCCCCGAACGCCAGCCGTTAAGCAATATCAATGCGTCTGCAGCTTGGCCATATTGCACGGCCATCTCCTCCTCGCGGGGTTGTTGTAGCGTCGCCTGATAACGCAGCACGCCATCTCCCACGCTCACGACGTTGTTGGTCACTTCAATTTGGTCAGCTCCAATGAGATACGAAGCCAGCTTGGTGGTCTCAGCCTGCTTGCGAGCCGACGCGATGTACTGCCGCAGTTCCTTCAAGTCGATCGTCGTCTGGGTTTGAAGCTGCTTATTTAACAATACGATGCGGTCGCGAGCCACGTCGACCATGGTGATTTGGTTGGGATCATCATGGGAGATGTCGTAGGCCACACCCGACGAAAATAGCGTCAGTGTTTGTTGAGCTGGTTCCTTTTGCGAACCAAAGTAGATGTCGGTCGCCACGCGAAAGGCAGCCGTCGGTGGAGCGACCGCTTCTTGAGCGGTACCGGTCTCTGTTGCGATTGACATGAACATACTCAGCACCAACAGGTGTCCCACAGGGGAGAAGCGTCTGGACATGGCAGGAGCATTTCCCAAAAAAGGTCGGTAGTTCGATTAAAACTAAGCTTCGACCGAATAATAACTGTCTCGTCGCAACCGTAGCTGCGGTCACCAGACCGCAGGGGCTCTACTACAACAGTTATCTTCGCACGATGCTTAGTTGGACAGCGGCGTACTTGTCATATGCGAAATTGCCCCAGAAACGCAAGGGCGATTTGAGCAGCGCACCGAGATTAGATTCCGTTGCTGTCAATCAGTACTATCTTTTTGCCGCACATCTTTTTGTCGAACGCATTCTAGTCTTGGCCACTACGGAGCCGAGTTGGAAATGTCTGTCATGTCGTACAAGCCGTTGGTATTTTCCGACAAAAAAATGTGTGGCAAAAAGATGATGCATACAAAGTGCATCTATTGGTTTGCGCTGCGGTACGGTTTGCGCTGCGGTACAATGGATTATTTACTGCAGGCCAATGAACACTTAGCGAACACGTCTAATACCATGCTGGCTAGAATCGCTCGTCGTCCACCACCGTCATCGCCAATTGTTCGATTGGCAATCGCCTTTATTTCCACTTTTCTCTGTTGCTGGTCGATCATGGCTGCTCCGCAAGATGAACCTCAACCTGCTTCGAGTTACCTCAATTGGAAGACACCGACGCTCGGCGGCAAGCAACTGTGGACCGACCATGCTTGGCGACAAGGCTGGCGAATTCAGCAAAATGCCCTTACTGGACATTGGCGATTGCTCGATCCAGACAATGTACGGCATGCCTGGGGAAATCGCGCGGCCTGCGACGAGGCGTTAGAACAACAGGAGCTCGCGCGCGAACTACCCGCAGGCCGAGTCGTCGTCTTGCTGCACGGACTAATGCGTTCGTCCACGTCGATGCACGCATTGCAACAGCACTTACATAAGACCCTCGAGCAGCCCATTGTATGTTTTGAATATGCCAGCACGCGCGCCGCGATCAGCGAGCATGCGGCGGCCCTGCGAGAAGTAATTAGCGGCCTGCCGAGCGATGTCAGATTGAGTTTTATTGGCCACAGCATGGGGAACATTGTCGTCCGTCACGCGATTGGCGATTGGCAGCGGGCTGACGATGCAGCAACACTTGCGCGGCTCGATAGCGTGGTCATGCTGGGACCACCTAATCAAGGTGCCTCGATCGCGCGTCAATTGTCCAAGACCGGAGTCTTTGGTTGGGTAACGGGACAGGGGGGGATGGAACTAGGACCGAATTGGGACGCGTTCGAAGCCAAGTTGGCCACTCCGCCTTGCCCTTTTGGAATTGTGGCGGGGCGTTTACCAGAGACCAATTTCCAGAATCCATTGATCGACGGTGCCAGCGACTTCGTAGTTAGTGTCGAAGAAACTCGGCTCGACGGTGCCACGGATGTGCTCGAAGTCCCACGCCTCCATTCGTTTCTCATGGACGATCCTGCCGTTCAACAGGCAGTGGCAAACTTCCTACAACATCAGAGCTTTACGGTGCAGTGACTACCCAGTAGTGAAGAGGTGACGCACATCGTTCTCAGTATTTCATCTTTTTGCCGCACATTTTTTTGTCGGAAAATTGATGCCCGAGTCGCACGCCGCAGATGACTTGTCCATCTACTGGCGTCAGGCAAGCAGTAAAGTCCATTGCGAACTGTGTACAACTCATAGTCTACCCAGTAGTAACCATTCCCAATTGCAGAAGTTTCAGCACGGCTGAGAAGCACCTATTCAAAAATGGGCCGACAAAAAGATGTGCGGCAAAAAGATGCAGAAATCAGAGTTAGTGTTCGCGATTGTCTGAAAAGTAGAACAATTGCCCCCAATTGTTCAAGTTTTTGATGGGATGAAGCAATCCGAAGCGGTGAACCATTGAGACAATGGTTCTACTCTGTCTCAATTCCGACTTTTACGCTTATTTCAACGAGCACAAGAACTCAAGCAGATCAGACAATTCCTCAGTCGTCATCTCGGTGGCCAGACCGACGGGCATCAGCGACTGCGTCTGGGTGCTGGTGTGTTCGATATCTTCGTTTGTCAGTTGATGATCCTGGCCATCGGCCGAGCGAATTACAACCCCGGAGCTGGTTTGCTCGATACGCAATCCGTTGATGACTTGTCCATCTACAGTTACCACTGCCTGGGTAGCGAACTCAGGTTCAATCTTCTTCGAAGGATCGAGAATGCTCTCCAGCAACTCCGCGCGACTGCGTTTCTTGGCAATCCCATCCAGGTCGGGGCCGATCGCGCGACCTTGCTCGGCGAGACGGTGACAAGTGCGGCACTGCTGCGTTTTAGAATTCAAGAATCGCTCGCGCCCACGTGCGGCATCTCCAGTTGCAGCGAGAAAATAGTTGACATCGATGTCGCTCCCCAACCGCTGTACTCGTTCCGCATCTGGCAGGAACCTTTCGACTAGTCCTCGCGTCAGTGGATCGGCCGTGGCCAAGGCCTGCAGCGCGTGCTGACGTCGCGCATCACCATCGGTCGTCTGTTCAAGCTGGTGCAACCACTGCAGCGCACTCGATACATCGCTGATCTGTTCGACATTCGACTCAATGACATTTTCCGAACTATCATCCAGAGATTTGATCCAGTCGTGAATCAAGTTCAGCCCCAGACTATCGTTGTCACGAGTCCAAAGTTTGGGCATGTGCCCAGTGCCGCAGGTGGCCATACGATAGTAGAGGACCGATCGATAGGGATTGCCCGGCACGATCACTTTCGCTGCGGGGATTTCAAACGTTCCTTGAGTCGCCGGGAAATCGATCGCAAAAATATCGGAGGTGGGAATACTGAAACTCAAGTCCAGGGCTACCGTTCCGCCACCACCCCGACAATGGCAATGCGCGCAGTTCGCCGCCAGATACGATCTAGCTCGGCTTTCGAGTGCTGCCGATGCGTCGGTCGGATCGACCATCCGTTCGACCGGCCAGTGGTTATTCGAATCCTGCTCAACAAGTCCACAGGTGACGAGCGCCGAGAGCGGATCATCGACGCGTTGATGGTCCAGCGAAGCCAGGTTTGCCAAAATAAAGGCCACCGCTCCCCCCGCTTGATTGGAATGGCAGGCGCGACATTCGCCGCGACTGGCAAATCGCCAGCTCGTTGGCTGATTCGGACTACGGTTCGCGTCAGACAGTTGCAGGTCGGCACTCGCCCCCTCCGCCGCGACCAATTCCGCGTCACTCTGCTCGGCATTCCAAGCATAGGTGTAGGGTTGCCAGGCTAGACCATCGAAGTGCAAAAGTTGCGTCTCGATTTTACGATTGTCAGTTTCCGTCGTTGACGGGCCTGGCATGAAGAGTGTTTTCGAAAATACGGTTCCAACAGGATACTTCCAATTCCGCTGTTGGCGATTGATGGTGATCGTTTCGGTACTGGGTACTCCCACTGCAAAATCGATTTTCATCTCGGACTGTGAGGCGGGGGCGGTGAGCGTGTAGGGGAGGACGCCGGAGGCTAGCTGGAGTCGAGCGGTATCTTTGAACAGACCTGTTTGACTGAGCAAGCGAGGGAACTGTGACGATTGATCGGCGAGTTGGTTTTTCACTAAGCGATAGATGCCGCCATCGTAGCTGACCACCAGCACTTCGCCATCACGGGCTTCGGTCATGGTGATGATTTTCAATCCCGTTTCCGCCAGCAACTGATTCCACTCCACTTGCGAGGCCGCATTGACGACAGTTTTACCAATGGTCTCATCTTCGTCCTTGGCTCGCACACCCCATAGTAGTCCTGTCACGAAGTCACCATATAGATAGGCACCGCTGAGCTCCGGAAGCGCATCGCCGTGATAGACAACTCCACCGGTGACACTTAAGCCTTCCGTGTGTGGATAGGCGACTAGAGGTTTGATGATCGGAGTTGGACCTGGGGTGATATCACTGCGAATTGGTTGTGGTCCCTCAAAGATACTCCAACCATGATTGCCACCGCGTCGCACATCATGAATCAATTCCCAGAGTTCCCAACCCACATCACCGCAGAATATTTTTCCGCTGGCGTTATCGATGGTGAATCGCCACGGATTGCGAAAGCCGTAGGCCCAAATCTCGGGTCGCGCGTGGCGAGTGTCAATGAAGGGATTGTCTTTGGGAATAGCATAGGCCAGTTCACCTGCGCGATGATCGACGTCGATGCGGCAGATGGTGGCCCGCAAGTCGCTGAGGTCTTGACTGACATCGTATTCGTCGGGCGGGTAGGGACGCGCGCCATCGCCAGCCGAGAAGTAGAGGTAACCTTGACTATCGAAACGAATCGCGCAACCGTTGTGTCCTCCCGAAGCCCAGGTAAGCAGAATCTCCTCGCTGTCGGGATCGATCCGTGGCGGACTTTCAGTGGTCATACGAAAGCGCGAGAGTCGCGTGCCATCGGGGCGCGCCACGGGATCGCCGGCGTAACAGACGAAGATGGTGCGGTTCGCATCGAAGTTGGGATGGACGCCAATTCCATAGGCGCGACTGAAACTGTCGATCCGGGGAACCAGGTCAATAGCTAGATCGGCTTGAGTGCAATCCGGATCATCCTTGAACGTGAAGACTTGACCGCCAACTTCTAATAGCAACATGCGACCGCTATCTCCCAGCGGCAACAGTTCGACCGGCTGTGTGAACTGTAGCCCCGGATAGACACGTTCCACTGCGTATGGCTTGGGTGGTTCAGGCGAACCGAAGACTCGCGAGTTGGTCCACGGTTCCCGAGCGACAGTCAAACTGAGCGAAGCCAATCCACATCCGATGAAGAGTGCCACGATTGAAAATAGTGCGCGCATGAAGGGTACTCGAAGTTAACGCAGAGACTATAAGGTGACGAAAGCCGTAATTATATGATAGCTGCCGGTTCTGTTGGTGCGACTGAGAAAAACCTGGACAATCAGATGCTATGACGCTACCAATCTGCCTATTGCGAAAAGCACTGACCGACGCAGCGGCCAGCGAGTATCAGCGAATAGCTGCGACAAAAAGATGTGCGACAAAAAGATGAATACAAGCGATTGAAGTAACAACGTCAAATCACGGAGCGCTGATGCCGCAGGCTTGTTCGACTCGTTGTAGGACTTGCGCAGCTTGTGCGCGTGCCTGGGTGGCACCGGCTCGCAAAATATCCTCGACGGTGTCGGGACGTTTTTCAAGTTCTCTGCGCCGCTCATGGGCTGGAGCAAAGTAACGTTCGGCCGCGTCGGCCAGCGATTTCTTGATCTGCCCATATCCAAAGCCACCGCTGCGATAAAGTTCGGCCATCTCGCGGACTTCAACTTCGCTACCAAACAATTGAAAGAGTTGATACAGATGATCGCTGTCGGGATCCTTAGGCTCTTCCATGCTGCGACTGTCGGTTGCGATGCGCATGATTTTTTTGCGCATCGCTTTGGGGTCCTCAAAAATGCCGATCGTATTGTCGTAGCTCTTCGACATTTTTTCCCCGTCCGTTCCCGGAACCTTGGCCGCCGTCGACAGAATGCGGGCTTCGGGCAGGACGAATGCTTCGCCGTAATGATGATTGAAACTGTTGGCCAAATCGCGGCAGACTTCGATATGTTGGACTTGATCTTGTCCCACCGGTACCCAATTGGCGTCGTAGGCCAAAATGTCGGCCGACATGAGCACGGGGTAAGTAAACAGCCCCGCGTCGGCGTTCAAGCCACGAGCTTTCTTTTCCTTGTAAGCATGACAGCGTTCGAGCAATCCCAACGGAGTACAGGTCATTAGGATCCAAGTTAGCTGGGATACCTCGGGGACATCCGACTGAATAAACAGAGTGGCTCGATCCGGATCGAGTCCCAGGGCCAACAAGTCCAGGGCCGCATCGCGCGTCAACTGACGCAGGCTTTCAGCCTCGCGGACCGTGGTCAGGGCGTGTAGGTTGGCGACAAAGTAATAGCCCACATGCTCGCGCTGCAGGTCAATGTATTGTTGGATCGCGCCAAAATAATTTCCCCAATGGGGGCGTCCGGTGGGTTGAATCCCCGATAGCACTCGCATCGCAAACTACAACTTTTTGATGAAGGAATAAATGATACTTCTCGCTGAACACCACCATGTATCTATTGCAACTCACCCTCCCACCGAAAGTTACGTCGTTTTCGACGAAACTTTCGGAGGGGAGGGTCGGAGCCCCAGCGACGGGGAGGGAAATGCCCCTCTCCGCTCGCTTTACTCGCGACTCTCCCGAGGGAGAGTAAATGGTGGTTGCGCCTGAGCGAGAAGTCTCGAAAAAATTAAGTTCAAACGACCGTTCCAATGGCATCGACCAGTCGCTCAACCCCCAACTCCCGCAGGGCTTCCGGCAAGGCTTCGACCAAGCGTTGACTGATCGTTGGATCGTAGTAATTAGCAGTGCCAATTTGCACGCAGTTCGCACCAACTGCCAAGAACTCCATCACATCGTCGATGGTCGCGATGCCACCAATGCCCACGATCGGAATCTTCACCGCTTGAGCGACTTGGTAGACGCACCGCAAGGCCACGGGCTTTATTGCTGGACCGCTCAGTCCTCCAAGTTTATTTCCCAGTAGCGGTTTCTTACGACGCCAATCGACGGCCATTCCCAATAGCGTATTGACGCAACTCACGGCATCGGCACCTCCATCGGCGGCAGCCCGCGCGATATCGACAATGCGTGTTACGTTAGGAGTGAGTTTGGCCAGGATCGGCAACTGGCAATTCTCGCGGACGCCACTGACCACTTGGCGACACAATTCGGGATCGGTTCCAAAGTCGACGCCGCCACTCACGTTGGGGCAAGAGATATTCAGTTCTAGTGCGGTCGCGCCACCGGCCGCTTCAATGCGTCGAGCCAATTCGATGAATTCGTCTCGGGTCTTCCCCGCTATGCTCACCACGATGGCGGTGTCGAGATTTTTCAAGTATTGCAAGTGACCGGCAATGAACGCGTCGACGCCATCGTTGTCCAAGCCGATCGAGTTGAGAAGTCCGGCGGAAGTCTCAACGGTTCTCCACGGTGCATTGCCGGGACGCGGCTGCAGGGTAATCGTTTTGGGAAGGATGGCACCGAGCGCGTTGAGCTCGACAAGATGTTGCATCTCGCGCGCGTAGCCAAAGGTCCCCGAAGCGACCATGATCGGATTTCGCAATCGCAGTCGGCCCAATTCGACACTTAGATCGCAAGTGGTTTCAGTTAGTATAGTTTTCACGTCAGTTTTCCAATGCTGAACCGGTGGGCTGGCGCCCATGCCGCTCAGTTTGTGGCCTTTATCAATGGCGCGGTGGCGCGGATGATCGCCTCGGCCACTTCGCGTTTACTCCCCGACACCATGGCAATGGTTGTACCATCAGCGGCGATGATCTCGACTGTGTTGGTGGTGGCGTTGATCGCACTGGGACCGTTGGAGACCATCAAGTCGCAGCACTTGCGTTGCATTTTCACGATCGCTCGAAAGCGTTGGTCCTCAGTTTCTAAGGCGAATCCAACAATCCATTGATCTGCTCGTTTGCCACAGGCCGCAGTGGCGACGATATCGGGTGTTTCGATCAATTCCAACATAAGTGGTCTTCCATCCTTGGCGATCTTCTCCGAACTAACACGCTGCGGCATGTAATCGCACGGAGCAGCGGCACCAATCAGACCATCGTGTTTCGGAAAATGTTCGCGTACGGCACGTAGCATATCGTCCGTAGTGTCAACATCGATGACTGTCGCACCGCGTGGATAGTCGATGGCCACCGGTCCGGAGATGACGGTGACTTGGTGCCCGCACTCCAAGGCCGCCTCAGCCAGTGCGGCTCCCATGCGTCCGCTACTGGCATTGGTCAGATAGCGAACCGGGTCCAAGTACTGTCGCGTGGGACCGGAGGTAATGAGAATGTTGGTCATGGCGCAACTTTGTCCGCCAGTATCTCGACGGCGGCAGCCAAAATCACTTCTGGTTCGACCATGCGTCCGAGCCCTTGTTTTCGACAGCTCAACCATCCGCTGGCCGGACCTAACATCTGCACTCCATCACCAATGAGTGTTGTCACGTTGCGCTTGACGGAGGGCTGTTCCCACATGGCTGAGCTCATGGCCGGTGCCATCAGTACCGGACACTCGCGGGCCAAGTACAATGTCGAAATCAAGTCGTCAGCCAAACCCAACGCGCAGCTTGCCAAGATGCGGGCTGTGGCAGGGGCGACGACTAGTAGATCGGCAGCTTCGGCCAGTTCAATATGTGGCCCCAGCGGAAATCTTGGATCGTAAGCGTCACTGACTGGCGCGCGACCACACAGGGCGGAAAAGGTGGCGGGACCCACAAAATGCGCAGCTCCATGGGTCAGCACAACATCGACGTGATGTCCCACTTGCACTAAGCGGCTAACGAGCATCGCCACCTTGTAAGCAGCGATGCCTCCACCGATCCCCACCACGATTCGCTGCGGGGTCATAATTCAAGCGAATCCATATCCAACAAATCGCCGTCATCGTGCTCACCAATGACTGCCAATTCACCGGCCGCGCTGAGGAAGATTTTGTCTTGCAGGATTTCTTGCAAGACGATTTCCATTTTGTTCTCTGATACATGGTCGACCAGGGGGCGGCTGCCGCGATTGATTTGTACCAATCGCTTTTGAATGAGCGTCGACAGCTTGAAGCGGCCTCCAACTTTGTTGACGATCTCTTCTTCTTTCAGTTCTTCTAACATGCTGTTCCCTAAAGGTATGGATGTAAGGTGTCGGGTCTTAAACGTAGCTGCGGTCGCCAGACCGCAGGGAGCCTATATTCTGGCGAACGTAGCTACGACAGGTATACTTCGCTCGACGCTAAATGCGCCTTACTAAAAGTATTGATGTAAAGTGTTACAAATTTCCGCGGCCGTAAGTATTACTTCGTGATTGATCACTTCGTGCCGGTAATGCTTCAATGCTTGGAGTTCCTCAGCGGCCACTTCCAACCTTCGCTGGATGGCTTGTTCGTTGTCGGTACCGCGGCGGCGCAGGCGAATGGCCAATTCTTCCAGCGAACCGGGGTGCACAAAAAAGCTGATCACGTCAGGGCACTTCTCCATGATGCTCAGTGCGCCTTGCACATCGATTTCGAGCAACATCCACTTACCCGACTGCAGTCCCAACTCAACTTGTTTGCGTGGTGTCCCATACCAGTCGCCACGTCCGAAGACCTCTTTGAATTCGAGGAATTGGTCGGTCTGTCGCAACTGTTCAAATTCGTCCTTTGTTACAAATTGGTATTCACGCCCCTCCACTTCGCTAGCCCGCGGTGGTCGCGTCGTGGCCGATACGCTTAGTTCAATTGGGAGCGGACAATTGGCTAACAACTCACGCACCACCGTACTCTTACCGGCACCCGAGGGACCAGAGAGAATAATCAAGTGCCCCGTAGCGGGGAGACCTGTCGCAGGTTGTCCGAGAGTTTGCATGGGTTGCTTGGTAGCTTGACTTGGCATGGCTACTCCACGTTCTGCACGAGTTCGCGCATTTGTTCAATGATAGTCTTGATGTCGACGACACGCTGCGCAATTTCCGCATCGCCCGCCTTGGAACCGATAGTATTAGCCTCACGAAACAGTTCTTGAATCAAAAAGTCGAGCTTGCGACCTTGGCTTTCGTCCGCGTGGAGCAAGCTTTCAAACTGGGCAAAGTGGCTCCGTAAGCGGACAATTTCCTCGCGAATATCGGCTTTGTCGGCCATAATCAGCACCTCGCGAGCCACATCCGACTCTTGCAGTTCCGTCCCCAATTCTGCCAGAACTTTCGACAAACGGGCTTCGAGGCGCTGGCGATATTCGGCGATGACCGTCGGTGCCCGCTGTTCGATCTTAACTGTCAATTCCGACAGACACTTCAATTGCCGCGTCAGCTCTGCTCCCATCGAATCCCCTTCGGCACGCCGCATACCGTTGAGGCAGGCCAGCGAATCGGCGATCGTGTCGAGCACGCTACTAACCAACTCTTGAGGCAACTCTTCGCCTTCGCTCAGGTGGCGATTCTCGGAAACGACGCCGGGCAAGGGGAGCAGCTCGCGCAGCGAAATGTCGGCTGGAAGCCCGAGCTTGGCTGCTATCGTCTGGCATTGCTGGTAGTAGCCTAAGAGGACTGGTTCGTCGATTTGATAACGATTGTCTCGCGTACCGCCGGTCAGTTGTACTGACAACTGCAAAGAACCGCGGCGCAGCGATTTGCGCACCAAGGCTTCAATTTGAGGTTCCAGACCGCTCAAGCTATCGCACGTGCGGAGTTGTACCTTCAAATGTCGGTTGTTGACAGCTCGGACCTCAGCCGATATTTCCGCAGTGCCGTGTTGTCGGCGGCCCTGCCCCTGTCCCGTCATACTTAGTAGCACTCACAGCCCTCGCAAATGAATCGTCGCCAGAATTTTCAATAACAATAAAAAACATCTCGCTTTTCAAACTGAGCGGAATGGGCGCTAGCCCGCCGGTATTTCACTGGAAAGTAGACTTTAATGCAGCGGTGGGCGACCGCCCATTCCCCTCACAGGATTGTATCCGCGCGGCATTCCGACCAGGAGCGAAAGCGATCGGTACGAAGTGTCAAAAATGGTTTGACGTAATAACCCAGCTATTTCTCTTCGGACGGTTTGATGGCTGCGGGCTCGGCTGGCGAGCTTGGTTCCAATTGACCCGGGTCGGTTACTTCGGCTTGGGTGCCGGTAGGGACTTCGACTGCAGGGACTTCGACTGCAGGGACGTTAGGCGCGGTCAGTTCACTTGTAACATCGAGCGGCGGTAGGCTGAGACCGCTAGATGTTCCAGCACCATCGGCTGGTGGGACGGCGCCGGGCTCTACATTTCCCGTGACGGTAGGAACGTTTTTATCGGCGACGCCAGTTTGTGGTAGCGCTCGGTCCTTTAGGAAGTAAACTGCCGAGGCACACAGGAAAATCCAAACCGTGGCGACGACAATCGTAATTCGCGTGAACAAATCACCCGCCTTGGTACCAAACGCGCTTTGACCACCCGCACCACCCAAGGCACCGGTCAAGCCACCTCCACGACCGCGTTGCACCAGGACGAGCATCACGAGAAACAACGACGAGATGAAGATACTAAAGCCGAATAGGTATTGCTTGAATTCAGCGATGAACATGACCGATCCTTTGAACGACGATTGCTAAAATTGTTGTTTGGGCATTGTTGTTTGGGCAGAGCCGATTGGGCATTGTTGTTTGGGCTGAGCCGATTGGGCGTAGCCTATTGGGCGTAGCCTATTGGGCGACGGGGACTTCACCGCTTATTTTGCGGCGGCGACGATGGCCGCAAAGCTATCTGCATTGAGCGACGCGCCACCGACCAGCGCTCCATCAATGTTGGGTTGCCCCAGCAGTTCAACCGCGTTGTCGGGCTTGACGCTCCCACCGTACTGAATGCGGATCGACTCAGCCACACTCTTGCCAAACAGTTCACCCAGTAGTTTGCGAATCTGCGCGTGGACCTCTTCGGCTTGGGCTGGGGACGCGGTCTTCCCTGTGCCAATGGCCCAGACCGGTTCGTAGGCAACCACGATCTGCCCCGCTTGTTCCGGGGAGAGGCCCGCTAGCGAACCGCGAATTTGTTGATCGATCACTTGTGCCGTGGTTCCCGCTTCGCGCTGCTCGAGCATCTCTCCCACGCAGACGATCGGTGTCAAACCGTAACTGAACGCGGCTAGGGTCTTCGCGTTGACTAGCGCATCGGTCTCGCCATAAAACTGTCGCCGCTCGCTATGTCCAAGGATGACGCACGAGCAGCCGATATCCTTGAGCATCGAACCGCTCACTTCACCAGTGAAGGCTCCCTCTTTTTCCTGCGACATGTTTTGTGCCCCCAGGCCGATGAAGCTCCCTTGGAGCAGCGTCCCGAGTTGATGCAAATAGACCGTGGGAGGGCAAACGGCCACCTGGACATTCTCATTGTGCGGCAGGACAGACATCAGTCCGCGCGCCAAATCCATACTGGATTCGCACAGCAGATTCATCTTCCAGTTCCCAGCAATAAACGGCTTTCTCAACGGTTCATTCTCCAGCGAGTTAGGCTTTGTCTCAAAAGGGGTCTGACCCTCTTCGGCAAGACTGTAAATCGATTTAAATTCGACTCGCCCCCAAAGGGTCAGACCCCTTTTGAGACAAAGCCAATTTATTTCATGAAATCTGTTTGCCGAACAACTCGGCCAGCTTTCGCATTTGTATCATCAATTCGTCGTATTGCTTGGGGAGCAAGGCTTGCGGGCCATCGCTCTTGGCAACTTCGGGACAATCGTGAACTTCGATATGCACTCCGTCGGCCCCCACCGCCAAACCAGCCAGGGCGCACGGCGGAATCAAATCCGGCCGACCGGTGGCATGGCTCGGGTCAACGATGATCGGCAAATGGCTCAACTGCTTGACTAGTGCTACCGCCGCGACGTCGTACAAATTACGAGTGGCACTGTCAAAACTTTTCACCCCTCGTTCGCACAGCACCACTGCCGAATTGCCTTGGCTGAGGACATACTCGGCACTCATTAAGAGGTCAGTCACGGTGGCCGACATACCGCGCTTGAGCAGCACTGGTCGACGCGTCTTGCCAGCTTCGGTGAGCAAGACAAAGTTCTGCATGTTGCGGGCACCGATCTGTAGCATATCGGCGTATTCGGCCACTACCTCGACGTTGCGTGGATCGGTAACTTCGGTCACCACGGGCATCGAATGCTTGTGGCCCGCCTCGCGTAAAATCTTCAGCCCCTCGACCCCTAAACCCTGAAAGGCATAGGGACTGGTCCGAGGCTTGTAGGCTCCGCCGCGAAAAATGTTGGCTCCGCTGGCGCGAACTGCAGCGGCAATGCGGTCCATCCGCTCGGGTTCTTCGACTGAGCAGGGGCCAGCAATCATCGCTAGGTGCCCACCCCCCACTTTGACTCCACTGACATCCACCACACTATCTTGCGGATGGGCATCGCGACTGGCTAGTTTGTACGGCGGCAGGATCGGAATGACGTCGGAAACCCCCGCAATTGCCCGCAGGGGGGTCTCACGCAATTTGTCTTCGTCCCCGATAATCCCTACAATAGTGCGAAAAGTCCCACGACTCAGGTGCGCAGTCAAGCCCATGGCCTCCACCCGCCTGATGACGTGGTCCACCTCTTCGTCAGTCGCTCCATTGCGTAGAATCAGGATCAAAGGCTAGCAGCCTGTAGGGGGCATGTGTGAGTGGGAAGTTGGCGCAAGTCGTTCGAGTCGAGTAGTTTACCGCTGAATCGCCAAAGCGTCGAGTCCCAAATTGTGAGCCAAGCGGCCGTAAGGCCAATGTTGACTAATTCGGAACACAAGTCCGTCTCACGTGACGTGCGGTTTATAAGCTGCGGAAGTTCGTGACGGACCGAAGGTCGAGCCGATTGTCTAGCCCAGCCCAAAACTAGTGCTTTGTCTAACTTTAATTTTGGGGTTGGGAGAGTAGAGCGATTCTCCCAATCGCTTGAGAAACGATTGGGACAATCGTTCTACTCTGAGCGCTGCCAACCCCACTTTTTAATCTGGACGAAGCACTAGCCAGCTTGCGAGCGAAGTGTAGGCCTGGTCTGGGGCTTCTGCCACCTGAACTCTCCCAAAACCCCATTTTCTCCGATTTTCTTGACAATTGAATCAGCGGGGAATTATATTGCTAGTTGCGGGGAGTAACGAACGGGGAGCGAGAGTCGCGCGTACAGTACAGTGCAGCTCGCCGCTTTCAACTCCCTCTCGTCCGATTTTTCATCACCACGGCATTCTCTTTCAGCTTGACTCTCATCCGGCTCGGCCCCTTGGGGTTACTACGGTGGCGGTCTAGGCGCACGATCAAGGTACGTCGCATGAACTTGCTTGGAAAAGTATTCACTGGATTGATCTTTCTCCTATCTGTCATTTTCTTTTCGTTGGCGATAGCGGTGAATGCATCGCACATCAACCAAAAGCAACTGGCGACCAAGTTCCAAACTGAGGCCTCCGAGGCGCAGCGCAAGAACACGGAGCTGACCGGCCTATTGGAAGTTGCCAAGGATGAATTGTCGCTCGAACAAGCCGCCCGGCGTTCGGCTCTGGCAGCCCTGCAAACCCAATTGGATGACAAGCGGGATGAACTGCAAAAGAAAGAGATCGAACTGGAGAGCACGCAATCTTCCTTGAGCACGATGGTGGCCACCGAGAAAGAAACGCTGCAAGACCTCAAGGCGCGAACCAACGACAACGAATTGCTCCGCAAGCAAATGGTCGACGCTCGCGAAGATCGCAACCAACTCTTCCAACGTTTGGTAACAGCCAAAGATCAACTCAATCGATTGCAGGGGATCTATCAATCCGAGCGAGAGCGAGAGCGGCAATTGGCCACGCAACTTTCGATGGCAACTGAAAAGCTAGCGAAGATTGGCATCCGCCCCGAAACACTCCTGACCGCACCGGAAGTCAATGGCCAAGTCACTGCCGTATCGACCAACGGCTTGGTTGAAGTCTCGCTTGGTCGCGACGATGGCATGCGTGAGGGCTTTACTTTGGAAGCTCACCGCAACGGCCAATATTTGGGACGTTTGATTCTCAAGACCGTGGCCGATGACAAATCAGTCGCGGAGATCATGCAAGGTTTTCAAACCGGCTACATCCGCGAAGGCGATCGTGTCGATTCGAAACTGTTCTAATGGTTTCCTAGCGGTCGACATCCACCTCACTGACTTTTCACTTTCAAGTTTGCACTATCATGAGCCCCAGCAATCAACCCAAGCACGGACTGACCGTTTACACTGTGATGCTCATCGCATCGACACTGTTTATGCTGATCGCCTGCATTCTGATGGGTATGGAGTGGGGACGCGGCGGCTAACTTCATGTAGCCGCCAGTTGTGATCCCGCCGGGGCAAGCCCGGACGGAAATCATTGCTTGCAATACTGTGCAGATAAATTACGCGGCCAAATTATTCACTCGACTGGCACTCACGCCGCCAATTTGAGCTAGCAGTTGCGTGCAGGCTCGGAGAACTTCGCTGATCTCGATGGCATTGATACTGCTATTGGAACTGCGGCGTTGGCCACGGCCGAGATCGGGTAAAACGGAACTCTGGATGGCGATGTGCTTATTGCCATAGGGTCCACTCTCGTCAGCCCAAGTTGGTCCAAACAATCCCACGCAGGGTGTTTTCACTGCGCTGGCAATGTGCAGTGGAGAGGTATCGCCCGAAATCAGCATCCGGCTGCGGCGAATCACTTCGACTAACTCGCACAAGTTTGTTTCGGGAGCGGCTATCGCAGCCCCTGATCCATGCACGACCACTTGTTCTGCTAAGGCGTGTTCGTTATCCCCCGCCCACAGTACCAGGGAACGGAGGCCGTGCCGCTGCCACAACTGCTGTGCGATCCACCCAAAACGTTCAGGCGGCCACTGCTTCGAACTCCAGGCCGCTCCAACGTTCATCGCGACCCAGGGTTGGTCGCTAGTCTGTGATTTCTCCGGCGCGCAATTCAGCTCCATCGCCCGAAGAGTTTCCTCAACGCGCTCTACGGAGGCTGTGTAGATCGGCATTTGGAATTCACCACTCCCCGGCATCATATCGCACCACGGACTGAGAAGTTGCAAATAGGTGTCGACCATGTGCCGCGCCGTGCGCCGCAAACGATGCGTGGCCAGCCATGGTGCCAACTCGCGCGCATGGGAATAGTCGAAGCCAACACGGAGCTTAGCGCCACTCAGTTTTCCCAGCATGGCACTCTTGCTCAATCCCTGTGGGTCGAGCACCATGTCGAATTGTCGCTGTTGTAGTTCGTTGCGGAGCACGCTCCAACGATTGGGGTGGGCCAGCCAACGTTTCTCGATCCGCAGCACCTCATCGATGGCGGAGTGCTGCTCCAGCAATGTGGCAGCCGCGCAGTCGACCATCCAGGTCACTCGGCAGCCGGGCCACAGTTGCTTGGCCCTCACGGCCAACGGCAGAGTCAATAGGCAGTCGCCAATGGCACTCAGACGCGTGATGAGTACGCGCTCGGGCGTGGGGCTCTGCAGTTGATCGAATATTCGTAGCTTCACCGCACGATGACTCCTAAGGGTTCTAACACTGTACAGCTCATCCACTCTAGACAATTTATCCCGCTGGCCTCAAGGTGGATTGTGGGGTGTACAATGAAGGCAGATACTGAAAAACACCCTGTCCTCGCTGAGTGAGATGCACATGAACTTTCGCCCCCTGCTAGCTGTTCTGGCTTTTTCGCTTCCACCCACCCTGGCTTGTTCCCCACTTCATAGCCAAGGGGATGCGACCGCCGTACATCACAGGCAAGGGGAGGGGTACAAATTGGACATCATCGACAATTCAAGCACTTTTTCCCACGCGCTCGCCATCAATGCTAGCGGCCAATTGATCGGGGTTCGTGAAGTGGCCGACGAAAGTGGAAACATCTTTTCTCAAGAGTGCTTTTTCGTCGATGGAGAGCAAGTGACCAAGCTACCGTTGCTGAGCGGATTCACGAATATCGAAGTGGCCGCGCTCAGCGATACTGGACTAGTGGTCGGCTATGCGAGTCGCCCCATCGGACATCCCGAGGGAAGCTTGACGGGCATAGTGTGGGATTCAAAAACTGGCCAAGTGACGCAGTTGCTTCCTGTCAAAGGGGATACAGCATCCCATGCGCAAGATATTAGCGCCGATGGCCAGCGGATCAGTGGCTACAGCAACGGCTCGCTCCCCGCTCGCCTGCGCCCCTGCGTGTGGAGTTGGAATTCCGAATCGAAGAGCTGGGACCCGAAAATTCTGTCTGTCATCCAAGATTACAATCCGTATACGATGACCAGCAACGTCAAGATCTCTCCAGATGGCAAACGCATCGCTACTTGTATTACTGTCAAGGAGTACGACAACGGACTGTTCGATAGTTCTTTGTTCATGTGGGAATGGTCGGAGGGGGAGTGGGCGCGACGCTTGGTGAGCGACGAGCAGATGGTGGTCCGCGACATGAACAATCAAGGTGAAATTGCGGCTACCTACAGCGGTAAGACAGGTCGCGATCCGTGCTTTGTGAATAGCGAGGGAAAGCTCACGTTGATTGGCACTTTTGCAGGAGACGTTTCTGGGGAAGCTCATGGCATCAATGCCTCGGGGACTGTAGTTGGTTTCAGCGATGATCCCAGCGGACCTGAGGGAGGCCCCCAAGCGTTTGTATGGAAGTCAGGCAAGTCGCGGCTATTAAAGCTTCCAGAGGAAACAGTTTACAGCTCTGCTTTTGGCATCAATGACCAAGGGCAAATCGCCGGCCTAATGGATGTTTTGGTCGGCGACGCACCTGCCGGTGAGAGTGCTGATAAGCCGACCGAAGACAAAGCCGCCGATGCCGAAGAGCCCGCAGTAAAAACGCTTGCCTTCCGCTGGACACCCACTGCAACTGAAAATAAGTAGTGCTGTTTGGCAGACCCCGTTGTGGGCTCGGCCCCCCGGTGAATCAGTTTTGTGGTTAGAGGCGGGAGGCTTCCTCGCCGATGCGGGTTTATCCCGAATTGTCGCAAGGTTAAGCTTTTCGAAGTGAGCGGAATGGGCGCGAGCCCACCGGTTTTGCACTGGAAAATCGACTTCAATACACCGGTGGGCTAGCGCCCATTCCGCCCACTGGACCTTATCCTGGCGGCTTTGGGGTAAATCCGAAATGGTGAGCCATGTGAATGCATCAATTTGCATTCTCCTTGACAAGTAAATATAGTTAGCATGCTAACTATTTCTGATTGTCGAAGTCGAGTCTTATGTCCGCGCCCAACAAAAAAGCGACTGACCATTCGTTGGAGCAGGGACTCGATTTAGACTACGACTTCGAAGCGAGCGTCGGCTATTGGATGGTGCTGGCCGCACAGGCCTACCAAAAAGCCCTGGGTGACGAGCTGGCTCCGTATGGCATCACTTTTCGGCAATGCCAAGTGCTGGGTTGGCTGATGATCGATGGCCAACTATCGCAAGTCGACTTGGCGACGCGAATGATGATCGAACCGGCGACTCTGGTGGGAGTACTCGATCGTATGCAACGCAATCAATGGATCAGCCGCACCAGCAGTACAGGCGACCGGCGCCGCAAACTGATTACGGTGAATCCACAAGCCCGAGAGATTTGGAAACAAGTAGTGTGCTGCGCGCGACAAACTCGCGAGCGAGCCGTGCAAGGATTGAGCGATCGACAAGCCGCCGCGCTGATGAAAACGCTCCGCGCAGTATTGCACAACCTAGAGCCAATCAAAAAGTAACCCTTCATCCGAAAGTCGCTGATCGCTCCGCCGGTCAGTGCTGTTATGGAAAGTCGCTGATCGCTCCGCCGGTCAGTGCTGTTAACTTAAGTCATCTCAGTATTGTCAACTTAATTGACTGAATCATCCATGAAGCAAAAATTGAACTTCGCTGGCCCAACTGTGTGGCTCACACTGATCGTGCTGGCCGTAGGACCCGTGCATGCGCAGCGCGGACCTGCCGTAGTGGAAATACTCCGGGTTGAAGAGCGCGATGTGGTAATGACGCAAGCTACCCTGGGAACCATCATGCCCACGCACCGTGCTGTTATTGGCTCGGCCGTCGACGGACGTGTGGTGCAATTACGGGTGCGCGAAGGGGATCGGGTGAAACGCGACGAAGCACTGGCCAGTCTTCTGACCGCCACCATTTCACTGGAATTGGAAGCAGCAAAAGCTGAGTTGAAACTGCGCAGGCAAGAGCTGCTAGAGTTGAAAAATGGAAGCCTCCCGGATGAGATTGAGCAGGCCAAGGCCCGCTTGGAAGCGAGTCGCGTGGCGGCAGACTATTTGGAACGCGATACCCAACGATTATCGAAGTTAGGCATCAATAGCGCAATCTCGGTTTCAGAAATTGAAAATTCCAGTTCGAGATGGCTGGAAGCCCAGCAAAGACACATCGAAGCGCGAGCCGCTTATCAATTGGCCGTCGAAGGTCCGCGACCTGAAAAAATCAAACAAGCCGAATTCCGTCGCGATATGCAGAAGGCGGTAGTGAAACGGCTCCGCGATCAAATTGCCAAACACACTATGTTTTCGCGGTTCGCCGGTTATGTCACTATCGAACATACCGAAGTGGGACAGTGGCTGCCGCGCGGTGAGCCGGTGGCCGAGATCATCGCGTTGGATGAAGTCGATGTGCTAGCTAAAGTCCTTGAGGCACATATCCCATACATCCACGTTGGTGATGAGGTGCATGTCGAAGTCCCCGCAGTGGCCAAAGTCCTGGAGTCGCAAATCCCGTACTTCCACATTAGTGATGAGGTGCTTGTCGAAGTCCCCGCAGTAGCCGGTCGTCAGCTCAGCGGAGTGATTGAGGCCATTATCCCCGAAGCCGACGAACGCTCACGAACTTTTCCGGTCAAGATCCGGGTCGCCAATTTATTCAGTCAAGCTGGCGAGCCTTTGCTAAAAGCAGGGATGTTGGCGCGGGTCGTATTGCCCACGGGGGACAAGAAAATGGCGACGATGGTTCACAAGGATGCACTGGTCTTGGATGGACGGAAGACCATGATTTGGTCGGTCGACGCGTCCTCCACCGCACCCGCCCAAGGGGCCGCTGGAATGCTGGAAGCCAACGCAATTCCGATCCCAGTGGAAACCGGTGTGGAACAAGGTGAGTGGATCGAAGTGCTCGGAGACGTTCCGGCAGACGCCGACATCGTCGTTCGCGGCAATGAACGCATTCCACCCGCGCGACCGGGTGCCCCACCTAGCCGCATCACGTGGAAAAAAGCCACCTCATGAAACTCATCGAATTTTTTATCCACAATCCCGCCAAGGTAATTGTGGGTGTGCTCCTCATGGCGCTCTTCGGCGTGGTGTCGCTGCTGCGGATGCCGATGCAGTTGACCCCCGAAGTGCAAACGCCCACGATCACTGTCGAGACGCGTTGGCCAGGCGCTAGCCCTCAAGAGGTCGAGCAGGAGATCGTCGTCGAGCAGGAAGAGCAACTCAAAGGGGTTGAAGGACTGACCAAGATGTCCTCCGAGAGTTCCGATTCGATTGGACGAATCACGCTTGAGTTTCTCGTCGGCACACAGATGCAGCAATCGGTGGTGGATGTAATTGGGCGATTGGAACAAGTCCCCGAGTATCCCGAAGATGCTGACAAGCCGGTGATTAGTACTGCCAATGCCAACAATAGTCCCATCGCGTGGTTTATTCTCAGTCCGCGCTATCCGACGCACGAAGACTTTGAAAAATTTTCCGTTAAGTATCCCGAGCTTAAAAATGAATTGGCGCGTGTGCGGCAATCGAACAACGAGGGGCTGGGGATGATGCGGCTGCGGCTGCTGGCCAAAGAGCATCCACAAGTTGCCGAGTTGTTGCCACCGCCGGAGATGGATGTCACCAAAATGCGGCGTTTTGCCGAAGATGAAATCGAAGCTCGCTTTGAACGGGTCTCGGGTATTTCCCAGTCGAACGTGATCGGTGGACTGGAAGAAGAACTGCAGGTGATCGTCGATCCTGAAAAGTTGGCCGCGCGACAATTGACCGTGGCGGACGTGCGTCGCGTCTTGCGAGGTCAAAACGAAGACACCTCCGGAGGGGACTACTGGGAAGGAAAACGCCGCTGGGTCGTCCGCACTCTCGGGCAGTTTCGCAAGCCGGAACACGTCGAGCAACAACTGCTGGCGATCCGCGATGGCAATCCAGTCTACGTGCGCGATGTGGCCGAAGTTGCGTTGGGTTACAAGAAAGCGGATGGACTAGTGCGCAGGTTTGGCGAGTCGAGCATTGCGGTCAACGCGCTCCGCGAGACAGGGGCAAACGTGCTCGACGCGATGGCTGGTCTGCAAGCGGTCAATCGAGAGCTCAATGAAGGACTGCTCAAGCGTCAGGGGCTGCAACTGACTCAGGTCTACGACGAAACCGAGTACATCTACTCGTCGGTCAATCTAGTGCAACAGAATATTTTTGTTGGCGGCGCGCTGACGATGATCGTGTTGATGGTCTTCTTGCACTTGGGAGTTCGCACGCTCATCGCAGTCCCACTAATTATCGGTTCCGCGCTGGCCGCTGCCTATATCTCGCCGTGGTTCTTTGCGATCACGTTAATACTCATCATCGGCGCGGGGTTCTGGTTTGCTCGCGGCGCGCTGGTGGTCGGTTTGGCCATTCCGACTAGTATTATTGGGACGTTTTTGATCCTGGGCATGTTGGGACGTTCACTCAACGTGGTCAGTCTCGCTGGTTTGGCTTTTGCCGTGGGGATGTTGGTCGACAACGCGGTGGTGGTGTTGGAAAATATCTATCGCCGCTGGGATATGGGGGAGGCTCCCTTCACCGCTGCTATTCGCGGTACGACGGAAGTTTGGGGGGCCGTATTGTCATCGACGCTCACCACCATCGCCGTCTTCTTGCCGATTGTGTTCGTCGAAGAAGAAGCAGGTCAGCTCTTCCGCGATATCGCCATGGCTATCACCGCTGCGGTCGGACTTTCGCTGATAATCTCCATGACTCTCATACCGATGGCCGCCTCACGTCTGTTTGGTAAACGGCGGGAAGTGACTCCCACGACAGTTCGTACGACTCAACGTGGCGTTCATTTCCTGGAGCGATTGGGAGAGCGGTTCATAGCGGCCATCGTGGGTGTGAACGCATGGATACAACGCGGAATGCTGCGCAAACTAACGGTGGTTTTGAGCCTGGTCAGCGTTTCGATCGGCTTGAGCTGGTGGTTGTTTCCGCGCGTCGAGTACTTGCCTACCGGCAATCGCAATTTAGTCTTTGGGATCTTGCTCCCACCACCCGGTTATAACTTGGACGAATTGATGCAAATGGGAGAGACCGTCGAAGGAAGGCTGCGTCCCTATTGGGATGTAGATCCCGGAAGTCCCGAAGCTGCCAAGTTGGACTTCCCAGTCATCGGCGACTTTTTTTTCGTGGCGAGAGGGCGTCAGGTCTTCATGGGCTTGCGCGCTCAAGAGCCGGAAAAAGTGGCTGGACTGGTGCCGCTGGTGCAAAAAGTGGGGATGGGACTCCCCGGTACATTTGCCGTGGCCAAGCAATCGAGTCTCTTTGAACAAGGGTTGACTGCGGGGCGAACCATCAATGTCGAGATCACCGGTCCCGAGCTCGAAACGCTAGTACAGCTCGGTGGCCAAGTGCTCGGGAAGACCATGCAAGTCTTTCCCACCGCGCAAGCTCGCCCGGTCCCAAGTCTCGATCTATCGAGCCCCGAATTGCACATCGAACCCAAGCTGATTCAAGCTGCGCAGATGCAAGTCACCAGCGCCGATTTGGGTTACACCGTCAATGCCTTGGTCGACGGTGCCTATGCCACCGATTACTTTTTGCGCGGAGATAAGATCGACTTGGTCATTATCGGAAAAACCGATTTGTCGAGTAGTTCTCAAGATGTGCGAGCGCTACCTATTGCCACGCCGACCGGTTCGCTGATCCCCTTGGAAGCGCTGGCCGATGTGCGGCTGAGTAGCGGACCGGAGCAAGTCAATCATCGCGAGCGCGAACGCGCGATTACGATTGAAGTTTCACCACCGCCAGATGTTGCGCTGGAGGAGGCGATGACCAAGATACAAAACGAGATCGTCGCACCGCTCATTGCCAGTGGCCAACTCGGGCCTGGTTATCGAGTCAATTTGGCAGGTACGGCGGACAAACTTCGCAATACTTGGACGGCGCTGCGATTCAATATTCTGCTGGCGATCGTGATTACCTATCTGCTAATGGTCGCACTGTTTGAATCGTGGGTCTATCCGATGGTGATTATCTTGAGTGTCCCCCTGGGAGCCGTGGGTGGCATCTTGGGACTACAAGCGCTCAACTTAATCTACCTGCAATCGCTCGATGTGCTCACCATGTTGGGCTTTATCATTCTGATCGGGACAGTTGTCAACAATCCTATTCTGATTGTGCATCAATCCCTGAATCACATGCGCGAGGATGGCATGCCACCGCGACAGGCGATTTTGGAAAGTATCCGCACGCGGATTCGTCCTATTTTCATGACCACGACCACTACTGTCTTGGGCTTGCTTCCACTGGTTCTATTCCCTGGATCGGGGAGCGAACTTTATCGCGGCTTGGGGAGTGTGGTATTGGGAGGACTAATTGTGTCAACGGTATTTACCTTAGTGTTGGTACCGACCTTGTTCAGCTTAACCGTCGACCTACGCGAGTGGCTGGCGCGCATCTTCACACGCCGCGATTCAACCGCTCACGCTTGATTGAGAGTAGAACAATTGTCCCCAATTGTTTAGTTGGACATGTTTAGTTGGACATGTTTAGTTGGACAGCGCTATTTAGCTGAAATCAACGGGAATATAAGCTCGACGCACAAGCGAGTGGGTCGCCGATTCGATCGTGGACTTGGCTCAGAAAACGAACAGTCCGGCGACCCACTCGCTTGTGCGTCGAGCTGATATTGGGACCGAAAGTGGCGCTGTCCAAATTAAGATTAAGAGTAAAATTAAGAATCAAACCGTTGCAGATTGTAGATTCAACACGGTTACATAGTAGGTTCCCTGACTAACACGTCGATGCCTCCAACAAGAATTTCCTATGAACGCTGAACTTCCTCCGTACGATTCCATTTTGTTTGTTTCCTTTGGCGGCCCCGAGGGAATGGACGATGTATTGCCTTTCTTAGAAAACGTGCTGCGTGGCAAACCGGTGCCACGCGAGCGGATGTTGGAAGTGGCTGAGCACTATCGGCACTTCGGTGGCGTGAGTCCAATCAATGCTCAGAATAGCCAGTTGATTGACGCGCTCCGAGTAGAACTCGACGCAGCCGGGATCGACTTACCGATCTATTGGGGCAATCGCAATTGGCACCCACTGCTCCCCGACACGCTGCAGCGTATGCGCGACGATGGCCGCCAGCGTGCAATCGCTTTTTTCACGAGTATGTTCAGTTGTTATTCAGGCTGCAGGCAGTACCGCGAGAACATCAGCGATGCGCAAGCGACGGTTGGTATTGGGGCACCGATCGTCGAGAAAGTGCGCAAGGGGTTCAATCATCCTCGGTTCATCGCAGCCCAAGCCGACTTGGTTGGTCAAGGCCTGAACACTATTCCCGAGGAACGCCGCGCGGCCACCAAGCTGCTGTTCACAGCGCACAGTATCCCCATGTCGATGGCGGACAACAGTCGCTATGTCGTGCAGCTAACGGCGGCTTGTGGCTTGGTTGCCGAGGCAGTTGGGCATGGCGACTGGGAGTTGGTGTACCAGAGTCGCAGTGGACCACCGCAACAGCCTTGGTTGGAGCCCGATATCTGTGATCGCATCGAGCAGTTGCCCAGCGAGGGCGTTCGCGATGTGGCCATCATCCCCATCGGTTTTATCTCGGATCACATGGAGGTCTTGTTTGATCTGGACACCGAAGCCAAGCAGGCCTGTGATCGCTTGGGGATAAACTGTGTGCGTGTTCCCAGTGTAGGAGTTCACCCGCAATTCGTGCGGATGGTCAGCGAGTTGTTGCAAGAGCGAATTCGTGGTCTGGAAGAACGTCCCGCAGTGGGCGACTTGGGCCCCAGTCACGATGTCTGTCCCGTCGACTGTTGCCTGTATCCGCGTCCACAAACAACTGGACAGCGACCTGGCGCGTCAAGCTGATATTGAACCAAACTGCGGCTATTTAGGCGCGCGACAAAAACTCACCGGTGCGAGTGTCGACTTTGATGCGTTCACCTTCCTTGATGTACTCGGGGACTTGCACTATCAAACCTGTTTCCATTGTCGCGGGTTTATTTCGCGAAGTGGCCGAGTTGCCGCGAATGGAGGGGTCGCATTGTGCAATGTTCAGTTCGACGGATGAGGGGAGTTGCAAGCCGACGCATTCGTCCTGGTAGATCAAGGCGTAGGTCCCTTCCAATTCCTCAGTCATGTAGTTGAGCTGTTCCTCGGCTTCGGCCAGGGGCATCGTGAACTGATTGTAGTCTTCGTCATCCATCAGGTGAACTACATCGGCGTCCTTGTACATCATCTTCACCAAGCGTTTACGGAAGTCGGCTTCCGGGAGGACATCGGTCCCCTTGAAGGTGAATTCGACCTTTTGCTTGGTGATCAGATTCCTGGCCTTGAATTTGTAGAGCGTCGCGGCTCCACGCGCGCTGGGGGATTGAACCATTACCGATTGAATAATGACGGGGACATCCTCGTTAACCACGACGGTTCCCGGCTTCATATCTTTGGCAAGCATGATGAATTCCTCGCTTCGACCCCACGGAATTGTGGACGTTAGAAGCCCACATTCTGTATTCGCGAAGCGTTGTCGACAAGGTGGGCCAAAACGGTAAGCCAAAATGGTAAGCAAAAATGGTAAGCAAAAACGGTAAGCCAAAATGGTGAGCCAAAATGGTGAGCCAGTAGAATCGCTACAAACGGCCCCAGATCCAATCCCGCCCCGCCGAATTCCCTTTCCGATAGGTAGTTTTCACCTACAATGGATGGTAACCGTTCATTCGGTAGTCGCTGACCGCTCCGCCGGTCAGTTGCTTTCGTATAACCCATAAGCATGAAAAAGGTATCCGCTGCGTGGAACCCTTCACGATCACCTGTGCCACTTGCGAAAGTCGCATTCGCGTGCGCAATCCGCAGATGGTTGGGCAGCTCGCGACGTGCCCCAAGTGTTCGTCGATGATCATGATCGCGCCGTCCGGTGCAACTGTTCCCAACACACCAGCTCGCGGAGTTGCTGGTGGAGATCGAATCGAAGTCGCGCACAGCGAGGGCTTCCCCGTCGATTCGATGGCGGTAACCAAAGAGGGATTGGCTAGCGACATTGAGAATCTGTTGCCCCCCCCTGCCGCGACGCAGGTCGACGATGATGAATATCACTTGGTCGACGCGGATGACGCAGGCGTAAACGCCGTCCCACCCATTCAGATTGGCAGCTCTGCACACATAAACAACCTGCACGCTCCCGGTTGGCAACCCGGAGCAGCACCACATATTCCCTCATCGCAATGGACTAGCGACTCCACCAATCGAACTCGGCAATACTTGTTGGTCGCATTTTTAGGTGTTACTGGTGTTGTTTTGGCTGCCGCACTTTTCTTTGGATTTTTGCGTTGGTACTCCTCGGAACGTGCGAGCGACGTGCTGACCAGTCAACCCTCACAAACCGTTGATGTTGAAAAGCCCAACGCGAACGATTCACCCATCGAAATCACACCGCAGTCGTCAGAGTTGGGGGGGACGGATACCAGCAACGCACAACCGATCCCTGCTGTCGTTGCATCTGTCCCCGAGTCGCCTGTGATTGAGTTGCCCGCAGTTGAGTTGCCCGCAGTTGATTTTCCCGCAATGGACCTGCCAACGACTAGCGTAGATCAAGCGAACGCGCTACCAACCAACGCTGCCGGCGATGATCAGCCGATTCCCCAGCAGCTCCCCAAGCAACTAGCCCCATTCGCGGAGATGTTGAACTATCAAATTCAACCTCAGTTCCCGGATGCCATTGAAATTTTGTCCGAAGCACCGGTAACAGCCGAGGATTTGGGACTGACATCCACCGTCGGTCTGCCTGAAATTCCGCCGATCGATGTTGTCCAACAATCGCAGATCTCGTTTTCTGGGTTGGTTATCGGCTCGTTACCGTTATCGCAGTTCGTTAGTTTGTGGTCCAACTTGAGTGGCATCCCCACCGTGGTTGATCTCGACTCACTAGCGACGGCCGCCATCGATCGCAATCAGCGGCTCGCGCTTGGATTAGTGAAATCGGCAACTGTCGGGAGTCTCATACCGCAACTGGGCCAAGGCTTGGGCTTGCGCGCTGAGTCACGCGACAATCTCTATTTGCAGTTGGTCGCGACAACTGAATCGATCGAGCAAAAGCTCCCTGCTGCGGTTTCTCTGGAAGGGTTAGTTGTCGACGCTACGGCGGAAGAGTGGCTCAAGGGAACGCTGCAACAGTTGTTGCCGAATCAAAGTACCGATCAAAACTTTACGTGGCAAGTCGTCGATGGCGCCTTGTTGCGACCGCAACGCTCCGACGGCCAGCCGCTCGACGCGCAAGTTTGGTTTTCGGTGGTCAAGCTAATTGAAAGCTGGCGTTTGGCAACTGGGCAATCGCCGACGCTCGATCAGTACGGTCCACAGCAACTGTCGGCGGAGTTTATTCCAGCGAGCGAAGTATCGGGCCTGGATAGCGTGCTCAAGCAGGTTGCTCCGCAGTCGCGACCGGTGGCACAAGTCCTACCTCGCATTTGCCAGGAAGCGGGCGTACAGGCTTGGATCGATTGGGCCAACTTGGGCTCTGTTGGATTGGGGCCGCAGACGACCGCCGTTTATGTCACCGCCGCCCGTCCCCTGCGGCGAGTGCTCGCCGACTATGCCGCTGAGTTTTCGTTGGTCGTCGCGGTCATCGATAGGGAGTCGCTGTGGATTACGACGAATCAAGCCTATCGGTCCCGTCCGCAATTGTACGTGGTCCCCAGCGATGGTCGTTCGGCCGAAGAATGGAAATCGCAATTGCGTCCATACACCCCTGCCGCTTCCGGAGGCGTGGGAGTTGGCGCGGTAGTGGTCATTCCCACCCCCGACGAAAAATTCATGCTCGTCCGCTGCTGCCGACCGGTGGTTGGTTTGTAAAACAAAATTGGTAGCTTCCAGTTGCACGCTCCGTCCGGGGCAGCCGGACGGAAGCGAGAAGACTAGAAAAAGGGCGTCAGCGCGGAACTGGGTTCGCCATGAACCGCGATCCAATCCATAAACAGCACATGATGCCAGCGAAAACAATCAGCGTGCTGAATATATCAGCCGGTGTGGCCAACGTCGCGAGCGAAATAGCAATCAACGCCGCCCGCCCCCAAGTCTTGTAGGGCCCATTACGAAGAAAAAGAATGAAAATCAGACCCGCCATCCCGCCGATCAATAGGATTTCAGTATAGCCCACACTCACATTCGACAACATAACAGAGATCTCCCAAAGAAACGTGACACCAACCGCACTACGATCGCGCGGTGGCTACTGAAGGGGATGTCTCTGGCGAAAGCACTTCGTCGAAACAGAGCGTCACGAAGTGAACCTTGAGAACTGAACTTGAGTTTAGTTGATTCTGAAAATCAAGTCAACTGATTAGTTGGACACTGCCAATCTGTGTTGGAGTCCAGGCTTTAGCCGCATTTGGCAGCGTTCGACATACAATGGCGCCTAAAGGCTGTACTCCAACGGGCCTGCGACAATATAATTCATCACTATTAACCATACTAACTGCAATGGGTACGCGCATGTCAACAGCACCCAAGCCCAACCTGTCGCCGCAACAGTATCTTGCTCAAGAACGACTGGCGGCATTCAAGAGCCAATACTTCCAAGGTGAAGTATATGCCATGGCAGGTGCAACTCGTGAGCACAATTTGATTGTGGGGAATATTGTTCGCGAAGTTGGGAACGCGCTTAAGGATCGCCCCTGCGAGGTCTACCCGAGCGACATGCGAGTCAAGATAAACCCCACTGGTCTTTACACCTACCCTGACGCCACCGTGACGTGCGGCAAACCAGAATTTGAAGACGAGTACTTCGATACACTTATCAACCCAACAATGATCTTCGAAGTCCTCTCAGATTCGACGGAGTCTTACGATCGAGGTGGTAAATTTCGTCAGTATCGTGAGATCGAATCGTTAAAAGAGTACGTGATTGTTGCCCAAGACCGACCAAGCGTCGAATCCTATCTTCGACAATCGGACGGTCGTTGGTTGCTGCGAGAAGAACAGTCAATCGAAAGCTCGATCCGTTTCGAGTCAATCGGTGCGACAGTGCCATTGGCTGAGATCTACCGCAACGTCCGCTTCAAACAGCCACCTCATGACCTGATGATGCGCTAGACGGATCGGTGCCGCGACCTGTGGTTGGCTCACAACCAGGCAGACGACCGACAAAAACATGTGCGGCAAAAAGATAGAAACCAAGAATGATGCTACGTGCTCCCTGGTACATCGTTGCTCGTTCAGCATCCTGAGCACCACTCAGAGCTAGCTAATGTTATCTGGGAAAAAGTAACTTCGGACATTCATCCGGACGATTGTTGGCCGGTACCTCCATCGAGCACTTCATCTTTTTGCCGCACATTTTTTTGTCGCACGTTTTAGTATTCGTGTTTTGAATGCTAACAGTAGTTGCATTTTCATTGGAGTGCAGCCTTTAGGCGCCTTTGCATGTCGAACGCATTTAAAAAAAGGCTAAAGCCTGGACTCCAGCGCAGAGTCACGCTGTCCAACTTACATCGCGGACCACTAATGAAAGTCTCGGCTCTTGAGCATCAAGCCAGCGACCTGTTCGGTCAAATCTTCGACTCGACCAACCACGATGTGGACAATCCCCTCGCGATTCTCCAGCACGCCGTTGACTAGCCATGCGTTGGAGCGGCGCGCGACTTTATAGTGTCGCTCCCAAATCTTCGGCTTGAGCACTAGGTTCATCGTTCCCGTTTCGTCTTCGAGCGTTACAAAGGTGATCCCCTTGGCGGTCCCCGGACGCTGACGCAGCAGAACCACTCCCGCCACGCGCACGAATTTTCCATCATCCATCTCCTTCAAGCGTTCCGCTGTTACTACTCGCAGTCGATCGAGCTGCTGACGGACGAAAGAAACCGGGTGGGCGCGGAGCGACAATCCGGTCGTTTCATAGTCGGCATAAACTTCTTCGATCTCTGCCATCGGCTGCAAGAATTCAGGCAACGCCTCGTCGACATCGACACCGGCGGCTTCCAACAGACTCAGCTCACGCGGCTTAGTATCTTGCGCCAGCGATTGCCAATAGGCTGCGCGGCGATCGCCGGTGATCGACTCAAGCGCTCCGGCATCGGCCAGACGCGTCACCAGAGCTTGACCCAACCGCGTGCGACGCGTGAAGTCGGCCAAGTCGCGATAGGGACCGGCGGCCTCGCGAATGGCCACAATCTTTTCCCCTGCTGCGGTGGGGAAGCCACGAATCATCAGCAACCCCAGTCGCATCTGCCAGGGCTCTTTCGGTCTCTCCACCTTCAACGGCTCCAGCGTGCATTCCCAGCTACTGCGATTGACATCGACGGACGCCACTGCCACGCCATGTTCGCGCGCATCACGCACCAGTTGCGAGGGAGCGTAGAAGCCCATCGGTTGGCTATTGAGAATAGCCGTACAAAACGCGGCGGGGTAATGCTGCTTGAGCCAACACGAAACGTAAACCAACAATGCAAAGCTGGCGGCATGGGATTCCGGAAAACCATACTCGCCGAAACCACGTATTTGCAGGAACACACGCTCGGCGAATTCTTCACTCAAGCCCCGCTCGCGCATCCCCTCGAGTAGCTTGAGGCGAAATTGATCGATCACACCGGGGCGACGCCAGGCCGCCATGGCGCGACGCAGTTGATCTGCTTCGCCCGGTGTAAAGCCCGCCGCCACCACCGCTAGTCGCATCGCTTGTTCTTGAAAAATCGGCACCCCCATCGTCTTGGCTAAGACCTGCCGAATCTCTTCGTTCGGATACTCGGGTTGCTCACCGGTGCGACGAGCTTTCAAATACGGATGGACCATTTGACCTTGGATGGGGCCGGGGCGCACGATGGCTACTTCGATCACCAAATCGTAAAAGCAACGTGGTCTCAACCGCGGCAGCATGCTCATCTGCGCACGGCTTTCGATCTGAAATACGCCGATCGTATCGGCGCGGCAAATCATGTCGTAGACCACAGGGTCTTCCGCTGGAATGCTCGCCAGCGTTAGTGGTCGATCATAGTGGACGGTCAATAAATCAAATGCGCGGTGGATAGCGCTGAGCATCCCCAGCGACAGGCAATCGACTTTGAGAATCCCCAATTCATCCAGGTCGTCTTTGTTCCATTCGATCACCGTCCGTCCATCCATGGCTGCATTTTCCAGCGGACACAGTTCGCATAACCAACCTTGCGTAATAACCATCCCTCCCACATGTTGCGAAAGATGTCGTGGGAAGCCCACTAAGTTTTCAACTAGATATAAAAATCTGCGCCCCATATCGGACTCTGGCGCGATGCCCGATTCGCTCATCCGTTCAGACAGACTCCCCTCCTTGACGCGTGAGTCGACCAGCTTGCTTAAGGCATCGATGCGATCGAGCGAGATCCCCAACGCGCGACCACAATCGCGAATCGCTGACCTGATGCGATACGTGATCACCACGGCGGTCATCCCCGCGCGATGGCGACCATACTTCTGATAGATGTACTGCAGCACTTCTTCGCGACGTTGATGTTCAAAGTCGACATCAATGTCGGGAGCCTCATTCCGTTCGCGACTGATAAAACGCTCAAATAGCAAATCCAACTGATTGGGATCGACGGAGGTAATCTCCAGACAGTAGCAGACGACACTATTCGCAGCCGAACCACGTCCTTGGCACAAGATATCGCGACTACGAGCGTAACGGACTAGATCCCAAACGGTGAGGAAGTAGGCTTCGTAGCCGAGTTCTTCGATCAATCCCACTTCGTGCCGCAGTAAGTTGATCACTTTCTCTGGCACGCCAGTGGGATAGCGTCGCTTGGCCCCGTCCCACGTTAACCGTTTGAGATAGTCGATCGGCGTCTGTCCCGTGGGAGCCAATTCAACTGGGTATTCGTAACGGAGTTGATCCAAATTGAACTCAATGCGACTGGCAATCTCACCTGTCCGCGCAATCGCTTCGGGCGCCCGTGAGTAGATGCGCCGCAGTCGATCGAGCGGTCGCAAGTGGTATTGTGCGTTGCCGAGTCGTTCGCTGGCGATCTGCTCCAGCGTGGTGGCGAAGCGCGTCGCTAGCAAGCAATCATGTAGCAACGCCCGTTCAGCGCAGTGATAGTGCACATCTCCCGCCGCGACCAGTGGCACATGCGAACCTTGGCTCAGTCGCAGTAGTCGCGTCAACTTGGCTTCGTCGTCCACGCCGCGATGCAGTTCAGCGAGCAGATAACCCCGATCACCAAACACAGAATGAAACAAACCGAGCCATTGTTCCCAAGGGGCATCCTGACGAGGATCGAACTCGATGGACGGCAACTCAAACTCAATCGCCGCTCGCTTTAGATCTTGCGTTTCGACCAACTGTTGCGACTGAATTGCATCTTGAATCGATCCTGTAGAGCTTGGCAGGCGATCCTCGCATTCCCAGGGCATCGCTACTTCATCTGAGAAGTGCCGCATGTCGGCGGGTGGCAACTCGTCTGCAACTGGCTTTCTGAGCAGCAAGCCAGCCAACAGTCCCGCATTGAGTTCGACGATGTCGGCCCAGGTGATTTGACAGGCCCCCTTCTCACGTCGCAGTCGACCGCGCGTGATCAGGCGGCATAGTCTTCCATAGGCGGCTCGATCGGTGGGCCACACCACCAGCGGTGGTCCATCGACGGGATGAAGTTCCGCTCCCACAATGAACCGGATGTTTGCATCCTTCGCGGCCGTATGTCCTCGCACGATTCCAGAGAGTGAATTGCGATCGGTGATTGCCAAACCCGCGTAGCCCAGTTCGGCGGCGTGTTGTAGCAGTTCGTCGGCGTGCGACGCCCCTTCTAGAAACGAAAAATTCGATTTGCAATGCAGTTCAATGTAGCTCATCGGTTCATGCTGCTCATCGGTTCATGGCGACCAGTAGTGCGCGACCGAAGTTCGCAAGAAGGCGAGCGATTGGGCCATCTCTTCCATGCCGTTCATTCCATCTTCGATGCTGATCCAGCCCGTATAGCCCGCCTGGCTGAGCAGCGTGAAGATCGCGCGGTAGTTGTTAAGCCCCTGTCCCGTCACTCCGTGTTGCAGTATCGAAGAGTATCCAGCAGACCCCTCGGCCTGAGCCAGATCTTCTAGCTTTGCTCCGGGGACTAAGAAGCGATCACTAGCATGCATACTTACTACTCTATGGACCACGCGGCCAAGCAAATCCACGGGATCGTCCCCCGCTACAACCGCGTTGCTCGGGTCAAACTGCACCCCAAAGTTCTCCGACTCAGGGATCATGCTCAATAGTTCTAGAAAGACATCCATCTTCTGCGCGAATTCGGCGTAGAGCCAATAACCATCCTTGTAATGATTCTCCAAACCTAGAATCACACCCAATTCCTCGGCCAGTGGCAAACAGGCGACGATACCATCGCAGGCATGGGCCAGTCCCTGGGCGCGCGACAACTGTGGCCAACGCTGGCCACTTAGCACGCGACAGACCACCCCCGATCCTCCCAGCTTATGCGCCACGCGTATCATTTGTTGTTGGTAGTCGATCGCTTTGACACGCTGCTCGGAATCGGGATGCGTAAAGTCGGGTGAGCAACAGAGCATCGGCATCGCGAATCCAGCTTCACGGATGGCCGAAGCAACTTCTTCAAGATAACTATTGTCCAGTGAAGTGAAAAATCCTTCGTACATCTCCAGCCCGTCGGCGTCGAGCTGCTTGGCTTGTTCAATCCAATCGAAGACCGACATCGTGCGGGCTTGCGAGATATCGTCGAGGTAACATTTGGGGAACGCGCTGATTCGCGGAGCTGGATGTGGCATGGTCGAGTTATGGAGTGGTGGAGTGGTGAGGGACGGGAAACTTGTCATTAGTCATTAGAAACCTCAAGCCTCAAGCCTCAAGCCTATTAGAGGAGTGGGTGGCACTGGCATAGCCAGTGTTGTTGAAGGATGTGAGCTGGAAGAACCGAATGATATGTTGAGCGCTCGAAGTAATGAATTTGGCCTACCACGGGTCTACCCAGTGCCATCTAGTGGAGTTGTCGAGTGGTCGAGTAGTGGAGTGGTCGAGTGATGGAGTGATGGAGTGGTGGAGTGATGGAGTGGTGGAGTGGTGGAGTGGTGGAGTGGGTGGCACTGGCATAGCCAGTGTTGTCGAAGGATGTGAGCTGGAAGAATCGAATGATGTGTTGAGCGCTCGAAGTAATGAATTTGGCCTACCACGGGTCTACCCAGTGCCATCTAGTGGAGTGGTCGAGTAATCGAGTACAGGAGGGGCTGACAAATCGGTGGAAGTAGGGCTCTTTGCTAGAGACGGTAACGATTCGATTCCTAGCATTCGAAAACTCCATCGGCCATTCGGCTGTACATAAATTGACACTTCTCGCTGAACGCCACCCTCTGGTTGCCAGGCTCCGTCTGGGAACCCAATGCAGTGCAGGCTCCGCCTGTCGAAGTGTCGTTGGTTCCAAGGACGCGGGAGGCGGAGCCTCCAAGACAGTGCGTTCCCAGGCGGAGCCTGGGAACGAGCCTGTGCGTGGTGGCGTTCAGCGAGAAGTGTCCATAAATTTAACATTAGAAAACGAAGGAAACAGAGTGCGAAAGTTGTTATTTACCCAACTTTCCGACTTATCTCTGTTTTCTCAGTTACCTCCTGTTCAATTGCGAGCAATGCCGACTCCAGTTACGACTGTTTCTGCAGACTTCGTAAAAATCGGGTCACCGATACCCAAGGGTTCAGCCTGCGGCGTACAATAGTTGCCTGTCCGGTCCCGAGCGACCGACTGTGATTTCACCTGTTCTCCTTTAATTCGAGGATCAAAGATGCGTTTACTGATAACGACCAGCCTAATTGCCCTATTATCCATGATGACACTGCGTGGCCTTTCGGCAGCCGAGACGCTCAAGCCCGATATGGACAAGTGTAAGATTGAGTTTGTCGGTGGCAAGCCGGATGGCACGACACATACCGGCGGCTTCAAGAAATTTAAGATTGATTGCCAAGCTGATTTCGAGGATCCTTCGCAATCGAAGATTCGCATTGAAATTGAGACTGAAAGTCTCTTTGCCGACGATCCGAAATTGGAAGGACACCTGAAGAATCCCGATTTCTTCGATGTTCGCAAGTATCCCAAGGCGGTCTTTGAATCGACCAAAATCGAAGCTGGCGAGAACGAGGCCATGCTGGTCGGAAAATTGAAAATGCTCGACAAGACCGAGGAGCTCAAGATTCCATTGAAGGTCGAACATACCGACAACATTGTGAAACTCTCGGGTAAGTTCAAACTCGATCGAACCAAGTGGGGAATGAACTACGGTGCCGAAGACAACAAGATCAATAAAGATGTTGAAGTAACGGTGTCGCTCGAGTTCAAGCACTAAAACTTGAATGGAAAACTACGATCTGGATGAACTGGGCTACCTCGAGCGGCTGATGCTGCGGCTGACGATAGGGGCCGCCCAGTTGCCACACGAAGTGCAACAGCGGCACGCCCGGTACGTGCTGTCGCGGCAGCGCGACGATGGCGGTTGGGGAGGACGCGAGGGTGAAAGCGACGTGTACTACACCAGTTTCGCACTCCGCTCGCTGGCCATCCTGGGTTTACTGGAAGGCTCACTGGCAGAGCGCTGCGCGGACTTTCTACGTTCGCGGATGGGACGCCATGAAACGATCGTCGATCTACTGTCGCTGGTCTACTCCGCTAAGCTGATCGAAGCGGCTTGTGGACTGGATGCGTTTCAAGCCGCACGACAGGATTGGCCAAATAGGTTGGCAGAATTACTGTCCAAATTGCGGCGCGACGATGGTGGCTTTAGCAAGAGCCTAGAAGGTCGGGTAGGTAGTACGTATCAGACGTTCTTAGTACTGCTATGCCTGGAATTGATCGAAGAAGCCTGTCCCGATACAGAAGCCGTCGGGGAGTTTTTGCTTCGGCATCGCCAAGCGGATGGTGGGTTCTTGGAAATTCGCGTCGGCAAGCGTTCAGGAACGAATCCTACCGCAGCCGCGATAGGTGCACTCCGCGTGTTGAACAAACTCGATGCCACCATTGTTGTCGAAGCGGTTGAATTTCTAGCTGAAATGCAAACCGACGAAGGGGGGTTTCAAGCCAACACACGCATTCCGCTCCCTGATTTGTTGAGTACCTTTACGGCTTGTGTGACACTCGCCGATCTAGATGGACTGTCCGCTATTTCATGTCAGGGGGCGCGGGACTATGCTTGGGGGATGCAGCAGCCCGAGGGTGGTTTTCGCGGTTTCGAATTTGATCCGGCAGATGATATTGAGTACACGTTTTACGGTTTGGGGACACTGGCGCTGTTGGCGACTGAGTGAATCGTATAGAGTTTATTATCACTGTTACTCGCAATACTAATAACTGTCGCGTCTTAAACGTAGCTGCGGTCGCCAGACTGTAGGGAGTCTACGCTCTGGCAAACGTAGCTCCGACAGTTATTTTCCGCTCGATGTTTAAGGTCAGTAGCGTTCCGCTGAAAAATTCCATGACTGATGAATTGCAAAATGTGTCCACTTCGATAGCCAGCCCGCCTGGCATCTCGGGCAAGCGTCTTACCGTGTGGGTGCTGGTGGGGCTGGCCATAATCGGTGTGAGCTTGAGCACCACGCTTTGGACCTACAATCAGCTAGATGTGGCACGACGGGAATCGACGGTGGCGTGGCGGGGAGTGGCTGAACACTTGTCTGGTCGCTATCGAGCCGCCGAGAGAACAGTTGCGAGTGGTGTTGGTAGTCGTGAATTGAAGATGGAGTTCGGTGAAAAATTTCGATTGGCCATCGATGCCTTTCGTACGACGTCGCTACCGGAAGAACAGTTAACCGCTGCAGAGCGCGTGGAGAACTTGTTGGCGAGCAGTGATTATGCGCCGTGGATTGCCTCGCTCCCTGCATCGCCGGATGAAATGCAGGCGGCCATCGCGGACTACAACCTCGCGCGGCAACGCGAAAGTATATTGCTGGAGAGTTGGGGAGGACGCGTGCTAGATATCTTCTTGAAATTCGATCCGCCGCGACCGTTTGCGCTCGAAACCGCTATTGAGGCACCCAGCGATAGGTCGGCTGGTAATTGACATTCCTTCCACAGGTTGTATCGCTGGGGCGGGTTGGAATGTTGGTGCAACAGACTTTTTTCTCACGTTGACAACAAGCCCTAAAGTTTTACTAGGCCGTATGTTGCTTAATCGCACCGCGCGGGAATGGCTAAAACAATCGACCTCGACGTGAATCACTCTGTCATTCTAGTGGCGAGTCGTTAACTTTCTTATCTAGCCAGCCATGAGCGCTGGAGCACGAAAGTCAACGCAACTCGCAACTCTAGTCGGAGTGAACTCTTGGAAAACACGTCGGATAGAATTCCTCAATCGCAACGCGTCAGTGGCTCCGAGCCCGACACCATCGAAACGCTGATTGACGATCCGAAAAGTCTCGAGCTGTCGGCGGAATACATCGGTCGTTGGTCGACGCTGGTGAGTACGACCAATTGGGAGAAGGGGCGAATCATTGCTGAGTGGCGGGAGGCGTTGATGGGTTCGGAATCACCGAGCATTGCGTACAGCGACGAGGCCTGGAGTCGCCGCGTGGGTGGTGTCTCACCGCAACATGTCGGAAGACTGCGCCGCGTGCACGAGCGTTTTGGTGCAAGCTACGAGAGCTACTCGGGGATCTATTGGAGTCATTTTCTGGCGGCGCTCGATTGGGACGATTCTGAAATGTGGCTCGAAGGGGCCGTACAGAGCGGTTGGAGCGTTTCGCACATGCGCCGCACGCGCTGGGAATCAATGGGGAGCCAACCAGAGTTCGAACCGGACGAACAAGACATTGTGGCGGACGGGTCGATCGCGAGCGGCATGGACGAGGACTACACGCCGCTGGCCGAAGTTGACGAGGCAACCGGTGTCGAGGATGGACCACGCTCAGTGGCTGAGGGACCGCGCCCCGATGGGCCCGATTTCGGCGATGAAGACTACTCGGCGGCGGCGAGTTCTGATGGCGGCGAAGGTGACGACGGGCTCGCTTGGGATGATGATCAAAAGCTTCCGGGCGAATCCCCCTTTGCCAAGCTGCCGAGTCTCCCCGTCGATCTGGCGGAAGCTCTTGAGCAATTCAAGCTGGCGATTATTCGTCATCGCGCCGATTCGTGGGCCGAAGTCTCGCAAGCCGACGTGCATCGCGCACTGGATGCGCTCAAGGCATTCGCCAGCTTGTAGAATCCGGCGTCTCTTGGGTGGCATTGGCCTAGCCAGTGGAGTCGAAGTATTTGGGGACCGAGCCCCAGGCCAGCATGTCGCTCGCAAGCTCGCACCATTTGGCCTGGGCTAGACAATCGGCTGGACCTTCGGTTCGTGAAGAACGTCAGTAGCTTATATGCCGCTCGCCCCAAGCGTGATGGCTACTATTGCACCATCGACTTCCAATGACAATATTCTGTGGATCGGATACACTGCGGCTGTGGAGTGCGAACAGCCACTAGTGTTTTTGTCAAAACGATGATGCATCCGATAGACAACAGTCCGATTATGCCGCTCTATTACGGTGTCGACATTGGCAACAGTGGCCTACGGGTCGCCGAACTGGATCTAGCTCATCGCGAACTGGGGCCAATGCTCCGTATTAATTGGTGTCCGGTCAAGTCCCAAGCGATCCGTCGCTGCGCTGAAGATACCGCTCGTTTTCTTCCAGACGATGTGGCTTGGACGCGACAGCTTCGACCTTTGATATCGCATGGGTTAGCCGCTGAGGCATCGCCCACTACGGTATGGCTGGTCAGTAGTGTGCGCCGCGATGCGCTAGAAGTTCTACAAGCTTACTTGCAGGGGCAAGTGGGACATCAGATCGAAGTCGTCGATTGGAAACGATTGCCACTGGCGATCGACGTCGAAGTTCCGGAGCGAGTCGGGATCGATCGCTTGCTGGCCGCATTGGCCGCAACTGAGCTGACAACCGAGCGGCCGACGATTGTGGTCCAAGCTGGTTCGGCGGTCACCGTGGATCTAGTGACGTCCCCCCCCGATCCGGTCGAACCGGGAAAACCGCTGCTGGGGACTTTCGCTGGAGGGGCGATTCTACCCGGGGTACCAATGATGTTGCGTTTGCTTGGCCAAGGGGCTGAGCAATTACCTGAAATCGACGCGGACGACTTGCTCGAATTGCCATCGCTCCCCGGCAAGAACACGGAAGAAGCGATGATGTGCGGTACCGCCAGCGCCTTAGTGGGTGGAGTCGCGCATGTAATTAGTCGCTATCGTGCTCAGTGGGGAAGCGACGTACCAGTTATACTCAGTGGCGGAGATGGCATGGGGTTGTCTCCCTATATTCCCGCTCCGCTCATAGTGCGACCTCATTTGGTCCATCGCGGCTTACTGCGGTTGGCTAAGTACGACAAGGCTATGCATGACTGACAGCAAACCTGACGCAGTTTGGGAGCCGATCGCGAGGCTGTTGCAACAGCCCCAGTCGGGAATAACTCGCGTTTTTCCACCACCCGCGCAAGCTCTCAATCTGCTCACGGCATTGAGTGACGCGGGTGTGGCGGCCACGCCCGAAATCGCACTGCAAGGTCGTGAAATGGGTGCCTGCCTTGGAGGTTTGCTCGAGCAGCTCCGCGTCTTTGACACGATCAGCCGTTGTCCCATCTTGGCAATTGCGGGTCTACTCAACTCGGGCAAAAGTTCGCTTTTGGCAACTTACCTCAGCCCTGCCAATCGTCGCCGGGTGCTGCGCGGGGTAGGGAATCAGTCTGGGACACATCGGTTTGTGCTGTGGTTGCCCAAAGTATGGTGGGACGATCCGAATTTGCTAAACACTCTGCTGGCATTCGTCACCAATCTGTTTGGCCACGCACCCGAGCGACTGTCCGACGATCCACACCAGGCTGCCGAACAGTACAACGGACAAATTCTAACCCACGCTCTGATGCTGAACGATGAAGCGCCGGCCGCCAGCAACGAAGAAGCAACCCACGCTGATCCGATGAGTGTGCCGCTGATTGCCTACGATGATCATCTAGATGAATTGCGCATTGGATTGATCGACTGTCCCGACATTCAAACTGGTTTTGTGTCTGTCGCCAATCGATCGCGTGGGCCTGCGGAGGTGGCCGCGTTGCGGCAGCAGCATCTCGCGCGCATCGGCCGCTTGTGTTCGGCATTCATTGTGGTCACTAAACTTAATAACTTGCACGATGTGGGACTATTGCAGATCTTGACGACGCTTCGCGACGCGATGCCTGGCGTGCCTCGCATGTTGGCGATCAACAAACTAAAATCGCGGTATTCGCCAGCGACGGTGGCTGATGAAGCGCGAGGACTAGTCGAACGTTTTGGTTTGGAGGGTGTGTTCGGTGCTTACGATTATCGTAGCTCGTTAGCCGCATCACGCATTCCGCCTGCTCCCAAGCGGATGCACACTGAGGATGAAGAGCAGCCGATCTTTTTCGAATTGGACTCAAGAGATTATGCCGCTGACAACCACCGCTATCTTTTTAATTTGGGCGACCGGCTAGATGCTGGCCACTTGTCGCAGGCCAGTAGTCGTAGCTTGGTCCTACAGCTCAAAACACAGACCGGTCGCGCGCTCCAGTGGTGGGAGTCGAATCAGCAACGGCGCGCGGAACAGATTCGCGACGCGTGGCAAGCTATCGCCGAGGCGGGGTACGAGTTCATGGCTCAACGCGACGCTAGTGGCAGAGCAACTGAATTGCGGCTGCAAGCCTCACCTGCCATCATTGCCCAAATGGCAGATAGCCTGCAACGCTCAGCACCGTTGTGGATGCGCGTTAGCTTGAGCATCGATCGCACCGCGCGACAACTGCAACAAGCCATCAGCGATTCTGCCTCGCGTTTCAAGATCTTGAAAACCGCTTCCGAATCGGTAACCCAATTCACCCACAAGTTTCGCCGTGGCGAGGGGGCGCAAGTGGTCACACCGCGGCGATTGGCCGAATCGATTCGGGAGTGCGACCGGCACGACGCGCTGGAACAAGTGTCATTGGAGAAGTTGGTCGTCGATTGCGAACTTGCCATGCAGCGGTTTGCTCAAGAGAGCCAAACACTGTTGGATGAACGGGAGCTGCAGCAGTGGAGTGAGCAAGTTTGGAAGAACATGTCATGGCGCGACAAATTATGGAAAGGGACCCAGCCGTTGGCCGTCGTGATGGCCCCGCTGTTGGCCGTGGTGTTGGTCCCCTTCGATGGTGGCGGATCGGCCGTGTTAGTCTTCGCTTCGGCCAAGGAACTGTTGGCCGCAGCCGGCTTGGCAGCCATCCTGGGACCTGCCGCCACGGGGAGCGAGACGCTGAGTATCATCCATCGCGAAACTCCCTGGCGTCAGTTGAGCGATTTGTTCGCCATTAGCTGCGATAGCCTGGGACTCCCCCGTCCGCCACGGGGAACAGACATGCCCAGCGTCAAGTGTGCGGGTGCGGCACGCCCGCTGTTGGTCAGTCAACTCGAAAGTAAAGCTGGCTCGCTCCCGCCAGCCCTACAGCAATGGGACATGACCGCTGACAGTTGGCAGGCCTGGCGACGACTATTTCAGTAGTTTTCCGACACTTCTCGCTGATAACGCGACCATTCTGGGCCGCTTTCAGGCCAGTTATAATATCAGCTCGACGCGCCAGCGAGTGGGTCCGCGGTTTGGTCAGCGGACGCTATCGGTAAATTGGCCAATCAGGCGACCCACTCGCTGGCGCGTCGAGCTGATACTGTGGCTGAGAACGGCACTGGCTAATTTGCAAGAGTGCTATAATGGAAGATATGCGTAAGGACAAGGTACAGCAGATGCTCAAGTTCTCTCCACTGGCGATGGCGTTACTCTGCGGGCTGCAATTGCTGCTCAGCAGTGCGCCGCTCGCCGCCCAAGAACGAGTTGAGAAATCAGCCGAGCGATTGGGGTTCATGGTCGACGTGCCATTGCCACTGGTCGGGCAGCGCGATGAAGCGGTGCGCCAGCAGATTGTGCGAATTGCCGACGCCCATCGCGATGCGGCCCAGCGACCTGTGGTGGTCCTGCAATTCAAAGTCGCCCCGCTGACGGAAAATGCTGGCGAGCCCGACAATGGTGGACTCGGCTCGCGCGGCAGCCAATTCGAACGCAGTTTGGCGCTTGCCAGATTTTTGACTAGTCCCGATGCGGCCCGCGTCCGACTGGTGGCTTATCTTCCGGAAACTATCGAAGGTCACGCCGTCTTACCGGTCTTGGCCTGCGAGGAAATCGTCGCGGCCAGCTCCGCTGAATTGGGACGCGCCACGATTGACGAACCGCTGGATGCCACCATCTCAGGTGCTTATGCCGACGTTGTTGCGCGACGTGCCACCTTGCCTTTGGCGGTGGTGCAAGCCATGCTCGATAGCAATGCCGAAGTCTATCTATTGGAATTGTCCGATGGTGGTAGCCTCGTGGCTGATCGCGCGGAGGCGACCAAACGTCGACAAGCTGGCGATGTCTTACGCGAAGAGACGATTTGGGCGGGAGGTAGCCTCGCGCAGTTCAATGGTCAGCAGTTGAGAAACCGTCGCTGGATAGCGCGGACGATCGATAGCGTAGACGATCTGTCGGCAGCACTCGATCTAACCGGCGCGCTGCGCAGTTCGCAGCAGTTGCCGCGCGAGTGGCAATCGATCAAGCTCTCGGTGAGCGGACAGCTAAACGGCTCGCGCGTTAATCAGATTATCCGGGCACTCACAGAAGCGATCGACAAGCAACAAGTCAACTTGATTGTCATCGAGCTATCAGAGACCAGCAGTGAGTTTCAGCAGGCCGCTCGCTTGGCTAGCTTCATCGCTGGTTTGGATCCCGAACGAATTTATACGCTGGGAATTGTGACTCAGGCGGTCACTGGACCCGTCACGTTAATCGCTGTCGCTTGTGACGAAGCGGTGCTTCTGTCCGATGCTTCCCTGGGTCCCGAGCCTACCCAGAAATTTTCGAATGGCGAAGCCGATACGATGCGTGTGGTCCTTGGCGACTTGGCTGAACAGACAGGCCGCCCCTTGCCGTTGCTCTCCGCCTTGATCGATGGCAGCGTGGTGGTCAACCAATATGTCCATCAGGAATCGGGCAAACGGGCGCTGTTTGCGGAGTGGCAAATCGCCAAACAAGCCGACGCCAATCAGTGGCTGGCCAAATCGCGAGTGGCGGGAGGAGAGGCGTTGGACAATGACCTAGCACTGCGCTATCGACTGATCGATGCCGTGGATGAGAGCATTGGTTTGACCTTGAGTCGTTTGGGGGTCGAGGAAGCGCCAGCAGAACTCAGCACTCCCTGGCTCGATCGCACCATCGAGGGGCTGTTGGCACAGCCATGGTTACCGCGTCTGCTACTGACGATCGGGTTCTTCGCCCTCATGATCGAGCTCGGTAGTCCCGGGATTGGCGCCGGTGGTTTGTTAGCCGGACTCTGCTTCACTGGCTTCTTCTGGATCGAAGGACTCAATGGCAATGTCGAGTCGCTGGAGATACTGCTGTTCGTCGGCGGATTAGTGGCATTGGCGCTGGAGCTGTTCGTATTACCCGGTTTTGGACTTTTCGGAATCGGCGGACTGCTGATGTTGTTGGTGTCGGTCGTCTTGGCCAGTCAAACTTTTGTGTGGCCGACCACCTCCGCGCAGCTTGGCGAAGTCGCGTCAAATTTGTTCTGGGTATCATGCATGGCGCTGGCCGGGATGATTGGGCTGCTGTTCATGCACAAACAACTCGAGAACAGTCCGCTCCTAAGATGGGTCACGCTGCAACCCTCAGGCGTTGAGGAATTGCGTGAACTAGAAGCCCGCGAGGCGACGGTCCATCGCGAGCATCTGTTGGGTCAAGACGGATTGACCACGACGCGTCTGAATCCATCGGGCAAAGCCCAATTTGGACGCGATGTCGTGGCCGTCGTCGGAACCGGCAAAATGATCGGCGAAGGTATACCAGTCCGCGTCGTCGAAGTGCGCGGAAACCTGATCTTGGTCGAAGAGCACTCTGAGATTTCCCCAAAGTGACTCGCCAAAGTGGCTCAGACGCTCCGCGTCGAATTATCTTCGAACGACTTGCGCCCCTCCCGTAGCTGCGGTCGCCAGACCGCAGGAAGTCTACTAAATAACGCCACCGTGCACGCGGTAGGGAGTCATGTGGTCGGGCTGGTCAACCATCCAAAAGCGTTCCCACTCTTGCAACAGCAGACGCAGGTTTTCCGAAGTGTAGACGAGCTGCTCGGCACGTCGTTCGGGAATCGCCGAATAGATCGGTATGGCGCAACCGCTGAAGGACACGCATCCCAACAACAAAGCAGCACAAATCCAGCGTCGCATTCCTAGTTCCTCCATGAACAATCAGGCTGGGGAGTTCGGTTGGAGCTCCACCGCATACCAACTTGACTCAGTTATTATTTCGTCGCTTGGTCTCACCACATACGGCTGGGACTCGCGAGGGCTACCCTCTTAGTCGTCCGTGGATGTGTAGGGACGTATCGGAATCACTTTTCTGACAGCCGTCGTCTCATCGTCGCCAGCGGGCTGATCCTGGGAACTCTCTGTCTCCCAAGCTCCATCCGTTTGACGACCTGCCCGTTCGGCAGCGGCGTCTTCCAACTCCTGGACCCGAGCTTCCATCTCTTTGCCAGGTTTGAAAGTCACCACATATTTCTCCGGCACATCGACTTGCCGCCCCGTTCGAGGATTGCGAGCCCTTCGAGCTTTGCGACTCTTGACCTGAAATACGCCAAAGTTTCGCAGCTCAACTCGCCCCTCCTCTAGGAGGGTTTCGATAATACCGTCAAAGGTAAGCTGGACAATCTCCTTGATTTGGAGTTGTGTCAGCCCGGTCTTGTCGGAAATCGTCTTCACGATCTCTTTTTTGGTCACTTTGGCATGCTCCTTCGCCGGCCAGCAAACGTCCTAAGTCATTTGCGTGCAACAAGTTAATCGGCGAAGTCTAATGCCCGAGCGACCAAGCGTCAAGGTCCAGGGCGGCTCCTTGTGGAAGCCGGAATCGACCCTACTGTGCTGGGCAGACCCTACCCGCACAACAAGCAGATCGACCCATTCAACCGTCAAACTTTACTAAATCCAAGCAATCGCGCCAGCGGGCCACATCGCTTACGCGCCTCCCTCTCTATGCAGAAAAACTTTGGCTCCTGCCAGACAATCTGGCCGGGGCCACCGCGCCCACCCATCTCCCCATCTCCTTGTCTCCTTGTCTCCTTGTCTCCTTGTCTCCAGGCCCCCCCCGCACCCTGTTCTAGCAGCCCGCAGCCACTATCATCTAAACCCCATGGATTCGACCAAGACACTCCGCATTTCGACTTACTGCTTATGGGTGGCAACTCTCTGTTTCCCCATTGTCGGCTATTGGGCATCGCGAGTAACTTTTGGAACGGTTTTCGTGCAAGCCTGGTTGCCCGGTGACGACATAGCTCGCACAACCTATGCCGATTTTGTCCAGCGGTTTGGCGATGATCAAATTCTTTTCCTGAGTTGGCCTGGCTGCGACCTCGACGATCCGCGACTTGATCGACTTTCGAACGAGTTGACTCGGCTCAAGACAGACGACCCCGAGTTGGGGATCGAAAGCGTCCAAGATTCGCGGAGGTTGCTGCGGCAATTGAGCGAGGGACGCAGCGGTATTTCCCTGGCCGCAGCTCGCCAGCGACTGGAGGGGATCGCAATCGGATCGGATGGAAGTTGCTTCATCGCGCTGCAAGTTGCCGACGCTGGCAATTACGAGCGATCGCAGTTGATCGAAAAATTGCAATCCACGGCCAGTGAAGTGATAGGTGTCGAGCCGGACGATCTGATCTTGGCGGGCGAACCGTACCAGGTACATATTATCGATCGGGCCAGTCGCGAAACGATGCAGTACTTCGTTGTCCCTTCTTCCGTGATTGCGCTAATTGTGGCTTGGCTCTGTCTGGGGCGTTTGCGAATAACGTTCTTGGTCTTTCTCTTGGCTGGCTTTGGGCAACTGATTGGTTTGGCACTAATCGCCATTTTCTTGGGCCAGATGAGTGCGGTGCTAGTCGTCCTGCCAACTTTGATTTTCATGTTAACTCTCTCGGCGGCAATTCACCTGACCAACTACTATCGCGACTGCGGCGGGGAGAAGAATCCAGTAGCTGGTGCGGAAGCGTTGGCCTTGGGGATTCGCCCATGTACCTTGGCGACGCTGACCACGGTGTTTGGCTTTGCCTCGCTGGCAGTCAGTCATTTGAAACCGGTTTGGCACTTTGGAACTCTCGCCTCGCTCGGTCTGTTGATCACAACTCTGTTTTTGTTGAGTGTTTTCCCGGCGGCAATTTCGCTCGGGGCCTCCCGTCGTCGACGATCGTCACTCGCCCCCACCGAACCACGCACCACCCCCTTTACTCGGTGGCTCACGCACTTGACCAGCCGCTACGCGAACACCATTACGGTCATCGGGATCGCGACACTACTCTTCTCCGGTTTTGGCGTTACGCGACTGAAGACATCCACTGAGTTCGAGGATATGTTTTCATCCAGCAGTCCCGCCATCACCAGCTTACGTTGGATACAGAAACATGTCGGCCCCATCAACGCGTTGGAATTTGTAATCAGCTATGACAAGCCTCCATCGGCGACCGACAGCGATCCGTTCGACGACCAGATCCTCGATCGCCTGCAAGCGATTGCGGGAGCCCATCATGCGCTGGCGAGTTCCGAGCATACCACGTCGGTGCTGAGCGCCGTCACTTTTCTGCCATCGATTCCAAGTGGCCAAGGGACTCGCAACACTATTCGCCGCGCGGTATTGCGCCGGACCATCAACGCGCACTTACTTGATTTGCAAGATCAACATCTATTGTCAGAAGGGCCTCAAGAACAGCAGTGGCGCATCTCGGCTCGCGTCCGCGATTTGACTGGCGACAACTATCGCGTTATTCAGAGCGAGCTGCGGGCGTTGGTGGAAGCGAGCCTCAAGACCCGAGTCGAACCATCGACCATCGAATTGGCTTCGTTCGATGCGCCGTCGATACCGACCGATACCAGCCAACCCAAGCTATCCATCACCGGCTTGCGCGCGTTGATTGAGAAGGCGCACTTCGCCCTGCTCTCGGACTTGGGGGGAAGTTTCATGACTGCCTTTCTACTGATCGCTCCAGTGATGATGATCATTGTCCGCAGCGTACCTGGTGGATTGTTGCTAATGATTCCCAACGTCTTACCCGTCGCCTTAGTATTCGGCTCCATGGGTTGGCTACAAATCAGGTTGGATGTAGCCAGCATACTTACCGCCAGTGTGGCGCTCGGAATCGCCGTCGACGACACGTTGCATTTCGTCACTTGGTTTATTCGCTATCGACGACAAGGGAGTCCCTCGGCGGAAGCCGTCCAAGCAGCCATTGCCAATTGCGCGCGCCCCATGCTCCACACCACGCTTATCTGTACAGGGTCGATGTTCCCCTTTTTCTTTGGCGACTTTTTGCCAACCAGCAAATTTGCGCTGCTCATGATCTTGATTCTTAGCGGAGCCATCATTGGCGACTTGGTATTGCTCCCCGCCCTGCTGCAGTCATCCTTGGGGGCATGGATCAAGTTTGGTACCAAGCATGTGCCGACCAACAGATAAGCATCGTACGGGAAATAACTGTCGTAGCTACGTTCGCCAGAACGTCGATTCCCTGCGGAATGACGACCGTAGCTACGTTCGCCAGAACGTCGATTCCCTGCGGACTGGCGACCGTAGCTACGTTCGCCAGAACGTCGATTCCCTGCGGACTGGCGACCGCAGCTACGTTTAAGTTCGGACCGTTATTTCCCGCACGATGCTAAGTGGGGCTCATCGGACGGACAGCAGTACATCGATGGGACTCTTGACGCTGACCCCAAGCTTTTCAGTGACATGCACATACCCCATCGTGGTTTGGATGTCTTTATGTCCCATCAATTTTTGAATGGTTTGAACATCAGTGCCACTTTCAATCAGATGCGTGGCAAAACTATGGCGTAGGGAATGCGGCACACCGTTTTTGTTGATTCCCGACAATCGCAACGCGCGTTTGAACGCAATCGCAAATTGTTCTTCACCCACATGATGTCGCCACACATTACCCGAGCGTTTATCGCGACTTCGTTGCCTGGATGGAAAGACCCATTTCCAAGCCAATTCACGGCAGGCGTTCGGGTATTTTTTGGCCAGCGCATGAGGCATATAAACTTGTGCGAATCCTTGTTCGACATCGATCTCATGGTAGCGTTTGGTGATCGCGATCTGTCGTTTCAATTCTGGGATTGCCTGCTCCGGCAAGAATGTGATGCGATCTTTTCCACCTTTGCCGTCGCGGACTATGATATGACCTTCGTCAAAGCAAATATCTTTGACTCGCAATCGTCTGCATTCCTTGTGTCGCAGGCCAGCACCGTAGATCAGGAGGAACATCAATCGATGCACGTCTACGAAATGTTCCAGCAGTCGTTCGATCTCCGATTTGCTGAACCATACCGGAATCGAATCCGATTTTCGTGCCCTCACCGCATTTAGAAAACCTAGCTTCTGACCGATGACACATTGGTACAGGAATAACAGCGCCGATTGCGCCTGAGTCTGAGTACTGGGGCTGACATTCCCAACGACCGCCAAGGTAGTTAGAAAGTCACCGATATCTTGTTCGTCAAATTGCTCCAGTGCCATTGATCCGACATGGCCGCTAAAGCGTTTGACCCAGCGCACGTAGGCGCGTTCCGTTGCCATGGCGTAATGCAGCACTCGCAGCTCGCCGCGCATGGTTTGAATCAGTGGTGGCTCACCCCGATTTACGTTTCCGTGAAGCTGTCTCAATTCTTCTTCGGAGGGGGGGGCGTAGATATCGCCATTTCTTTCCAGTTTGGCCAACTGTGTTAGTTTCAAAATCACGTCGGAAAGATCCGGTTCAGTGCGTTCCAATACCAGATTACGATAGCATTCAAGCCCCCTCACAGCCTGCAAACGTTGCCAAGCTGGTGCACCATTCTTGAGCAAGCTTTTGGAGAAATTGATAACCGCGTTGCGATTGACAGGCAGGTTATCGATCAACCCATTGCGAAAGTTCATCGCGTACCGTCGTATCCATCTTGGAAACCAATCTTGGTCATTTTCGCTGACCTTGTTACCGAGCACGACTTGTTCAAATTTAGCTAGCGTCATCGCACACTCCTTCGTTCGCCACCGAAATTAAAACCGGCCACAAGGGTCCCATTCGCTCCCGTAGGGCTACGATCCGTGATTTATAAGCTCCCGAGTGATATTGGTCAATTAGCTTGACTGAGTAGGGTGATATTGGTTAAATTGACCAATACCCCCGAAGCTGTTCGGGGATAACTTAGTTGTTATTTTTCATAGCCATGGCACACTTGAATCCCCATATCGAAAAGCGTTTGGTTGGGCTTGGCACTATCCTGATGGGCGTGCATGGGGCAAGCGCGTCGCTTAGTTCCGCGACCAAAGGTGCGGAACGAGAAGCCTTTGTTAGACTCTTTCTCGAAGAATTCTTCCCGCGAGGATTCAGATTTGGTCATGGCGACATTACAGACTCTCATGATCAAAAAAGCGGGCAATGCGACATTGTTGTTGAATACCCGTTCATTCCTAGCATCCCATTGCCTGGTGGAGGAAGTAGGCTTTATCTTGCAGAAGGCGTTGCGTCCGTAATCGAGGTGAAGTCTGATGTTGCTGGACAATGGAATGAAGTACTGAGCACTGCATCAAAACTTGAGTCGCTAAAGCGTAACGTTAATCCGCAGATGGTAATTGCTAATGAATTTGGAGATTCAATCCCCATGTTCGCTGTTGGCTACGACGGCTGGAGAACGGCAAAGACGATCCGAGAGAAACTCGATAATTCTCCTGTCGATTGCGTCCTCGTAATAAAACACGGGATTTTTGTTGCGAATCGAAAGTTTTTTGGTGGAATAGAATCGAGTGGTGCGGTAGCGCTTTGGTTGTTCATCACCGCGCTGAACGAGGCAATGTCTTATATCAAAACCGCCGATCCATCATTACTTGATTACGCGAAACCAGATTCAAGTTCGGACGGAATTAAAAAATAACAATGGCATGCACCCAAGCCGCGGTGGCTGGGCAATTTGCCAATGGAGAGTCGATTCCCGCGGCTGGGTGATGCCCGCCGTTCGTTGCAGTAGGATACTGACATGGATATCGTCTACATCGAAACATCAGTGATCAGCCACGCAACGTCAAGACCTAGTTCTGACCCGAATGCGCTTGCGCTTCAGCAACAGGCATAGCGATGGCTTGCCGACCAAAGAC
>JBGSJT010000240.1:0-6162 GCA_041741715.1 Pirellulaceae bacterium | reverse complement strand
GAACGAACCGACCTGGATAGCGTCTGTCTGGTTGCATTGACTGGCTATGGACAATCGTCTGATCGGGAAATGGCCTTCGAAGCTGGGTTTGATCACCACCTCACCAAGCCGGTTAGCTTTCAAAGTATCCTGGCCCTATTCGACGAATTGGATCGTGTTAAACGCGATAGCCTAGATGGCTTGGCTCTGGAGACTGGCGGATTTCACTAGGGAGAATTCGAAGTTCTCTCGATGCCTTCCATACATTCAATTGCGTAAAAATTAGGTGTGAGAGAAACTCAATCGATAAATAAATTGGACACTTCTCGCTGAACGCCACTCTCTGGTTCCCAGGCTCCGCCTGGGAACCCAATGCATTGCAGGCTCCGCCTGCCGAAGTGTCGTTGGTTGCAAGGACGCGGGAGGCGGAGCCTCCAAGACAGTGCGTTCCCAGGCAGGAGCCTGTGCGTGGTGGCGTTCAGCGAGAAGTGTCATAAATTGTAGATTTAGTTGGACAATCGTGAAATGCCGCAATCCCTGCAAGTTGTGATTATCAAGCCAAGTAAGTACATGGCCAATGTCTGGAGGCGTCATGCGAGTCAAACTGGACTGCGTCAGCGATTATCTGGACCTTCGAAAACGCGTGTATGGTTTCGAGTTAGCGCCGTTGCCACAGAGTTTGATGCTGCCCGCCACTGAAAGTTCATTGGGCCTAGCGGCTCGCCATGTCGCAGCCTCAATTAACTCTCAGTTACTATCTATCATTTAGAGGATCCATAAAATGTTGCAAACGATCTTAATTGTACTGGTGATACTGTTCTTGCTAGGTGGAGTAGGAACATTGCCCACATGGTCTCATAGCCGAAGCGGGGGTAAGGTCCGAGCGGCGGGATGAGTATATTGGGAGTCATCCTACTAGTGATACTGATCTTGATGCTCACGGGGCGTCTGTAGGACAAACGGGAACACATAGCACAGGGATTTCGTCGATGGGCCGCTTATTTTTTGCGTTGTTGGTCTCGGGATTGCTCACGACAATTGGTTGCAATCCAAAACCAACTAATTCGAGGCTAGGTTCAGACGAGCCGTCCGCGGTAACCGTCGATGACGTAAAGCGTGATGCGGCAGCCGCCCTAGAGACGACCACCGCCTATTCTCAGCAGAGCAAGGATGAACTCGTGAAAGCTATGAAAGTTCAGCTGTCGATCATGGACGCCAATATCGAAAAGCTTCGGCTCAAAGGTCAGGGACTTGCTAGTGATGCCAAGGCAAACTGGGACCAGAAAATGTCCGAGCTTGAAGTCAAACGCAAATCAGCAAACGTGAAGCTCACGGAGATCGAAAGCTCAACGGCCGAGGCATGGAGCGACGTCGAGAGGGGAACGCAAGCTGCATGGGAGGAGTTGAAGCAAGCCTTTCAAAACGCCTCAAACGAATTTTAGGCAAAAGAGGCGGCGAAGGTGGAAACTGGTCCTGCATAAAAGCAATCGCTCATCAGCGAGCGTGTGCATTGGTCAAGACAACTACCCGTCAAAGCGTAGATGCCAGATGGGACGACAATCAAATGCTGCGTGTTTGGTCTGACGACCTGGGAAACGAGTTCTGCGGCGTAGAATTCCAGAGCATGATTGCCCTCGGTTTCGTGTTTTCGTGATCGCTGCTGAGGATGCTCACTGAAGCAGTGTCGAGCAGAAAATGCTCGGCATGTTTTACCGCAAGTCCGATCCAATTCGCTGCTAGAACGCGACCAAGGTGGCTGTGTGCAAACACAGCAATGTTGCCATCGAGTTGGCTGAATCGAGCCACCAGTCGAGCAGCACGCTCGCCAATATCCGCAGGCATTTCTCCGTTGGGACAACCGTCGCGGAAGAGATTCCAGTTCGGACGCAGGGCAAAAATATCTGCGTGCGTTTTGCCTTCGTAGTCGCCATTATCCCATTCGGCCAAGTCGTCGTCGATGATTTGCTGTTGCGATAGCCCAGCCACGTCGCATGTCTGTAGTGCGCGAATCAGCGGGCTGCAAAACACTTGAGCGAACGCTATCGATCGAATGCGTTCACCAAGCTCCCGTGCCTCCGCAATGCCGGTTTCAGTTAACGGAATATCAGCTCGTCCGGTGTGTTGCCCCGACAATGACCAAGCCGTTTCACCATGCCTCATTAAGTAAACACGAAGGGTCATCTAAATGCTCCGACTATTAGGAGGTAGTTCATTCTTGCCTCCCGGCCTTCGTTCCATCGCCGTCGGCGGGCGCTCCCGGAGGCAGGTGCTCGGGCAGATTGAGACTGGCCACGCCGATCCGGCTGTCCGCCATTCCGTAATACACATCGAAGCGATCTGGATTGCCAAGATCATCGCGTCGGTCGATACCGGTGGGGAACACGACGTTTGGGACAATCCCATTCCGTTCCTCGTGCAGCATTGGCGTCAACACTGGCTCCGTTGAACGATAAATAATTTTGCGTGGATGCTCCTTGGACAGAATCATCACGCCGGCTGAGTAACACAGACGATGGTCACCCTCGCCCGGCTCTCTCAATTCCCTGACACCGTGATAAACAACCAGCCAACCGTGACGACACAGGATGGGCGGAGTACCACCACCAATCTTCAATTTCTCCCACTCAGACACGGGAGTCGCCAGCCGCTGATGCGAATTGAAAAGTCCAAGATGCTGCGTCTTAGTTCCCTCCTCGGCCATCGGGCAACACGAAATCCAGATGCTTTCGTGATCGAGATCGACAACACACGGCGCCACGTCACTGGTTTTTTCTTCGGGACGAGAACCAGGGAAGAGCGGACGATGCAGCAGGCCCATCTGCATTTTCCCGGCGTGATTGGGTATAGCGAGGGGAAAAACGCTCGCGTCTTTGTTGTCCACGTGGGCGAAGTCGATGCCGTAGTACGGCTCAAACAACGCCAACCCCAAACGCTTCCAGTGAAACAAATCGTCTGACACCGCCAACGCAATTCTTGGTCCGATGGGCGAGAGCGCCGTGTAACTCATTACGTACCTTTGCAACGGTTCCACGAAGGTAATGCGAGGATCCTCGCAGCCACCACCACCGTGAGGCACGCACTCATAATCCGCTTCCGGTTCCAGCGCAATGCCCATACGCTCGACTCCGCACGGGTCGCCTGCCTGGTTGAATTGAACGCGAGCGATGCCGATGCGCGAAAAATTTCCCTGCGCAACGAGCCGCGGAAAAAGGTACAGCTGACCATTCGGACCACGCACGACTGCCGGATTCAGAACACCCTCGGCCTCCAGCGCGTTGCCCGGTTCTGGCTCCATGATCATTCCCATTCGCTGTAATTGAAAGCCACTCATGGGCGCATCTCCTCAGTTGGGTTGGTCGGTTGAGCGCCATCCAGGCACGCGATGATTGCTTCAATCACCCGCTTCGACTCGTTTGGATCTCTGACTTGGATCGATAGCACGCCGGCTTCTTTGGCCGGATAGTCATTCCCGCCAGGGAACAAGGCATCCCCGATGAAAATCATCTCCTCAATGGCGATACCAAGCGTGTCTCGGAGTTTTCTGATCCCATACGCTTTGTCGATGCCAGGTTTGGTAATATCAACCGATGTTGTGCCGCCCAACCGCACGGAAAACTCGGGGATCAGTTGATCAAGGGCCGCCTTCATCTTCTTCCGCTTGACGAAATCCGGATCCCACTTCTCCTTTTCTTCGATGGGCGCTTGCTGCCCTAATGCGGAGAAAGTGATCTGGCTTTCCCGATCTTCAATCACCTCGCCCCATTTCTCGTGCGTCTGGAAAGCCGATGCCACGATGACTTGCTCCAAGGCTCGCACAATCTTCTTTTTTTCCTCGTCCGTGAAGTCTTCCGCATAAAGCAGTTCCCAACCGGACTCGTATTGGTAGAACCTTGTGCCACATGTCGGCAAGAGAGACAGATGCTTCAGCCGTTCGTTATGAGGCAGATTTGAGAGCAGTTGCTCTTTGAATTGCTGCCAGTTGCCGCCGGAGATGACAGCCACCTCCACCATACCTAGAAGTGCAGTGAGCAATGTGGCCATCTCGGCATCGAGCGATGCTTTGCTCTCGGCAAGCGTGCCATCCAGATCGAAAACGACGAACTTCTTCATTTGGTAGTGCCCTTAGAGCTGCTTACAGATCGATTTCAATTCACTGCGACGTTTTGCAGTGGTCTCGGGATAGGCCATTTCAAGTTCGTTGAACGCATCGAGAAGAACCCGTGAAATAATCAGCCGGGCATTCTTCTTGTTTTCGGCAGTGACGACATACCAGGGTGCGGCTGCACTACTCGTGGCGCTCAGCCTTCCGGACCTAAGGGCGATTAAGTTGTTCATACGGAAGTTCTTTCCATCTCGACTGTGTATTCGCCACGACGCGCTGCACGGTTGCAGCGAGCTCGTTGAAGCAGGGTTTGCTGCGCAGCGTTGACGTTGGCGCCGTCGCCTCGCCAGATTTCCAAAGCGGGTTGTTGAATGGCCCGCGCGAACGAAAATGTCAGTGCCCAAGGCGGTCGTGACATGCATCGAATGTTGATGGCATTCAGACGGGCCGAGGCCAGTTCGGCAGATTGGCCGCCTGACAGGAACGCTATTCCAGCTACCGCGGCGGGGACCGTTCGCAACAGACAATTTACTGTCGCTTCGGCGACTACATGCAAACTTGGTTGCTCTGGACAGGACAACCCGGGCAGCACCATGTTGGGCTTGAGTAGCATTGCTTCCAGCGTGACACGTTGCTCGCAAAGCTGCTCGAAAACAGTTCGCAAGACCTCTTCAGTCAAGCTCGCGCAGCGCTGAAGCGTATGCGAGCCATCCATGATGACCTCCGGCTCGACGACCGGAACTAAACCTGCTTCCTGGCACAAGGCGGCATAGCGTGCAAGTGCGTGAGCGTTAGCTGCGATGCAACCGCGGCTGGGAAGCGAATCGTCGACTGCAATGGCCGCTCGCCACTTTGCAAAGCGAGCTCCCATTGCATAGTACTCTGACAATCGCTCTCGCAAGCTGTCGAGACCTTCGGTTATCTTCTCTCCCGGATGACCAGCTAAAGCTTTGGCACCCGTGTCGACCTTGATGCCAGGAATAATCCCGTGATCGCAGAGGACTTTGATAATCGGTTCTCCAGCCAACGTTTTCTGGCGAATCGTCTCGTCGTATAGAATCACACCGCTGATGCAATCGCTCAGCCCAGGCGTTGTGACGATCAGTTCGCGATACGCTCTACGCCGCTCCTCGTTTTCCGCGATGCCCAGCTTTGCAAACCGCTTGTTGCACGTTGGATTGCTTTCGTCGATCGCCAGCAGACCTTTGTCATTAGCGACCAAGGCATGCGCGGATTCAATCAGTTGTTTCATGTTCATTAATCGTATTGAAGAGTGTTGCGAGATACGGCAGCAGCTGTGTCATTCATTGGTCGTCTCCAACGGAGGCAAGTCAGTGCTGTGACTTCTGTGATCGTGCAGAATTGTCTGAATCTATTCATGGAGCGGCTTCCACTCCCAGTTGCGAATCTCTGGCATGTCCAGACCATACTGGCGGATGTAAACGTAGTGTTCTTGCAGCTTGTCGATCAGTTGCTGTTTCAACTGAACACCCTTGTCGCCGGTCTGCGGCACGCGGTCGATGGTATCCATCACCAGATGAAAACGATCGAGATCGTTCAGCACCGTCATATCGAAGGTCGTCGTGATCGTCCCTTCTTCCTTGTAGCCGCGCACATGCAAATTGTGGTGATTGTTTCGACGATAGGTCAGCTGATGAACCAGCGACGGATAGCCGTGAAACGCAAAGATAATTGGCTTGTCGCGAGTGAAGAGGGCATCGAACTGCTCATCGCTCAGGCCGTGAGGATGTTCTGATGCCGGTTGCAGCTTCATCAAGTCAACGACATTAACCACGCGCACTTTCAGCTCCGGCAAATGTTCGTGCAGGATTGAAACCGCCGCCAGTGTCTCGAGAGTCGGCACGTCACCACAGCAGGCCATGACTACATCCGGTTCGGTGTCGCCATCGTTGCTCGCCCAATGCCACTTGCCGATGCCCGCAGTACAATGCTTGACCGCGTCGTCCATCGACAGCCACTGAGGCGCCTTGTATTTGCCAGCGATGACGACATTCACATAGTGGCGGCTGCGCAGGCAGTGATCCCAAACTGACAGCAAGCAATTCGCGTCCGGCGGCAGG
>JBGSJT010000239.1:0-8771 GCA_041741715.1 Pirellulaceae bacterium | reverse complement strand
GCGCAGATGATCGAATCCATTGAGCTTGCTGCCACATATCGTGGCTCCCCCCTGATCGCGACTGGCTGGCGTGACTACGGGAAAGGAATATCAGGGACGGGAAGAGTTCATTTGACGGACGACACTGGAACACGTTTGGCATCCACTTTAGGTAGCGCGCAACTACGGCGTCCCATCACAATTGGAGCGAAAGACGGAGGCTGGTACGTCATCGGTGGAACCGGAAGCAATCCATATGCTATTGAGGTTCAGCGCTTCAACGCAGATGCAAGCCGCGACTCGAATTTTGGTGAGAACGGAATTCTGGCCGTACAGGGCTCCTATCCGGATCACATTATTGCAAGACTGGATGAAAGCGGAGCTGTCACAATCGTTGCAAGCGACTACGCAACAAGTGCCGATCCCGATGCCGGCGTGGGAGTGGCGGTAATCATCCGTCTCAGCCCGGAAGGGCGGCTCGACAGTGAATTTGCCGACGCAGGCATGTTGCGCCTCTATGAAAAGCCAGCGGCAATTCTGGATGTCATGGTATCGAAAAAATTCGGCATTGTTCTCGTGTACCGCAATACGATCTTGCAAGCTTTTAGCAATCGTGGCACACCAATTCTGGAATTCGGGACGAACGGCGTGGCCATGCCGGAAGGAATAACTCGCAGAGAATGGGTTACCGGAGAAGTTGACCATGCTGGGAACATTTTCGGCATCGTCCGCGAGTATTACTCCGATTTCACGCAGGGCTATAGTTTGGTGAAATTGAATTCACAAGGAAGTGTGGATCAGTCGTTCGCTGGCGGTCAGACCGTGACGCTGCCGTGGGAATGGAATACAGCCTACGATTCGCCTGAGATGGCGATTCAATCAGGCATAATCTTGTTGGCAAACGCGCATGGACGCCACGCTTCGACCGTTCGATTGTTGGCTTACGACCTGGACGGACAGCCAATTAAAGAGTTTGGCGGTTCCGGGGCCCGCGACTTCGACTTCGCTCCGAATGGCGAGTCGGTAGCTGGTCTTGAATTCGCGGAGGATGGGAGTATTTGGCTGAGCCTAAAAGAGCGGCGTGGGTTCGACGAGATCGGAACGGTCTACCGACTGATTGGCTCAGCGCACAGCCAGATGCACAATTGGTACGACCCCTTGGACGTCAATCGCGACAACCTGATCTCGCCCCTCGACGTATTGCTAGTCATCAATCAACTCAACGCAGGGGGATGGGATCGGCTCACTCGACCGGATATCAATAACGATGACTCGATAACGCCGCTGGATAGCTTGTTAATCATCAACTATTTGAATCAACATTCATCCAGCCTGTCTGATGGCGAGAGCGATCATGCTACTCAAGGCGTCGATCTCAGTTGGTTGTTTGACGAAGACGAACTCAGGCTGAGATCGCGTTTGCCATATTAGCGCTTGTTCGAGTTGTTCATGGGCCGTGATTGTTATTGCCCGCGAATCACGCCAATGAGCACGAAGGCATCACCACGCCTCATTGGATACACTCTTTGAAAAAAGCGGCACTCCTGCGGAATCTGAAACGTCCAGAGCATTAATGGATTCTGAGCCGCACATCACGATTTGATCTTTTCTTGGATGCACTGCCAGTCCTTGAATATTGGCTTTAGCCACCGAGTCGATGGAAGATATCATTCCACCTGTTGTGGCATCTCTCAAGTGTAACTGGCTTACCACTCGATTCCCTTTAACGGTGTCTGTGTGAACCGCAAACTGCTTGCTGCCAGCAAGTAGCTTGTCCGCGTGAAAGACTCGAATGCAATCGCCCCCGGTTGCAAACAAACTCCCGTCCGCTGAATACTCACAACAACGGAGGTAACCGAAGTTTCTTCACCACTTTCAAGGGGAGCAGCAAGTGGCAATGATCGTCCTTAAGAGGGATGAATCCGTATCGGATGTAAAACTGTTTCGCATGGTCGTTGATCGCATCGACTTCAACAGCTTGGATGCCAAGCTTGGTTGCGAGATACTCAACTCGTCGCAGGGCATCCAGTAACAAGAATTCACCCAGCCCTTGCCCTTGCACCGTCGCATCAACAGCGAGTCGTCCGATGAGCACAACTGGCAAATCGATTTGAGGCAGTCCATGCGCTTGATCTGCAGGTAGAGCTTCATAGAAAACGGTATGACTCGAGAGGGCGTAATACCCCTTAATTGCAACATCCCCTTCTCTTACAAGCACATACGTTCGAGCGAGATCACGCTTCTCGTATTGGCTAACACTATTGAAGAGCCATTCATTCAGAGCCGACACGTGACAATCGAAACCGGTCCTGTCATGTCTCTGTTTGTCGAACGGCTCAATGCTCCACGCGGCCTCGTCCACTAGACGATTCGCTTTTTGTAACGGCGGGCTGCAGCTTTTAACGCATCGTTGGGCTTCAGATCGCTTGCCTTGAGGGCTGCCAAAAACGCATCACGGTCACGATTGGACAACTTGGTGAATTGAGCATCCTGAATTACCTGTCGCGCTTCGCGCACAATTGTTGAGACAGTGAACTCACTGACGGTTTGGCCGAGGGCGGTAGCCGCCACTTCAATGACACTTTTCAACTCACTTGCCAGACGAACATTAATGCGCGCGTCGTTCTTCGTAGTCGCCATTACAATCCTCGCAAGTTGCGGAAAAATAGAAGTGGCACATTGCCACTCTAGGATACGCCAGTCTTTTTCGTATGTCAATATGCCACACACAATTCAGGTTCGAGCTTAGCATCGAGCGGGAAATCACTGTCGTAGCTGCGTTCGCCAGAACGTCGACTCCCTGCTGTCTGTCGACGGCAGCTACGCTTAAGTCGCGACAGCTATTTTCCGCACGATGCTTAGAATAGCTGGTGATCCACTTGAAAGTAGCGGCCTGCAATGACCTCAAAAAAGCCAATTGAGAGTAAGAACGGCTACAATGATCCTCGTCGTGCCAATATGGTCATTGCGGTTCCAGTCAGCCAGTTCAAACTCAAAGAGCCAGTCTAGTATGCGAACTCGAATTTTAACACGTCAGGCCTGTATCCCTGTTTTTCTTGACGCAGCTCACCAAGTAGCAGCCGTTCTGACATTCGTATTGTGCACCGTTACGTCTGTACTTGCGGATCAGACGCGGCCGAAAACCACGACTATGGCCGCAACCGCGAAGACCACGCACCGCTTCATCGCATTCGGGCAGGAGACCTATGTGCTCGACGAGCAAGGGAACAGAATTTGGACCTACCCGCACGCTACGCGTGATGGGGTCATGCTCGACAACGGCAACATAGTATTGACACTCAACAAGGGAGAGCGATATGCCGGTGGAGCGGTGATCGAGATCACCCCCGATGGCCAAGAGACGTTGATTTGGAAAGGGACACAGTCCGAAGTCAACAGTGCTCATCCGACCCGCGACGGTACCTTGGTCATTACCGAAGCGGGGGACAAGCCTCGGCTTATCGAAGTCGATCGTGCGGGGAAGACGCTCGTTGAATTCCCTCTGCAATGCCAAAAAGAAAACCACCATCTGCAAACTCGCATGGCGCGGAAGTTGTCCGACGGAACCTATTTGGTTCCACATCTACTCGACTTTGCCGTGATCCAGTACGACTCCAAGGGCAAAGTCATCAGCCAGCTCGACACATCTGTCCCTGGCGATACTCAGCGAGCCATTCATACGTGGCCGTTCACTGCGATTCGCCATGGCGACGACCAAACGTTGGTTTGCTGCACGAATGGGAACCGTGTCGTTGACTTCGATGCCGATGGAAAAATCACATGGCAGTTAACCAATGACGACTTGCCTGGCCCTTGGTTGCAAGACCCTTGCGGCGGACAGGTTCTCCCCAATGGGAACATCGTCATCGCCTGCTACGCCGGTGGGCGAAAGGATGTCGACGCTCCCAAGCTGTTTGAAGTGAACCGCAACAAGGAAGTTGTCTGGACGCATGTAGATGGCAAGAAGGTCGGCATCCATCATTTTCAAATCCTTGAAACGAATGGTGAACCCCTCACCGGCTCGCCACTGAAGTGAAGCAAGCGCTCGGTGTCAACCAAGGATCGAGCATTCATTTACTGTCCTAGTAGAATGTCACGTCTAAGCCAGAACGAACAAGCTATGAAGAAGTTCCTTGCGTTTTACTGGTTCCCAGGCTCTGCCTGGGAACGAGGGTCTTCAGAACCGACTGGACTTAAGGGTTTGGGGACTAGCGTCCACACGGCTAATCAAATTAGTGTCGTCCAGCTATTCTTGATTGCAGTCGCGTTTTTTTTCTTTCCGTTCGCTGTGTCCGGTGCCGACGGCGTTGATTGGCCAGGTTTTCGTGGTCCCGGTGCGCGTGGTATTGCAACTGGTTATGAGACTGCCCAGTCGTGGGATGCGACCTCTGCGACTGACGAAGCAATCCTATGGCGAGCTGATGTCCCCGGTCTTGGGCATTCGAGTCCAACCATTTTTGGAGACAGGCTCTTTGTAACGACTGCGGTTTCCGACGTCAGTAATGTTCCGCTGCAAGTCGGAAGTGGTGGAAACACTGCGTCCGCTGACGACAATGGCACGCAGACTTGGTTGGTTCTCTGTTACGACAAGAACACTGGCAAAGAACTGTGGCGGAAGGAAGCCAAGAGAGGCGAACCACGGGCAGCTCGGCATCCTAAAGCAACCCATGCCAATGCGACCATTGCGGTGGATGAGAGACATGTCGTGGCCTTCTTCGGTTCCGAAGGCTGCTACTGTTTCGACCACCAGGGCAATCTGCTGTGGGAACTCGATCTTGGCGTGATCGATGTTAGCAAATATGGCCAGGGCTGGGGCTATGCCAGCTCACCAGCCATTCACAACGATCGAGTCGTGTTGGTCTGCGACGATCCACAGCAACCTTTCCTGGTCGCACTGCGTCTCTCCGACGGTGAAGAACTATGGCGCAAATCACGCATGGGGGACTGCGAACGTAGTTGGGGCACAGCCCTGATTCACGAGGACGGGAATTCCACACAGGTCGTTGTCAACGGATGGCCCTGGATTGTCTCGTATGATCTGAATACGGGTGACGAGATTTGGCGAATCGAAGGGGGGGGCGACAATCCGACGCCGACCCCCTTTGCCATCGATGATCGTATCTACATCACCAACGCGCACGGTGGGCCATCACCGATCTATGCGATCGATTCGGGGGCCAAAGGTAATTTGAGCGATTCGGATTCAGCCTCGTTAAAAAGTGTAATATGGAAAGTAGACCGGGGCGGTAGCTATATGTCGACGCCCGTCGTTTGGGGCGACTATTTGTATCTCGGGAATACCAACGGTATCGTGCGTTGCTTCCATGCCCTGACTGGCGAGAAAGTCTACGAAGAACGACTTGGCAACGGTGCATTGATCACCGGTTCGCTTGTCGCAGCCGACGACAAGATCTACTGCCCTTCGGAGGATGGTTTCGTCTACGTTTTGCGCGCCGGTCCTGAGTTCAAGATTCTTGCCACGAACCAAATGGGAGAACCATGTTTCGCAACCCCCGCAATCTCGGCGGGCATTCTATTTGTACGAACGACAGCCTCATTGTTCGCTATTCGCAAGGTGGAACGTACGCACAAAGAACCACCTGCGGCAGCAACGCAAAAGCCCAACGTTCTATTTATCGCAGTGGATGACTTGCGTCCGTCGCTGGGTTGCTACGGCGACCAATGCGCGAGAACTCCCAACATCGACGCACTCGCCAGTCGCAGCTTGCAATTCGATCGTGCGTACTGCCAAGTTGCGGTCTGCAATCCATCGCGAGCAAGTCTGATGACCGGTCTACGTCCAGACCAGCTCGGCGTGTGGACACTGCCGATTCACTTTCGTGAGGCGCTCCCTGACGCAGTGACCATTCCTCAATGGTTCCGTCGATTTGGATACACGGCAGTCAGCCATGGCAAGATTTTTCACAACCCCACACCCGACCCGCAATCGTGGAGCGAGCCGATTCGTGAACTGCCGAAGTTGCCTGATCCTTATCCTGTGGGGACTCGCGATGCCGTTCAGCAGGCGATGAGTAAATTGCCCGCAGATGATTGGCGAAAGAAGTCACTTCGCCAGCCCAGTACTATCGCAGTTTCGAGGGTCGCAAGTGCATGGGCTATTCCATGCGGACCGACGAATACCGATTTGTTGAATGGCGTGATTTTGAGACCGGTTCGGTATTGGATCACGAGCTGTACGACCATCGCGGCATCCAGGAAGAAAACGTCAATTTGATCGGTTCGGTCGACTCGAAGATTGTCGACGCATTGACCAACCAACTCGTTGCCTCGCATCCGCGTAAAGGACTGTCAATGACACCAGCGGTCCATTCCAATCCAAACCCAGGTCGCTGGAAGTCTGAATTGGAGTTGAAGAACAAGACCAAGGTGGAGTTAATGATTTACCCCATCACGCCAGAGGGAAAACGTGGTCCTGTTAAAAAAGTTGCTCCCAGCCAAGGAGTCACTTTCAATGCTCGGATCGGTGGCGTGTACGTAGTCGAAAGTGAAGACGGCGGCATTCACGAAATCCATTCACCGTCATTTCCTCCGCGGCCCGTGGTCATCGAGTATTGATAGTAGACATACGGGAATACAGTACGGTAAAGGGCTAGTGCTAAAAACCGTAAGTTCTGTCCGGTCGTGATCCTCAGGCGCTAGCCGTGGGCGACACGTAGCGGTGCCGCCCACGGCTAGCACCTGAGGTTAACTCAGAAATGCAATGGGACGGAACTTAAGGTTTCTAGCACTAGTACACGGCATCCAAAGTAGCTGTCAAATGGTCATTTTTTGTCGCTACAATCGGAGTTGCGGAAAACAATCACTATCCTGAACGTCGCATCCTTCGAAAGATGCCTCTGATCGAAGAGTCTGACTATCAAGAACCAGTCGAAGCGTGAGGGTATAATCGTACGTGGAGGAAACTTAAATGACTATCGAAACGATTATTGACAACTTCACCCGAGACGAACAATAGTGTTGAACAATAGTGTTGAACTTAATCGCAACGACTGGCTGCCTGATAACAACCTTTGCTGTCAAGCCCACTCTACCAGGCGCATCCATGCTACAGCGGTGAGTTGGCATCCATGCCAACTCTTTCCCGCACCTGCGCTTCGAATTCTGGCGCCGGCTATCTCCCGCCCGCGAGCTGAGTTCCCTCTGCCTCCTTGTCTGCTCCCTTGGTAACGATCGTTCCGATTAAAACGACGTGCGCTTTTGAAATGCGCATTCGACTATTCCAGTTGCACTTGATCGAATTGGATTTCGAGTCCGAGACTAAGGGGAAACATCCTCAACGTTCTGAATGCGGAGCGGCCATGTGCCATACCGTTGCATCTCTAACCCCCAGTTGGCACGTTATAATGAACTCGTCCCATCGCCCCAACTGGCACAGCCACATCCGCCCGCGACTTTTAACAGTTGCTCGGCCACTGCCGGTCGGATAGAATCGGCATAGATACCCCCGTCGCCCCCCCTACCAGCGACAAAGTTCAACAAGCGATCTATCCCCCCGCATACCACAGGCGGATAGATCGCAATTCGTTCTGCACTCGAAAGCTCCAAGACGAAAGCATGACCAACATCATTCCAAATTCAATCTCGATCAATGCGAGCTTTGATCTTGAAGCCGCACCAGATTGCACGCTCATAAAGCTTCACTTTACGGGGGAAGGAATGACACTTGAAGATGCCGTGGCTACAGCGCAACGCAAGGTCGCTGAGGCGACTGACACGCTCAAGACGAATCACTCGTCCATAGAAAGTATTCACGTAATCGACGTATACTTTGGGCAAAAGGAGGATCGCATTCGATCCGAAGCGCAATCATTTCCGAGACCTCTAGTTGTGCAAGGGGTTTTGATTGTCACATCACCGGCTGACACGTCCGTCCATTACCGAATTGTCGATGATGGTATTAAACGAGGTGCGCTACTGGAAAACCCTCAACGTCGCTCGTATTTTTCGGACACTTTGGACAGCGCAATACTTTACGGTCTTGTTGACAGTGAAAAGCACGAATCGTCGGCAATCGAAGGGTGCTTAAAGGAGGCTGCCAAACGCGCCCGTAGGATCGCTACTTGTGCGGGTAAGAAATTTGGGGAATTGATTTCTGTCTCCAATGCCAGCGTTGAGCCCAGCATGGGCGAACCGTTGCGAAAAGACTACTCATACATTTGCAGATCCTTACCTACAAAATTCTTATCTCCCACACCGCAGAAGGTAATTCTCTCTGCTAAACTCGTTGCTACGTTTGAAATAGCGGACTGATTTGCGACACGAGAAGAGTGCAGAACCATGCCATCGGGATAGGGAGGCGGATTGCTCCGCGCCCCCTCCCACACCACCGTACATGCGGGTCCGCATACGGCGGTTCATCTCTTTGGAGCAAGCTTGCTCCAGACGGCCGATAGGCTGACCAAGCCGGTTGAATGGAGATGGCTGTTGGTGAGAGTGCTGTGAACACTCTCGCAGCGCGACATAAACCATGCGCCTCGTGAGCAAGAGCCGAAGGGTACCGCCTCGTTCCGCTCCAATCCCAGTTTCATTAAGTTTCTTATTCTGGCTGAGGGTTTACGCCATTGCTTCCAGTAACAAGCCCGGAGGCGGCGGCGAACCCACTTGTCTAATACGACGAAGAAACTCTTGATTGGGACCAGGCAGAAATAGCCGGTCCAGCCGCGAAGGTAGTAACCCAACGCCTTCAGCCGAGTCGTCATCGAGATGCCGCACGATCGACGCGTCAACTCTCGAACTCGTTGTTTGAATTTGTCAAGGTTCTTCGGGCTGAC
>JBGSJT010000238.1:0-50023 GCA_041741715.1 Pirellulaceae bacterium | reverse complement strand
TGTTGCTTAAGAGTTTGGACGCTAAGGCTGGGGAGCAAGCGGTGTTGCGAGGGCAGATTGGTGAGTTGATGGGACGTGGCGCAAGGGCCAATCACGAGTGGACGCTGGATGCACCGAACGGTGTCAGGCAATTGTTGTACTACGAAACCGTAATCAACTATTTCCCTGGGACGTTTTGGAACGGAGCGTGGGAGCGCGAAGGGGCTGAGTTGGTAAAGGAGATGCTAGATGCTAGAGACTAGTGGCTAGAGGATAGAGGCTAGTGGCTAGTGGCTAGTGGCTAGTGGCTAGTGGCTGGATGATCAAACGTAAAGATATTAATTACGGGCGAGGAGAACTTGCACGGGGCGTTTTAGGGGAGTTGATGTCATGAAAAACGTGATAGGTTCTGCGAAGAGAATTGCGAAAAAAACTTGGTGGCCAGCGCGGTGGTTGGTGCCGTTGGTGAGCGCACCGGTTGCGCTGGGTTGCGTCGCGGCGGTGTGGGTGGGCTATCGTGAATTGCGTGCCGCAGGGGAGCTGCAGCGGTTGACCGAGCCACTGGAAGAAGGTGAGCGCCTGGCCGGGGAGTCTCGGGTTGAGCAGATGTTGCGGGATTCGACTTCGACTGAAGGGACGGCGCTGTGGAGTCAAATTTACATGCTGACCAATGCGGGCAATAGCACTGTGTCGCAAGATCTGCCGATCATGGGAACCGCGCCACTACCAAATCTGCTAAATCGCGATCAGCCATGGGAAGCGAACGAGCGTGTCGGCCAATACTTGGAGGAGATGCGACCGGTGACTGAGCTGATCCATCAAGCGGTTAAGCTTCCGACGCCGGTCTGGCAACCGCTCACCTTTGATGGTTTCAGAACTTTGTTGCCACATGTACAAGCGGCGATTGGACCAGCGCGACTGCTGCAACTGGAGGCCGAGTACGCGATCTATCACGAAGATGCCCCGCGCGCCATGCAGGCGCTTGCGGCGCTTCAAGCCACCGGAGATTCGATTGATTGGGATATCTTCATCGTCGTCCAAACATACCATTTCATTATGCAAGATATGGCTTTTGAAACGCTACAAAGATCACTCTGGACCGATGTGTGGAATGCTGAGGAGCTAACGCAGTTTATGGAGCAAACGGATCAGCCAATTGACATCAATGAGACTTTTCGAAAAGGAATTCGCGGTGAAAAAGCTTGGGTGGAGGGAACGCTGACCGACGAGCGTGGTTTGCCATCAGGGGTGAGATTGATTGGTTTTCCCAACGCTAAACGTGAGCTGTTGCGTCATTACGATGTCATTTGGGAATTGGCTGTCAAGTCCTCGGAACGATTGTCAACGCGTATCAACAACTATGAACTCTCTGCGTGGAATGGAACGCGGAAGGGAGTTTCTGGGATTCTTGCGAGCGAGTTCTCGCCGGCGGCAAGCAGCTTCGCTGCATCGCTAGAAATCAGCGAACAATCGCGGCAGTTGACACACGTAGGACTTGCCCTGAAGCGCTTTCAGCTTGAGTACGAGCGCTGGCCGGAAGAATTGTCAGAGTTGTCGTGCTACGGATTATCCACTCGGGATTGGACGCTGGCGGGAGTGGGTCAATTTGGATTCGAAGTGGATGGGGGACGAGCTTACGTGTGGGGACTTGCTCGCGATGAGAGGACTATTGCCGAGCAGAGACCGGTGGTTGCGTTGGATGAACTGGATGAGGCGTATCAGATGGTGGTCGTGTCGCCGAAGGTAGGTGGTGAGGAGAATTAGGGGCGTTGATGGGGAGTTTGAGAAGGAAATGTCAGGCAGGAAAGCCTGACGTACGGTAAGGAAATGTCAGGCAGGAAAGCCTGACGTACGGGGAACATGCTAAACTACGAGCCCTTCACCACTCCCTCCAATGTTTCAGCGCGAGGCTCGGACATGTTCAAGCAATTATCGTTTCTTTTGATTTGCGTTCTGGCGTCAACAGGCTGGTTGACGGCTCAAGAAAAACCAAAAACATCGAAGCTCGACCCGGCAATGGATGTGAATCGCGCGGCTGGCGCGGGAGTCGTGTGGCATGATGTGACCCAGTGGGGTGTCGAAGGTCGCATTCTTCCCGATCAAGATCGCAAACGCTGGTTCGATCGCTTGCCAAGCTCTGCCGAGGGTAAAGTTACATCGAATGTATGGAATCTCAGTCGTGATAGCGCGGGGATGATGGTCCGCTTTGAAACCAATTCTCCCTCGATCCACGTGCACTACAAACTCATGGATGGCGATTTGGCGATGCCCCATATGCCAGCCACGGGGGTGAGTGGCGTGGATCTATACGCGCGGGACATGGATGGCAAATGGAAATGGGTACAAGTGGCCAAGCCCGCCGCGCAAGAAGTTACTGCAGAATTGATCAAGGGCCTAGCTCCCGGCTCGCGCGAGTATGCAGCTTATCTGCCACTGTACAACGGCGTCGATGCGCTGAGCATCGGTGTCGAGCCAGGGAGTCAATTCAAAGGGCTGGAGCCACGCCCTAAGCCAATCGTTTTCTATGGTACGAGTATCACCCATGGTGCGTGTGCCAGTCGACCTGGGATGGTGCATACGGCGATTTTGGGACGCAAACTGGATCGGCCGGTCGTCAATCTGGGGTTCTCCGGCAACGGACGGATGGATGCGGCGGTGGGTGACTATCTAGTGCAAGTTGACGCGGCGGCCTACGTCATCGATTGCTTACCGAACATGCAACCTGACGATGTAAGCGCCAAGTGCGTGCCGCTGGTAAAACAATTGCGACAGGCCAAGCCCAAGACGCCGATTGTCTTAGTGGAAGATCGACGGTTCACAAACGACTGGATCACACCGGCCAAGCACGAATTTCATACTAAGAATCATGCCGCGCTGCGAGCCGCTTATGAAACATTGCAACAGTCTGGCGTTGAGCATCTGTTTTACATCGCAGGGGATCATCTCTACGGCGATGATACGGAGGGAGCGACCGACGCTTCCCATGCCAACGATTTAGGCTTTATGCGGCAAGCAGAAATCTTTGAACCGGTTTTGCGTAGCGCGCTATGAGGTTCGCTTGCACTCTTTGGATTGTCCGAGGAATCACTGGACAAAGCTCCGAAGCGAAAGTTTTAAGGTAATCGTTCACGCCTCAGAACGAAACGTTGGAAACGTAACCAGAGATAGACACAAATGAACACTGATAAATCTCTCAATTCAGCTAAATTCCCCGTGAATGGTTACTGCGGATTTTTCGAGACTTCTCGCTGAACGCCACCACGCACACGCCCGTTCCCAGGCTCCTGCCTGGGAACGCACTGTCTTGGAGGCTCAGCCTCCCGCGTCCTTGGAATCGACGACGCTTCGGCAGGCGGAGCCTGCAATGCCTTGGGTTCTCAGGCAGAGCCTGGGAACCAGGTGGTAGCATTGAGCGAGAAGTCTCGATTTTTCTAGTCAGCTTTTTTATTGGAGACATGCCGTGGTACTAGGTCGACCATTCCAAATTCGATTGACAATCAGTTTGATTGTGCTGTGGGGAGTTGCGCTGCAATTTATTTCAGCGCCGCTATCAGCCCAGGGAAAGCCGAACATCGTTATCATTCTGGTGGATGACATGGGCTACGGTGATCCAGCCTGTTTCAATCCGGTATCGAAACTGCGCACGCCGCATATCGATTCACTGGCGGCGGAGGGGATGCGTTTTACCGATGCCCATGCGCCTGGTCCGTTGTGCCACATGTCGCGGTATGGATTGTTGACGGGGCGATATCCGTTTCGGACCGATGTTAATCAGTGGCCGCAACATGCCCTGATCGAGCCAGGTCAGACGACGCTGGCTTCGCTGCTCAAGCATCAAGGGTATCACACGGCCATGGTCGGCAAGTGGCATCTGGGCTTCGAAGAACAAGGCTACGACCAGCCATTGCCGGGGGGCCCAGTCGATGTGGGCTTCGATTCTTTTTTTGGAATTCGCACGTCGACTGACATTCCTCCCTATTTTTATATCCGCGACAACCACGCGGTTGCACCACCGACGCGTCAGATCGAAGACAACAGCACGCCGGGTTGGTCTCGAATTCAAGGGGAGTTTTGGCGAGCGGGTTTAATTGCTGAGAATATGGAACTGAAAGATGTATTGCCGAAGTTTACGGAGGAAGCAATCGCGGTCATCGAGGGGCATGCGTCGGATCGCGATAAGGCAGATCAATCAACAGACTCAAAACCACTGTTTCTATACTTGGCCTACCCTGCGCCGCATACACCCTGGTTGCCTTCGGCTAGGTTCGCAGGGAAAAGCCAAGTGGGCATGTATGGTGACTTTGCCGAGATGGTCGATGCGATGATTGGTCGCGTGCTGCGATCACTCGACGCAGCGGGGATGAGCGATGAGACGCTGTTGATTTTCACTTCGGACAATGGGCCAGTCTGGTATGAGGAGGACGCGGCGCGATTCGGTCACGATTCGTGTGGTGTGTTACGTGGCATGAAGGCGGATGCATGGGAAGCTGGCCATCGCATGCCCTTCATCGTGCGTTGGCCGGGCAAAGTTGCTCAGCAAGCAGTGAGCGAGCAATTGGTCTGTTTCACTGATGTCATGGCCACCCTGGCGGCGATTACCGGCTACTCGCGCCGCGATGAAGAAGGGCCCGATAGCGCTGATTTCTCAAGTGTGTTACTTGGCAAAACTCAGGCAAAAACGCCCTTGCGAACTGCACTGGCAATGCATTCCGGGAATGGCATGCGGGTACTGCGAGACGGAGATTGGAAGTTGATCGAAGGGTTAGGATCAGGTGGCTTTTCGGAACCTAAACGAGTTGAACCGCAAGCAGGCGAGGCTGCAGTGCAGTTGTATAACCTTAAAAATGATCTGAGCGAGACAACGAATCTTGCGTCGCAGCATCCTGAAATTGTGGAACGAATGCGTGAGGCGTTGCAAAGGATTAGTCATTAGTGAATGACCAATGACTAATTCGGCTACTTACTTCATTCCCGATAGGAGGTTGCGACGACTAAAAGGCGACCGACAAGAAGTTGGGTAGAAAAAGATGTAGAGTCTTTCTCGGCGAGTCTCCTCCTATCGGCGGCCTGAAACGGAAGTTAGATTCCACTTCGTGTTTTTGGGTCGAGGTCGAAGCGATCTGCGTTCATCACCTTGACCCAAGCCGCCACGAAGTCGTCGACGAACTTTTGCTTCGAATCTTCGCTAGCGTAAACTTCAGAGATGGCGCGAAGCTGCGAGTTGGAACCGAACACTAGATCGACGGCGGTGGCCCGCCATGTACTCTTTCCGGTCTCGCGGTTACGACCTTCATAGAAGTGTTCGCACATCGCCGATTTTTTCCACTCGGTATCCATGTCCAATAGATTAACGAAGAAGTCGTTGGTCAACGCGTCGGTGCGCCGTGTAAGGACGCCAAGTTTCAAGTTGTCTGCATTTGCATTTAAGACTCGCAGCCCTCCGATCAACACGGTCATTTCTGGCGCAGTCAGGTTCAGCAGATTGGCTCGATCCACCAACAACTCGGGCGCTGGACGATTCAGTTCCAGGTGGCCAAAAAAGTTACGGAAGCCATCAGTAACGGGTTCGAGGACGGCGAACGACTCAACATCGGTTTGCTCCTGCATAGCGTCTGTGCGTCCTGGACTAAACGGAACTTGCACAGCGTGCCCGCCAATCTTGGCCGCTTGTTCGACAGCCGCGCATCCGCCCAAAACGATCAAGTCGGCGAGCGAGACCTGCTTGCCACTGTTGTCCTGCGAACGATTATAAGCCTGTTGGATTTCCTCTAGCACCTGCAAAGTTTTGGCAAGTTCGGCTGGCTGATTGACGGCCCAGTCCTTTTGCGGAGCGAGCCGAATACGTGCACCATTTGCTCCGCCACGCTTGTCACTGCCACGGAAAGTGGAGGCCGATGCCCAGGCGGTTTGTACCAGTTGAGAAATGGACAATCCGGACGACAGAAGTTTACTTTTCAAAGCCACAACGTCTTGATCGTCGATCAACTCATGGTCGACCGTGGGGACTGGGTCTTGCCACAATTGTGGCTCGGCAACTTCGGGGCCGAGACATCGAGAATGTGGTCCCATGTCGCGGTGCGTCAGCTTGTACCACGCCTTGGCGAATGCAGCTTCAAACTCCTGTGGATTTTCGTGGAAGCGTTTGGAAATCTTGGCGTAGGCAGGGTCCAACCTCAATGCCAAGTCGGTCGTAAACATGATCGGTGCGTGTGTTTTTGACTTGTCATGCGCATCGGGGACGATCCCAGTTGCCGATTTGTCCTTGGGAACCCACTGTTGAGCCCCTGCGGGACTTTTGGTCAGTTCCCATTCGAAGCCAAAGAGATGGTCAAAGTAGTCGTGGGACCATATTGCGGGAGTTGAAGTCCATGCACCTTCTAAGCCACTGGTGATGGTGTCGCCCGCGTTGCCCGTTCCTAACCCGTTCTTCCAACCGAGCCCTTGCTCTTCGATGCTGGCACCTTCTGGCGCGGGGCCAACGAACTTACTTGGGTCAGCCGCACCGTGAGCCTTGCCAAAGGTATGTCCGCCAGCGATCAGCGCGACCGTCTCCTCATCGTTCATCGCCATGCGGCCAAAAGTTTCCCGAATGTCACGAGCGGCTGCCAAAGGATCAGGATTACCGTTAGGCCCCTCAGGGTTCACGTAGATCAATCCCATCTGTACTGCTGCCAAAGGATTCTCAAGTTGGCGATCAGGGCTGTAACGTTTGTCTCCCAGCCACTCGGATTCCGGTCCCCAGTTGATATCCTGCTGGGGCTCCCAGACGTCTTCGCGTCCGCCAGCGAAGCCGAGCGTTTTAAACCCCATCGATTCAAGCGAACAATTGCCAGCGAGCACCATCAGATCGGCCCATGATATTTTTTGACCATACTTCTGCTTGATGGGCCAGAGCAGTCGGCGAGCTTTGTCGAGGTTGCCGTTGTCGGGCCAACTGTTTAGCGGGGCGAAACGTTGTGTACCGTAGCCAGCTCCACCGCGACCATCTGCCACGCGATATGTTCCCGCGCTGTGCCAAGCCATGCGAATGAACAGCGGCCCGTAATTGCCGTAGTCGGCAGGCCACCAAGCTTGCGAGGTCGTGAGCAGCTCGACTAGGTCGTGCTTGAGGGCCGTCAAATCGAGCGACTTGAACTCCTCGGCGTAGTTGAATCCCTTGTCTAATGGATTACTCTTGAGTGAATTTTGATGGAGAATTTGCAGGTTTAACTGGTTGGGCCACCAATCGCCGTTGGACATCGCCCCGGCTGCTGTGTTGCGGTTGCTGGGAGCTGGGATCGTTCCCATCACCGGACACTTAGCCACAGCAGTGGTGTTTTCCGGTGAATCACCAAGCGGCGTATTCTGAGCGAAGGCGGTGGCTGCAAAGCACATCACCGTTAGGCTTGTCAGGAGGCGCGGGGAGTAATTCTTTGAGTTCATGGAGCTCTCCAGCGGTTGAGGAAATAGGGCAGAGGGGACTATAGAACAGCGATGGCTCCCATAAAGTTATAGTGGTTAGACTAGCCAACATTAGTAATGTGTCTCTAAGTATCGGTGAAATACTCATATTCATCAAATGCACACATAGCATACTAGCTATGTATGGAATGCATTGTCGATTAATTCCCACAAGCAGAGATTTCACCTATGGACATGGAGCAACTCGAACACTTTCAGTGCCTGGCCGATTTGCGCAACTTCACACATGCGGCTGAACGGCTGTGCATGTCGCAGCCAGCCTTGAGCCGTTCGATTCAACGACTGGAACAGGAGCTGGGGCAGCCGTTGTTTGAACGTAAGCCGCGCTCGGCGGATCTCACGGATGCTGGTCGGTTGTTTCAATCACGGGCCGAGCAGATACTGCTTATCCTTGTCGAACGCACTAGCCAATTGGTGATGGTCCAAGAGTTAGTTGCACTTGGACACGGAGTCTCGATGATCCAAGAGATGGCCAAGCGGCTCGACCGCACAAAGCGACGTCTCTACCGGTCTCTGCATGGGACTAAACCGATTCGAACCATTATTGCCGTTTGGAATCCCTACCGCTTTCAGAGCCGTCTATTAGCATCGTTTGGGAAATAACTGTCGTAACTACGTTCGCCAGAACGTCGATTCCCTGCGGTCTGGCGACCGCAGCTACGTTTAAGTTCGGACAGTTATTTCCCGCACGATGCTTAAGTGAATTCAGAGATCACCTGCGTGCATACTCGGAGGCGTTCGCACTGCAGTAGCTCCGCTGTGTGGCGAACTTCGAAACGCATTGGCGACTTTAAGCAGGACAGATACGTCGGCGATGGGAGCAGCAGCCTAACGTAAGCAGTCCTAGCATGCTGAGACAGCTTGGTTCAGGGACAGCGGAGACATTGAAGCTTAGGCTGTAATTTGAATTGTTTCCCGTTTCCTGCAAGTAAATGGAGTAAGAACCAGCGGGTAAGGGCGGAGTAAAACCTGTTCCACCAAGTCTGTCCGACCCACCAAGGAATTGGAGCATATCATCACCCACCCCTGTGCCCCATTCGCGAAAAGGTATCGGTGGCTGTGTGACGAAACGAGCTCCCACCAAGCCCGCCCCCATGACCAATGATAGATCCGGGCCGTTGTTGAGTTCCTGCACTGTATATGCATAAGTTGGCCCGTCATCAATGGACGCGAACATTCTGACCGATGGTGCTGTCGTGGAAAAGCTGGTCAGGATCAAACTGTCGAGCCGAAAGCCAGTTGGAATGTCAACTCGGAAGATATCAGCGTCCCCGCCCCCGACAGCCCCAGTTACTGTATTGCTGCCCGCAGTAACGATTCCGAGCGGCGTAGGAGCCAAGTTATCTTCAGACAATTCGCCGTTGCTGGATTCGGTGTACACGAATCCAGCCATGGCGGGGACGCCAATGATTGTCAGACAAGCCACCAACCAGCTACGCAGAAGAATTGTTGCGCGAATCATCGAGGGCTTTCTAGTGTTCTGAGAAAAGGTAAATTGAAAATCTGCAGCTCGTCCTTTCACACTAATCTTAAGACGAATTCGACGCAATCGTTTCGTCGAGTTCTAAATCGCTTTATTTTGCTGTTGGCTGAGATTACAATCTCCGGCACTTCAGCTCTCGTTCCTCAGCCCCACCCTTTAGGAGTGTTTTCATGCCTCAACAACTAGACCGTCGACTGTTTCTTTCTGCCGCTGCAATGACTACTTCCGGTTTAGCCTTGTCGGGTGTGACCCATGGCCAAGACGGAAAGAAGAAAGACGCGTTTGATATTTCGCTTGCGCAGTGGTCACTTAATCGTCAGTTTTTCGCATTCTTGGGGAAGAAACGCGGGGACGTTGATCGCAAGCTTGATCCACAAGATTTTGCAAAGATCGCGAAGAACGAATTCGGCATCATGGGGGTCGAATATGTGAATCAGTTTTACGTCGATGCAGTGAAGCAGCCTGGCTACTTGGCAGACCTAAAGAAGAAGGGAGCCGATGCGGGGGTGACCAACGTGCTGATCATGTGTGATGGCGAAGGCAACTTGGGTGATCCAGATCTGAAAAAGCGATTGACTGCGGTTCGCAACCATATCAAGTGGCTGGAGTGGGCCGCAGAGTTGGGCTGCCATTCCATTCGCGTCAATGCGGCATCGAAGGGGACCTACGATGAGCAATTGGAGTTGGCCGCCGATGGGTTGCGTCGACTGTGCGAGTTGGGTGACACGTACGGCTTGAACGTCATCGTTGAGAATCACGGTGGACTGTCGAGCCACGGACGTTGGTTGCGAACAGTCATGGAGAAGGTCGATCATCCTCGTTGCGGCACGCTCCCTGACTTTGGCAATTTCTTCATCGAGCGTGGTGAGACACCAGTGGAGTACAATCGTTACTTGGGGACATCGGAGTTGATGCCTTTTGCCAAGGGGGTGAGCGCTAAGAGCTATGCGTTTGATGAACAAGGGAACGAGACGTCGACCGATTTTCAGCGCATGATGAAAATTGTGCTCGATAGCGGATTCAAAGGTTGGGTAGACGTTGAGTACGAAGGCCCCACCGATTCGTTCGAAGGGATCAAGCTGACCAAGAAATTGCTGGAGCGCATCCGCGAGAAATTGGCGTAGTCGACTACGTCGGGAATATCAGCTCAATGCGCCAGCGAGTGGGTCGCTGGCATGGCGAGTTTTCAGGGATCGCAAGACCAAGAGTCGACGCCCCACTCGCTGGAGCGTCGAGCTGATACTGTGTTTCGATTTTCTGAAGGGAACAACCTATGCCGCTCAGAGATCATTTTCGGCCACCGATTTCGAAGAGATCTTCGTGGGAGGGTTTTCATGGAATGTGGCCTGCGACCATTGTGCAGCGACTCGTCAAATACTTGCCCGAGCAATTCGTGGCGGAGCCGCGAGTTCATTTGGGGACGCTGTTCGAAATTGACGTGTCGGCTTTCGAAGACCGCGATGTCGATCGTCCGTTGGTCAACACCAGTGATTCCGGTGTCGCAACAGCGGTATGGACCGCGCCACCACCCACGTCAGTGGTCGAGGTTGAATTGGTCGATCAATATGCCTACGAAGTGCTGATTCACGATCACAGTCGTGGTCGGCTTTTAGTGGCAGCGGTGGAACTGGTCAGTCCAGCCAATAAGGATCGTCCGAAGAGTCGGCAAGCCTTTGTTTCGAAATGTGCTGCCCTCCTGCAAGATCACGTCTGTGTGTCGATCGTCGACTTGGTAACAACTCGCAATCACAGCTTATACGCTGAACTGATGGAGTTGACGGGACAGCCCGATCCCGCCTTTGGCCTGACGTCGCCAAATACGTATGCGGTAACATGCCGAGGGCACACCGTAGACGAGCGACCGAGATTTGAAGCTTGGGCCTATCCATTGGAAGTTGGGCAAACACTGCCGACTCTGCCATTGTGGTTGACAGATGAAATGAGCGTGCCGCTTGAATTGGAGGCCAGTTACGAAGAGACTTGTCAAGTATTGCGTTTAGATCGCTAGCATCGACATTCATCTGCACACGATGGTTTTTGAATCAGCCACGAAGACCGTGACTGGATAATAACTGGTGGGACCAGGTGACATCATTGCGGCTGAGTGGTGGGGTCGGCTCGCCTGAGTAATCGATATCATCGTACGCGCCGTTGGCGTAGCAACGATCGATGAGAGCTTGTAGGTCGAGTCGCGCCTCGGGATCGGCGGGACGCAGAGGAATTGGTATCACAGGCAAACGTTCTCGAAACGTGGCTTGAAACATTTCGCATTCGTCGGGTTGCTGGCAGCGCCACACGCAGACTCGATAGGGTTTTCGGTGGGATTGGGGAACTGCGTCACGCGGTGCAACCACTATCCAAGGACCCTGACGCAGTAGGTCAATCTCGACAATGTTCACACCAGCGCGTTGCATTTCACGTTGCTTCTTGCGGTACATTCTCTTTCCTTCACCAGCCAATTTGTTGGCCAGGCTGATAACTTCGACGATGGTTACGACTCGCCCTCCCCCAGTTTCCGTGATTTCGATGAAACCTTCCGTAATGGGTTCATTGGCGAGGGAAACGATGATGGACTCGGCGACAGGAGGCGCATCAGCAACGCTGACCTCAGACTGGGGTACGTCTGTTCGGGCACCTGGACGCTCGCGAATGCGAACGTCGGGGACAACGCTACGACGCGGAAAGTCATCGTAGTGAACAAAGACTCTCTCTGCGACGCGCGCTCGAAGACTAGCAGGCAATTGCGTTTGAAGGGCGTCGCTAGCGTAAATCACCAAGCGTTGGTGGATATCCCCCCAATGCGATTCCAAATAAGGGTCCATGCCTGGATAGGGACTGGGCACGGCGTTGTTCTCCGGAAAGAATTGATTCAAATGTTGAGGCCTAACGACCATTCTAACCCGAGTTGGTGGGCGGTGTTCGCTCCACGCGAAAGGCCGCCCTGGGAAGGAGCGACAAAAAAATGTGCGGCAAAAAGATGGACGTGCGCAATGGTAACCACTGTGCATAGGGGCTCGATTTTTAACCGTTCTACTTAGACGTAGGAATTGAGACAAAGTAGAACCATTGTACTGCTGATACTTCATCTTTTTGCCGCACATTTTTTTGTCGCTTGCGTGCATGGCGGTGATCTTGGGAAGCAAGGAAGCAATTTCGTTTGTAGAATACAACCCGCTTAAACTGAGCACTACTTAGACCAATCAAATCAATGGAACACAATATGAAACTTGGATTGCAGGTTTTTCTGATCGTAGCTTTGGGACACGGAGTTGCTGGCGCTCAGGAGAAACCCTCAGAGTTGAAATCGGAGTTGGTCTTTCCGCTCCATGCACAACACAATCATGCGCCCGGGATTGTGGAGTGCGCCAATGGCGACTTGATCGCTTCTTGGTATCGCGGTTCGGGGGAGCGAACGGCCGATGATGTGGCTGTGTACGGATCGCGTTTACGAAAGGGAGCTGAGCAATGGAGCGAGGCGTTCTTGATGGCCGATCGACTGGGCTTTCCCGATTGCAACACGTGCATGATGATCGACGCGCAAGAACGACTGTGGTTATTCTGGCCGACCATTTTGGCCAATTCTTGGGAATCGTGCTTGACCAACTACCGCGTGTCGAGTGATTTCACGCAAGATGGTGCGCCGACTTGGAACAGAGAGGGTTTGATTCTGCTCAAGCCGGATGACTTTTCTGATGCGGGGATGAAACTGTTGGCCGATGTTAGTCAACAGCTCGAGGGGGTTATGAGCGAACGACTTAAAGAGGAGGTGGGAAGAATTCGCGAGCGTCTGGTCAATAAGCTTTACCAACGGCTGGGCTGGCAACCACGGTGCAAGCCGACGGTGTTACCGAGTGGTCGTATTCTGTTGCCACTGTATACCGACACGTTTTCCATTTCGATCATGGCTATTAGTGACGACCAGGGGGAAACATGGTACGCCAGTAAACCGCTGATGGGACTGGGGAATATTCAGCCCGCTGTGTTGCGGCGAGACAACGGAACTTTGGTCGCCTACATGCGTGAGAATGGGGCGCTCAATCGCATTCGCGTGTGCGAATCGCCCGACGATGGAGTGAGCTGGGGGACCGTGGGGGTGTGCGAGCTCCCCAATCCCGGCTCGGGGGTCGACGGCCTGCGACTGGACAATGGAGACTGGATACTGATTTACAACGATCAAGTGCAGGGGCGAAATAGTTTGGCGGTGTCCCTGTCGAGCGATGAGGGGAAGACGTGGAAAGCGACGAGGCATTTGGAATCACATCCAACCGGTTCGTATCACTACCCCGCGATTATCCAGGGTCGCGACAGCAAGTTGCATGCGATCTACAGTTATTTCGTCGAAGGTGGGAAGAGCATGAAGCATGCCGCTTTTGATGAAGCTTGGATTCTGGCGGGAGATAAGTAACGAATTGTTGCGACTGACTTCAATTCTTCGTTGAAGGCGTTTATAGTACTGGTTCCAGTCGGTTTTCTCAGAACTAACAAAAGGTAAATGACGATGCGAATGGTTGCTGTTGGAGTGTGTGGTTTGGCGTTGATAGCCGCATTGTCGATGACCGTCGATGCGCAAGAAAAGAAGGTCGATCCCTCCGGAACGTGGCGCTGGGATCTCGACATGGACGGTAACGTTATCAAAAACGTGCTGAAGTTGGACGCAGATAAGGATGGCAAGCTGACAGGGACGCTCGAAGCCCGCGACATGAAGATTAAGGTCGAGGATGGTAAGGTCGATGGGGACAATGTCTCCTTTTTGATCACGCTGCAACTGAATCAAACCGTCAAGGTACATTTCACAGGCAAACAAGCGGGGGATGCGCTCAAGGGAGATTTTTCAGCGAAGTCCGACGAAGGGAATCGCCAATTCTCTTGGGACGCCAAGCGTTCAGTGGATGCGGCTGATGTGGTGGGAGCCTGGGAGTTGACGATTGAAACACCCGACGGTCAGACGCTCAAGCCAGTGTTGACAGTCACTAAGGCCGGTTCTGAATTAAAGGCCAACTATGTGAACGCTGGCAAGACCATCGAAGCTAAAGAGTTGCAAGTTAAGGACAACAATCTGTACTTCGAAATTGATGCCGATTATGAAGGGAGTGAACTACACGTCGAGTTCAAGGGGCGACCCTACGGATCAAAGCTTAAGGGGAGGTTGGAGTACAGCGTTAACGGTGATACGGGGGAACTTGATTTCAACGGGATGCGCAAGTCTGAGAAGTAATTTCAGAGAGCGCGATAGTCGCTGATCACTCCGCCGATCAGTGCTTGCCTGTTTCTGTCAGTGCAATCGTGGTGCTCGTGGGTTGAAGCACAGGAGTGCTAGTTGGAAAGCATGGACCGGCGGAGCGATCCACGACTTTTAATTCATAGCGGCAATTAGTTCGCTGGCGAGATCTTTTGCGCTGGCGAGTCTTTCGGCGTCTGGCAGTTCTTGTGCCAAGCGTCGCACCAGGGCCGAGCCGACAATGAGTCCATCTGCCACTGGTGCCAGCAGTTTGACATGCTCAACTTGGCTGATACCGAAGCCGATGCAGATCGGTAATTCGGTCCGCTCTCTGAGCCAGGATACTTTGTCGATCAAGTCGCTGGGGAGTTCATTGCGTTCGCCGGTGATGCCGGTGATCGATACAAAGTAGAGAAAACCACTGGAACTTTCGACGATCCGGAGCATCCGCTGCGGTGGCGTGGTGGGGGTGACCAAGTGGATCAAGCTGAAATCGCGAGCGCGACAGAGGCCGCGCAAGTCGTCGGCCTCTTCGACGAGCAGGTCAGGGACAATGGCTCCACTGAAGCCCGCGATTTGAGCATCATTGAGGAACTGTTCGGGACCGAGTCGCTGGATGATGGAATAGCTGACCATGGCGGCCAACGGCATGTTTAACTTTGGCGAGACAGTCTTTACTGTATCGAAAATGGCTTTGAGCTTCACGCCAGCGTCGAGCGCGCGAGTATAGGAGGCTTGGATGACTGGGCCATCGGCGATGGGGTCACTGTAAGGTATGCCGACTTCACCAATCGCCGAGCCGCAATCGGCCAGCACTTGGAGCACTTGGGCGGTCATGCCTAGTGAGGGATCGCCAGCGGTCACAAAAGGGATAAAGGCCTTTTTGCCAGAGGCGCGGAGTTGAGTAAATTTATCGTCGATGGCGGACATCGGATGGTGGTTCGTCTGAGAGAGATGGTATGAGACGGGGTTTAGTAGTCTTGACCTTTGAGGCGGGCGATTTCGGCGGCGTCCTTATCACCACGACCGCTGAGGCAGACCAGGACAATTTTATCGCGCGGCATGTCGGCGGCGATCTGCATGGCTTTGGCGATAGCGTGCGAAGATTCCAACGCAGGCAAGATCCCCTCGGTCTTGGCAACTTTGTCAAACGTCTCCAGCGCCTCGCCGTCGCGACACTCAATGTATTCGACGCGATGCAAATCTTTCCAATAACTATGCTCGGGCCCAACACCGGGATAGTCGAGTCCAGCGGAGACAGAATGCACGGGTGAAGTCTGTCCATCTTCGTCTTGCATCACGTAGCTGAAGCTACCATGCAAGACACCCGGTCGGCCATGGGTCAGGGGAGAAGCATTCTGTCCAGGCTCAGCACTCAGACCACCCGCTTCGACACCCAGCAATTTGACTTGGTCATCTTCGATAAAGGGATAAAACATACCGGCCGCGTTGGAGCCACCACCGACGCAGGCCACCACTGTATCAGGTAGTCGCGAAAATTGTTTCAAGCACTGCTCGCGAGCTTCGCGACCGATGACGGATTGGAAATCGCGGACGATCATCGGAAAGGGGTGAGGGCCGATGACGGAACCTATAATGTAATGGGTCGTTTCGACGGAACTCATCCAATCGCGCATGGCTTCGTTGACAGCATCGCGGAGCGTTTTGGAACCACTCGTGACGGGACGTACTTCGGCCCCCATCAGTTTCATACTGAAGACGTTGGGGCGTTGTCGACGAACATCCTCAGCCCCCATGTAGACGACGCAGGGAAGACCAAAGTGAGCGCAGGCCGTTGCGCTGGCCACGCCGTGCTGCCCAGCCCCTGTCTCAGCGATGACCCGCGTTTTTCCCATCCGCAAGGTGAGGAGCGCTTGGCCGATGGTGTTGTTGATTTTGTGCGCGCCGGTGTGGTTCAGGTCTTCTCGCTTGAACCAAATCTGCGCCCCTCCCGCTAGTTCACTTAGGCGTCGCGCATAATAGATGGGTGACGGACGCCCCACGAAAGTTTTCAGTAGACCGTCCAGTTCGGCTTGAAAACTCGGGTCTTTTCGGGCGGAGGCGTATTCTGTTTCGAGTTCGTCGAGCGCTCGGGTCAAGGTCTCAGGGACGAAGCGTCCGCCGAATTGTCCGAAGCGTCCGCGACTGTCAGGCGTCTGCGGGGCCGTGCTACTAGGGCTGTCAGTGGTCATCGAAGGGAATGGCTTTCAAGAACGATTAAAAACTTAAGGTTCGTCTCAGCAGACTGATTGTCGATGGGGTAGCGATTGTGGTCAAGGACAGTGTAGAAGTGTGGCCAATCCGCGACAGTTGTACGGTGTCGTCTGGAATTGCACAGACGAACCGGACAGCTTGCGCTGTTGCCGCTCACAAACCTGTTCCCCAATGTCTAAGGTTGCCATTTTATAGCCGTAGCCAGAGGGCCTTGAGGTATTCACTTTCGGGACAATTGCCAGAAACGGGATGACAGAGCGCGGCACCGGTGCGAGCTAGAATTTGCATGGCGCGTGGAACGGGAGTTGGGTTGAGTTCACTTGGGAGAAACGCTGAGCGGGCGGCTGAGCGGACCAGCCGCGTGAATTCGGCTTCAAGGAGCAAGCCTGCGCAGGAGCAGGTTAACATCAATCCGCCGGGGCGGACCAACTGCATCGCCAGCCGATTGAGGTCGAAGTGCTTGTGCGTCCCATCTTCCAGCTCGGCGCGGTTGCGAATCAATTTGGGTGGGTCGAGCACTACGACGTCGAACTGTTTACCGCTGCGCAGCATATCGCGCATGTAGGCAAAGGCGTCGGCTTGGGTAAACTTCACCTGGACCTTGTTGAGAGCGGCGTTTTGTTTGGCGAATTGCAACGGGGCTTCGTCGAGATCAATCCCGGTGACCTCGCTGGCCGCGCCTGATTTAGCAGCCATCACTGCAAAGCCACCTGTGTAACAGCAAACGTCGAGTACGCTGCGACCGCGACACAACTGTGCTAGCTGTCTTCGGTTGTCACGTTGATCGCAGAAAAAACCTGTTTTGTGTCCAGTACGGAAATGGACGCGATATTGGGTCCCCTGCTCTTCAATGATAACTTGGCTGGGGAGGTCCGAGCTCGAACGTGATGCCAGACTAAACCCCTCTTGGCTTTCCAAGTGTGGGCTGGGTTGTACCAACCAATGTTTCGTTCCCAGCTTGGCGGCGAGACGTTCGAGAATCGCTTCGACGCGGGGAGACATGGCAATGCTAAATACCTCCGCGCTCAAGCAGTCAGCGTAGCGGTCGACAACCAAGCCAGGAAACCCATCCGCTTCGGCGTGGATCACACGATATGCGGTCGTCTGCTCGGCGAGTTTCAGAGTGTCGGTACGAAGCGAAATGGCGCGATCGATAAGGGCGTCCCAGAAAGCTTCATCGGGGAGCTCGCTGGACCACCGCACCAGCCGCACCGCCACCTCGCTTTTGGGATTGAACAACCCGTAGGCAAACAGTTCCGGTTCCCCAGTCTCGCTGGCTTCGTGGTACACACCGACCCAATCGCCGGTTTGCGGATGCCCTTCGATTCGACGAATTCGCTTGCGAAAAACCGTCGGGTGGCGGGTCGGTTTGGCGAGAATCACCGCCGCCAAATTGGCCGACGGTGGCGGGGAGAGCGGAGCCGAGTGGGGTGGCGCAAAGGGAGAACTTCCAGAACGAAGTGGCTGGGAATACCGGTGCCGAGTGGGATGGGAGCGTCGTGGAGGCATAGGGGGAGTAGATTCTAATTTGGGCAGCGCCATTTCGCGGAAATATCAGCTCGACGCGCCAGCGAGTGAGTCGGTGATATTGTTGGAGGTGGTACACCCCCAACGCGCCAGTCAGGCGACCCACGCACTGGCTCTTCTCAGGATATTCACACGGAGCCGCTTGTGATAGTCCATCCTAGTTGAGAAGGTACATCGAGTAGGGTCTGATTGGTGGTTTCTGGCTTCCTGATCGGCTATAATGAAAGCTCATTTGAGCGAGCGGGCGGATGATCGTCACATCACTTTCGAGGAGGATGCGCATGCCCCAGAGTGCTGCCTTAGAATGTAGCGTGTTGATACTGAACCGATTCTATATGGCGGTGCGGGTGGTCAATGTTCGTCGCGCGATGACACTGTTGTATCGCGGTTGTGCGGAAGTGATCACGATCGACGATCATCAGTATTCCAGCTACGACTTCGACACTTGGTGTGAGGTGAGTCAGATTTTTGCGTTGGAAAAGCAAGCCGGCGAAGATTATCTGCGAGCGGTCAATTTCGAAATTCAGGTACCGCGCATCGTGCGCTTGACCCGCTATGACAAACTCCCCAAGAGCTCGGTGCGATTCAATCGCAAGACTCTCTTCGCACGCGACAATCACCAATGCCAGTACTGCGGGCAATCGCGTCCGATGAGTCAACTGAGCCTAGATCATGTGGTCCCCAGGTCATTGGGTGGTCGAACCACTTGGGAGAACATCGTCTGCAGTTGCATGAAGTGCAATTCGCGAAAAGGTGGTCGCACTCCCAGCCAAGCCGGAATGGTTCTGCTCAGCAAGCCGATCAAGCCCCGGAGCAACCCGGCCATGTCAATTCCGCTGAACGATCCCAGGTACGAAAGTTGGAAGACCTTTATTCAAACGTCCCAAGCGACGACGAATTCGGCGTGAGGGGATAGTTTGGTTGGCTGGGTGGTTCTGGCTGGCGGGTTTTCTGGCGTTGGAGTGGCGTTGGGCCCCAGGACAATCCATTGCAATGGACCGGCGGAGCTGTCCACAAAGTTGATATCGATGGACCGACGAAACGGTGCTCGACGTTGGTCGGATTTCTTGCAAATTCCACCACGGCCCCCCGGCAAATTCTACGTAGTCTGCTAAGCTTAAACCCTTCTCGGGTGTTCGGCCACATTTCTCGCACCCTACGGCGATGCATGTCCTACGGCGATGCATGTGATGTGGAAAACACGAGATCTAACCGATTTTTTCGGTTCTACGAGGTGATCGCATTGCATAGCCTTCGCGGGTCAATCATGATTGAGTCGCACCCACAACTTGAGGAAATTCCCTTAGCATGTCAGCACTGTCCACACTTTCGCCCCCACCTGTGGTGTTGGTTGAAGCGGGTGAACCCGCTCAAATTACTGAGGTTTGTTATCGTCCCACGCCCGCTTGGAAGCGGTGGTTCGACATTATTGGATCCCTCTGTTTGTTGGTGCTATTTACGCCCCTCTTGTTAATTTTGGCCGCCTACGTCAAGTGTGTTTCTAAAGGGCCGGTGCTATTTGTACAGGAGCGAATTGGAGCAGGTGCCAAGCGTTTCAAAATGTACAAACTGCGGACGATGCATGTCTCTAAGGAGTGCTGTTCCCATCGAGATTATGTGGCAAGCTTGGTCGGTGACCATAGACCCGCCAACAAGCCACAATACAAGTCGCGACTGATTCGAGGGGGAGAAGTGCTGCGAAGTCTGTCGCTAGATGAGCTGCCACAGTTGTTCAATGTACTACTGGGCAACATGAGTCTGATTGGACCGCGGCCAGAGGTATTGTTGCTGGAAGATTACGAGCCGTGGCAATTGCGTCGATTCGAAGTGTTGCCCGGCATTTCAGGATTATGGCAAGTTAGCGGAAAAAACCGATTAACTTTCAATCAGATGATTAGACTAGATATCCAATACGTCGACCGACTCACGTTCGGGATGGATATGTGGATTTTAATGAAGACAATTGCGGTCATTGTTTTGCGACGCAATCACTAGTGTTTGAAAAGGGGTCAGACCCTTTGGCGAACCGTTTAGCGGGCGGGTGATCTGCTCGATTTGGAGAGGGTCTGCCCCCTTTTCAAACTCCTTAGATTTCAACTTGGAAACCATTGATGATTCGCATTGGTATTGTGGGGCTGGGTTATTGGGGGCCAAACTTGGTACGCTGTTTCTCCGAATTGGAGAATTGCAAAGTAACGGCGGTGTGCGATCAGAGCCACGATCAACTGTTGCGGATTACCAATCGTTTCCCAGGTGTTTATCCTGTCGAGAACTTCGATACGTTGCTCGATCGCGACATGGTGGATGCTGTGGTCATCGCCACCCCGACCTCAACGCATTTTAAGCTCGCGTCCAAAGCGCTCGAGCATGACTTGCACGTCTTTGTGGAAAAGCCATTGGCCCGCACTTCTGATGAATGCCGCAAGTTGGTCGATTTGGCTAATGAGCGGAATCGTGTGTTGTTTGTGGGACACGTCTTTTTGCATTCGGCCCCGGTGCTCAAGCTGCGTGAATTAGTACAGTCGGGCGAGTTGGGGAATATCAACTATATTAGTTCACGGCGGCTGAATCTTGGTCCAGTTCGCAAGGATGTCAGTGCGCTGTACGACTTGGCACCTCACGATATTTCAATGATGTTGTTTCTGCTGGGGCAAAGTCCTGAGAGTGTGACTTGCTCGGGTTTGGCGCACTTGAATGCTGGCGTGCATGACGTCTGTAATTTGACGATGCAATTTGCAGGTAACAAGATCGGCATGGTGCATGTCAGTTGGCTCGACCCACGCAAGGAGCGCGTGTTGACGGTGGTAGGAGACAAGAAGATGGCGGTGTACGATGACCTTGAGCTAGAGAAGATCAAGATTTATGACAAGGGGATCGACGCCCCCTCACCTGCGGCTGACTTTGCTGAGTTTCAGATTTCCTATCGTTATGGTGGGAGCTATAGTCCTTGGGTACAGGAGAAAGAGCCGCTAAAGGCAGAGTGCGCCGATTTCGTGCGTTGCATTCACGATGGTGACGTCCCTCACACCGACGGCGAGAACGGTTTCCAAGTGACGCAAGTCTTGGAGGCCGCACACAATTCTCTGATGCAAGGTGGACATCCCGTCCGTCTGAGCTTCAATCGCGTGGAGGCCCTGGCTCCAGAATGATTCATCGCACTGCTCTGGTCGAGACGGAGCACATCGGTGACTCGACCAACGTGTGGGCCTACGCCCATGTTATGCATGGAGCGCGAATCGGTTGTAACGTCAACATTGGCGATCACGCCTTCGTCGAAGGTGGCGCGGTAATCGGCAATAACGTCACGCTCAAAAATCGAGTGTGCGTGTGGGAGGGAGTAACGATCGAGGACGACGTCTTTGTCGGCCCCTGCGTGACTTTTACCAATGACAAGAATCCACGTTCTCCGCGGATGGAAAAAGTCCGGGAACGCTATGCCACTCGAGCTGGCTGGCTAGTACCGACGCTAGTGCGCTGCGGCTGTTCGATCGGCGCTGCCGCGACCATTGTACCAGGTATCGAATTGGGAGCTTTCTCGATGATTGGTGCCGGGGCGGTAGTTACCAAGAGCGTTCCCCCTTTTGCACTGGTGTGTGGTTCGCCCGCCAAGCAGCTCGCCGATGTGTGCAGTTGTGGCCAGAAGCTGGCTGGTAGCTATGATCAAACCGTCTGCCAGCAGTGCGGTGAAACTCCCGCCGATCGAAATGTATTGCTCAAGGTTAAGACGTAGCGCAAGTCGTCAAAACTTTCGGCATCGCACTTTTCCTGAGGAACGCCAAAACTCTAGACGAGTTAGGCAACAAAAAAATCTCGTAACCTGCTTGCCTCTAATACTCAACTTAGTCTCCAACTTTACCTGAATCCAACATGAGCTCACGCATCGTAACCCCGGCTATTCCACTCGTCGATTTGGCTACACAATCGGCCCTTATCAAAGAAGAAGTTTTGGCCCGCATCGGTCGCGTGATCGACAAGGCCAATTATATCTTAGGCGAAGAGGTCGCCGAGTTTGAAGCGGAGTTCGCGAGTTACTGCGGAGTCGATCATTGCGTGGGAGTCGCCAACGGAACCGACGCATTGCATATGGCCCTACGAGCTCTGGACATCGGGCCTGGGGACGAAGTGATTACGGCGGGCAATTCGTTTGCCGCCACGGCCCTCGCGATTGCTTACAGCGGTGCCACACCGGTGTTGGTGGACATTTGCGCGGACGACTTTAATCTTGATCCTGAACAGGTCGAACAGGCCATTACAGATAAAACCAAAGCGATCATTCCGGTCCATTTGTTTGGCCAGCCGGCGCGGATGGTGGAGATAATGAAAATCGCGCGGTGCCACAACTTGAAAGTCATTGAAGACTCGGCGCAAGGTCACGGTGGTGAACTGCATGGGACACGTTGCGGTGCGTTCGGCGATATTGGCTGTTTCAGTTTTTATCCTGGGAAGAACTTAGGTGCCTTTGGTGACGCGGGGGCTTGCGTGACGAGCGATCCCAAGCTGGCCGAGAAACTGCGATTGCTGAGGAATTACGGCCAAGTGGTCAAGAACCGCCACGATTTATTGGGCTTCAATTGTCGGCTGGATACGGTGCAGGCCTGCGTATTACTGACAAAAATGCAGTATATTGAGGAGTGGACTGCGCAGCGCCGGCAAGTGGCGGCTTGGTACGCCGAAGAGTTGGCTGAGAGCGAATTGCGATTGCCAATTCAAAAGAGTGGCGCGCGGCACGTTTATCACTTGTATGTGGTCAGGCATCCGGAGCGCGAGCGGCTAATGAAGTTTTTGGCTGAGCGGCAGATTTTTTGTGGCATCCATTATCCCAATCCGCTACCGACTGCGCAACCCTTTGCCGAGGCGCGCACGGTCCCCCTGAACGTCCCTATCTGCTCGCAACTGTCGCGCGAAATCTTGTCGCTGCCGATGTATCCCGAAATGACGCATGAGCAAGTGGCGACCGTGGCCGCCGCCATCAACGAGTTTAGTCGGGAGACAGTTCCAGCATGACCATCCGCAAGGCATCTCCGTTGCATCGCATCCATCGAGTAGCGCACGAACCAGCGGAGTTGGCTCAACGTGAAGTGAGACCCGAGGAGGGGGAAGTGGCGAGTCATTCGCCGCTGCCGAGGAACCCAGCCCCTGTCGAAGGGACTGCGATGTCGGCGGTTGCTCGTGCTGTGGTGGGGCCAAGCTTAGGGGACTACGTGGAGCTTCCATTTCTGTATTGGCGATCGATCGTGGGTTGGCTGTTGGCGAGCTCGATGGCTGGACTGCTGGCTCTAATCGTATGGCCGCGGGCCTACGAGTCGGAAGCCAAGCTGATGATTACGGTGGGGCGCGAAAGCGTGGGCTTGGATCCCACCGCGACGACTAGCCCTACGCTGATGTTGCAAAAAACGCAGGAGGAGGAGGTCAATTCGGCGCTGGAGATCTTGTCCAGCCGTCAGGTGGCTGAGTTGGTCGTTGACCAGTTGACGGTGGGGCCAATTCTCGATGGTTCTCTACCCACCGAGGGTGAGCCCAGTGAGTCAGTCGGCCTGGCCGATCGGCTCAAGGGGACGGTGCTTTTCGCTCGTAGTTTAGTTGACCAGACTCTGTTAACCATCGGAGTTAAGGATCCGGTCAGTGATCGCGAGACAGCGATTCGCAAGGTCATGCAGAGTGTCTATATCTATGCCCCCAAGCGTTCGACGGCGATCACCATTCACGCCGAATCAAAGACTCCGCAGATGGCCCAGGCCTTGGCCGCAGCGGTCACGAATGGTTTTCTCGATCGCCATCAAAGTGTCAATTTCAATAAAGGCTCCCGAGAATTCTTTCTGGAACAGACTCGCGCCATTGAAGCTCAGGTCAACCAGGCTTTGACTGAGCGTGCGAACTTCATGCAGAGTTCCAAAGTTGTGTCGACCGAGGACCAACGCCGTATGCTCACAGACCAAATGGGCTTCGCGCAGCGCGACGTGTTGGTGACCCGTGGCGAGTTGGAACAAGCGCTGGCCGAGATTGAGGACCTGATCTCCAAGGCTAGCACCACAACCGCAGAAATCGTGGCGACCAAAGAAGAGAAAAGCGACGAAACCTGGAGTGGCATGCGGCAGCGAGTCTACGAGTTGGAAATCCAGGAGCAGAGCTACGCTTCGATGTATTCCGAAGACAATCCGAAACTCGTCAACGCTCGACAACAGCTCGAAGGGGCTCGCCAGATCCTGCAAGATCTTGACAAGGATCGCACCAATCGCATGCTGACCCCCAACCCAGTTAAATTGCGGATCGAAGAGGATCTGCAGCGTCAGCAAACAAAGTTAGTCGGTCTGCGGTCAATGCTTACGGAAAAAGAGAAGCAGCGTACGGAGCTCAGTCAACAGGTCGACGAGCTATTGAATTTCGAATTGAAGCTCAAAGCCATGGATCGGGATATCGGTTTGTTGGAGACGAGCTTGGGTGCGATGAAGACTAAGCTCGAAGAGGCGCGAGTCATCGATGAATTACAAGCTGAACACATCTCCAACGTCAGCATCTACCAACCCGCGACGTTAGTGGAACGTCCCGTCAGTCCTCAGAAGTCGATGATTGTAGCCGCCTTTCCCCTGTTAGGCTTGATGGTTGGATTTGGCTTGGCTTTGTTGCGCGAGATGGGTTGTAAGGCTCTGCGCACTTCACGCCAAGTGGAACACAGTGTGGGGCGCCCTGTACTGGCCAGCCTCCCGTTTCAGCCGCACTTGAGCTACAACCGATCAGCCCCCGGTGGCCAAACAACACCACTCCTCCCTTCAAGCCAGTTGCATGCGATCCTGGCGGAAATCATGGTCGCTACAGCGAACATGGCGCAGGGACGCGGGAGGATGATCGGCGTCGTAGGAGTTGATGCAAATTGTGGAGCGAGCACGTTGGCGGTCGCACTGTCCCAAGTCAGTAGCCGCGAGTTAGGTCTGCGGACGTTGCTCATCAATGCCGATACGCCCGGGAATCTCGATGGCGAAGTTCAAGATCGCGACAGTTCGACGGCTCGACCGGGACCGTCGGTGCGAGAAGAGAATTTGCAAGCGGAACATTGCCAAGTTATCGATATGGGAGACGCTCAGCATCGACGACTGTTACGCTTCGATATTGGCGAGACGAGCTCTGAGCTGCGCGAGTACCAAGCGGACCACGATTTGATTTTAATTGACCTGCCTCCAGCCAATCGTCCCGATCGGTTTAGCAGCGCGGCGCGACATGTCGACTACGTGCTGGTAGTCATTGAATCCGACAAAACGGAAACGCTCGCCGCCACGCGGTTGATTCGTCGCCTTGAGGCAAGTGGTGTGGCGATTGGAGTGGCGCTTAATAAGACGCGCCAGCGCGTACCCCGGCTGCTATCGGGATTCGTCAGTTAGCAATTTTGATAGACCACCATCATCCATGTCCATTGCGGTTTCACCCTACTCGCCTGCCCACGATCAGTCCGCGCTAGATTCGTCTAGTGCTTTTGCTGTGTCAGATCGGCTAACGTGGTACGAACGCGGCGCATTGGCGATTGGCATTTGGGAAATCCCGCTGCAACTAGACAAGTATCTCTTTTTTCGGCTGGACGATTCGGAATTGGGAGCGGTAGCGGGAGCCAACGTTTCGCTCACGACCGGCGCTCTACTGCTGCTGTACATGCAGTGGATTGTCGGGAGTGCGTTGGGACGCCGCCACTCACCGCAGGCGGTGATCTGGGGCATCCCGATGCTAGCCTACTTGGCCTTCGTTGCACTGAGTATTATCTCAGCGGAAGTGGTTTCCCTGGCAGTTTTCGATTTGATCATCGTCGTTCAGGCATACCTGTTGTTCTTTTATTTGGCCAACCGTTTGCGTGAGCGCGCAGATATCGTGTTCTGCGCAGGGGTGTTGGTTGCCACGTTGCTAACGCAAAGCCTACTGGTGTTTGGACTGGCCGCGTTGGGGGAACGCGCTCATGGGCAACGCTACGAATATGGCCCCTTGGCGATGGTGGTGTGGGACGATGGTCGTGTGGCTGGGACGCTCATTTCGGCTGTGGTCTGCGGTGCCGTCATGGCTTTTTTATGGCTGCCAACGGTAGCCCTGACCTTGACCGTCCAGTCGTCGCGCAATTGGGGATGGTTGGTAAGTGCCACGCTGGCAGGATTGCTGGCGGTGATGTTGACCCAAACCCGGGGGGCTATTCTGAGCATGTTGGTGGGAGGCTTGATCCTGGGAACAGCCATGTATGTTCGTGGATGGTTGCCAAGGTGGACGCTCGGGGCGGTCGTGTTGGCGACATTGTTGGGAGCTTATCCACTGCTGGGCATCGTCCGCAACAGAGTGCTTGGCGATGACAATGGTTCGGCGGAATCTCGTAAGCACCTGTCATTGATTGCGATGGAGATGATTCAGGACCGACCATTGTTTGGCTTCGGAGCAGGCAATTGCCATGTGGCTGCTCTCCCCTATGCCAACCAAGGTATTTATCGCGCTGAATGGTACTATACGATCCACTGCAAGTACTTGCTGACGTGGGTCGAAACTGGGCTGGGGGGATTCGTCTGTTTTTTGTTGATTTTGGCGACTGCCATTTTTTACTCGCTCCGGGCCTGGAGTAGCCAAGATCGTGTGTTAGCTGCACTGGGGCTGGCGATTTTCGCTAGTCTGCTCGGGAGTATGGTTCATATGGTGGTCGATTTGTTTAATTCGCGGGCACAAGTGCAACTACTGTGGGTTTTTATTGGATTGGCAGCCGCCTTGTACCGCGTGACCTGTTTGACTGAGGAGCGGAACAAGCCCGACGCGACAGCGAGCGTGTGATCGAGTCCCCTTATTATGGCTTGAGCATTATCACGATTGTGACGGTTATGCGTTGGCTCGCGGCTTGACCTTAGCGGTTGGGGGGGCTTTACGCATGGCCTTTTTTCGATTCCTGAGTATGCTGGTGGGGTATGCGTGTCAGCCGATAGGCAGTCCTACGCGGCTAAAAGACTTTCGCCCCTCCGCGCATTGAAGTAGTGGATTTCCATGACAGAATTGATGCAAGAAACGCCCCAGCCCGTCAAGCCAATTGCAGTGTTTGAGCACCCGGAGATGAACCGTTCAGACGCGACGCTGCAGAGTCGGCTCATGGCCACTGAGCAAGCTCTGTGGCCACGGTATGTGGAAGCGCTGTTTAAACACAAGTTCTTTATCGTGGCCGCCATTATCGGTTCACTCCTCGCGGCCTGGTTGACAATGGTGGTCTGGCCCAAGAAGTTTGAGTCTGAAGCCAAGTTGATGGTTCGCGTAGGGCGGGAAAGTGTGGCTCTGGATCCAACCGCTACGACCAGCCAAACATTGATGCTGCAGAAGACGCAGGAAGAGGAAGTCAATTCGGCACTCGATCTGTTGCGCAGCCGACGCATAGCCCAACGCACCGTCGATCGCATTGGAGCGTCGAATATCAACGCGGGCTTCCTGCCCAGCGAATCGGTTGCGTCTGAAGGTTCGCTGACACAAAGATTCAAGGCCTTCACCCAATCGACCATGCAGAAGTTGTCACCGATTCTATTCGCAACGGGGATCAAAGATAATTTGAGCGAAGAGGAACTGGCCATCCTGGATTTGATGAGGACACTGCAGATCAAGGCCGAACGCCGTTCGGCCGTGGTGGCGATTCACGCCTATTCCAAATCACCTGAAATGGCTCAAGCCATTGCTCAAACTGTCAGCGAAGAGTTCATCAGCGAATACCTTGAGGTGACGCACAACTCGGGTTCCTATGAATTCTTCACCGGACAAGCCCAAGCGGCCAATGAATCACGGAGCGATTTGGCCGATCAAAAGAATCGCTTTATGCACGAGCGAAGGCTAGTGACGATCTCCGCCAATCAAGCCATCCTGGTGGATCAATTGGGGTCGATCGAGCGCGATGTCATTAGTGCGCATGCGGATTTGGATCAGACGCTGGCTGAAATCGATGATGTGGGACTGAAGCTCAAAGCTATGCCGATCGAAATTGTGTCGGAGAAGAAAGGGAGTTCTGATTCGACCTGGAGTGGGATGCGTCAACAGGTGTATACGCTTGAATTGGAGGAGCGGACGTTATCGGCCAAGTATCCAGCGGACAACCCGTTGCTAGTGCAGACGCGCGAGAAACTGGCCGGTGCCCAGACGATTTTGAACGATTTGGAGAGCGAGCGCGTCGACGAAAGCAAGACCCCCAATCCGATGCGATTGAAGCTGGAGGAGGAGTTGCAGCGACTGCAAACCAAAGTGGTTGGCTTGCGGGCCAACCTCGAGTTGCGACAAACTCAGCATGCGGAAGTTGAGCGGAAGATCTCCGACATTCTCGATTCGGAACGTGATCTGGAACGAATCGAGCGCGACATCAAGATGGCCGATACCCGGCTTGATTTATTGCGTCAGAAAAATGAAGAAGCGCGAGTTCTGTCTGAGATGCAGGCCGATCGGATTACTAACTTGAGCCTCTTTCAACCCGCCACGTTCGTGGAGCGTCCAGCTAGTCCCAACAAGAAACTCCTGTTTCTCGCTTTTGGAATCCTCGGCTTGGCTGGCAGCGCATCACTGGTGCTGTTTCAAGAGTTGAATTCGAAGCGTATCCGCACGGTGGCCGATGTGGAACGGGGACTTGGGTTGCCCGTCATCGCCAACATTGGCCGGGTGCGCAGCGCGACCGTTCGCACTGACCGGCTGCTGAAGCTGATTCGCAAACGTCCCAAACTGCAAACTGAATTTCGTGCGATCTTGTCCGACGTAATGCTCGCCGCACAGCATTCTCCCCACAACCAGTTGCGCGGGAGAACAGTCGGTGTGTTGGGTGTTGAATCGGGAGTTGGGGCGAGCACGATTGCTGCGGCACTTGGTTTGGTGGCCACGGAGAAATGCGGTTTTGAAACCACGTTGATCGACGCCAATTCGGAGAATCCAGCCCTCTCGAAGTTCTTTAAATTGAACGGCGCACCGGGACTAGCAGAACTGGCCAACGGAGATGCCACCCATTCCGAATGCATCCAAAAGCGGGCCGCAGGTAGTTTGAGTTTGATCTCGAGTTCGTCGGCCTACAAAGAGCGTCAACGCTTGGAAGTAGCCCCTAAGAGCATCAGCGCTGCGATCGCCAATTTTCAAGAGACATCCGACTTGGTGATTGTCGATTTGCCACCCGCCATCTCGGCAGATCGGGCCGTCGCCCTGTGTCACTATCTTGATTTTGTGCTACTTGTGGTCCAGTCCGAGAAGACCGACGTGGCGACTGCCGAACGTATCGCTCGCCGCTTATCAGGCTCGAATTGCCAAATGGTAGCGGTAGTACTTAACAAGTCACGGCGTTATGTCCCGGGTTGGTTGAGCCGTACTATTGGGTTGAGCTAGGAATTAACTGACAAGAGGTCAGACTCGTCGCTAATTGTTGAATCGTACGTTGATGAACTCCGCCCTCTTGTTAAACGCCCCAGTTCAAGCTCGCTCCTGCCGCGTCTCGGTGGGTTGGATATTTTGGCTGCCGTCGCTACTGATTCTATTGGCCGTGGTTATTCCGGACTTTGAGACCGTCAATGTGCTGCAAGCCACCGGTGTGAATGTCGAATCAGACTTGCTGGCTACCATGGCTACCGAGAACTCGATTCGCGAGAGTCTATTCCTCCTCAACTTGTTGGCCCTTGGTGGAGCGGGAGCATTGCTGTTCTTGATTGGCGACCCATCGACGGCCAAACGAGCCAGCTTTCAGGTGTGGATGATCGCGGGGATGTTGGGGCTGGCCGTGTGCAGTCTGGCTTGGTCAGCGGACGTCGAGCTCACTTTCCGGCGGTTAGTCATCACGCTACTATTCGTGATGGGGAGCTGGGGAATCGGCAAGGCCTGGCGCACGCTGGATTTGGTACACATGGTACTGCTACTCTCAGCGCTGTTTGCCATCACGGGAATAGCTGGCGAGATATTGATGGGAACCTTCTGGTCACCGATCAACTATCGCTTCTCCGGCTTTCTACATCCCAACCGGCAAGCGCTCAGTTGCGGATTGTTTGTGCTGGCTGCGTTGACTATGAAATCGCGGACCGGAAATTGGTTGTATTGGGGCCTGGGGCTGATCGCATATGTACTCTTGTTGCTGACTGGTTCTCGAGGAGGTGCGTTGGCCTGCGCGGTTGCCGCCGGTTTTCACTTTGTGATGGCTACTCCCACCCCCAAGCGTATCGTCTGGTTCATGCTCTCCGGCCTGCTCTTGGGAGGAGGCTTGCTGTTTTTGGCATTGGATCCAAGCAGTGAAGGGAGCCTGGAAGCACTAGCCAAACTGGGACGCAACGACCCTCAAGCGGATCCCCGGTCGCTAACGGGTCGCTTGCCGATCTGGAGTCAAATTTTATCGGATATCCAAGAGCGTCCCGCCTTGGGTTACGGCTACGCCTCTTACTGGACAACCGATCGGGTGCATCGCTTGTCGTACATTCATGACTGGGAATTTAGCAATGCGCACTCGGCCTATTTGGAAATTGTGCTGGCCCTGGGATGGGTGGGCTTCGGGCTGGGATTGACGACCGTCTTGGCAATTTTCGGACGCGGTCTACGCTTGTTCGCTCGGCAACCCGATGCGGGACTACTGTTCATTTTGTCGGTATTCGTGATGGCCTCCATCAGTGGCTTGGTGGAATCGACTTTCGTTGCGGTGGGCTACGAATACGTGGTGTGGTTGGCCGGTGCATTCATGATCGTCTACTTTCCACAGCCCGTGACTGGAACGGGATTGCGGGCTGGGGAATTGGCATGACCGCCCCATCTTCTAGATCACAGTCCAATGTTGAACAGTCGACTGGCTCGACGCTGTTGCGCGTGGCGGGCAATGCGGCCTCGCTGTTGACGACCGACTTGCTCAACAAAGCAACGACGTTTGTCATCTATGCGCTGACGGCCCGTTACCTGGGTGCGCAAGCCTTTGGACAGTTTTCGTTGGGACTATTGTTGGTCTATGTCTTCCAAGTTTTCGCCAGCGTGGGGCTCCCCAATCTGCTGACACGTGAAATAGCACAACACACGCGTCGCGCACCACGACTGTTGTCCGGTGGCTTGGTGGCGGCTGGGCTAACGTCACTGCTCGCGATGCTGGCCATGTGTGGTACTTCGCTGCTAATGCACTACGATGGGGCCACAACCCTGCTCATCTGCGTGTTGTCGCTGGGCCTGCTCCCCTACGCCGCAGCGCAAGTCTTTGAAGCCAGCTTCCGCGGTACGCAGCGAATGCATTTTATCGCCATCTCCAACGTCGTGGCCAACGGTGTCAAGGTCGTGGGGGCTGTCTGGATGTTGCAACACGGTTACGGCACGCTGTGGTTGGCGGGACTATTGGTATTGGTGCGCGCACTAATCCTGTTGACCGACATGCTGCTCTATTTCGTTTGGTCGCGGCAACGTTTGGCAATTTGCAATCGCAGGTTCGTGCTGGCGCTGGTTCGCCGCAGTTCAACTTTCTTGGGAATCGATGCGGCCATCGCGGGTTGGAGCGCGGTCGATGCTTTGATTCTTTCGAAGTTGATGGGGGAATTGGAAGTGGGGCTGTACTGCGCCGCGACCCAGTTGCTGCAACCCGCCTCGTTGGTCTACTTGAGCATCGTGGGGAGCATTTTCCCAGCCATGTGTCGCCGCAGTCGACAGGGGCAAGCTCAACTGTATACGCTGACGCGATGGATGGTCGCCTTCCTGTTGATGCTGGGGTTGCCAGCCGTGGTTTTGATTGTGGCTTTTGCTGACGTGATCTTGATTGCCGCCTACGACCAAGTTGAATTTCTGCGGTCGGTGCCGGTGATGTGCATCGCTTCGTTCGCGCTGATCGCGCAGTGCTTCACTACGATCCTGGGGCATGCGTTGTGGGCCGCCGATCGCGAAGCCGATACGCTGCGAATTGTCGTTACGAATTTGATCGCTAATGTCATCATCAGTAGTATCACCATTAGCACCTGGGGTTTGGTGGGTGCGGCGGCAGGGACGCTGCTGGTCAGTGTGCTCAATGTGCTTCAGCATTACGTAGCCTTTTATCGTGCAACAGGGCGACACGCCATCGATTGGCAAATAGTCAATCCCGTATTGGCCGCCTTGGTAATGGTGGGTGTCCTCTGGGGCCTCCCCAAGGAGTGGGCAGTAGCGGCTATCGAGCAGCTACCCTTGGCTGTTCAACAGTGGTTGCACAGCGTGGTGATCGCCCCCGAACGCTATGTGTTGGGCCTCTTGGGTGTAGGGGTCTATGCCTGCGCGGTCCTAGGATTGATCTCTGTGGTTCATGGTGGACCTCGGAAGCTTCGGGATGGATTCTTCGCCCCCTTGGTGAGTTGAGCCCACGTGTGATTGACAAACTAAAGATCGCCTTCGTCGCCTATGACTTTCCGGAGTATTCGATTCGCCATGTCAACGAGATGACCGAGGCGGGAGAAGTACGGCTGATGCTTCCAGAGCAGACCTCGCGTGAATATTTGCCAATACTCGATCGTCAAGTTCGCTTGGAAGCGTTTCACAAACCGCGGTTGCGACAGCCGATTAGTCAAGTTCGGACGGTTCTGGGGCTGGTGCGGAAACTGCGTAAATTTCGACCCGATGTAGTCCACCTTCAGAATGGCCATATGTACTTCAATTTGGCTCTGCCACTGATCAAGAAGTTTCCCTTGGTGACAACCATCCATGACGCGCGACAGCACTTGGGAGACAACGAATCGGGACATACACCGCAATGCATCATGGACTTCGGTTTTCGCCGCGCGGACCAAGTTATCGTCCATGGGCGCAGCCTGATCAAGACCGTGGTGGATGAATTGGGCTTCGATCCTGCGCGCGTGCATTTGATTCCAATGGTAGCCCTGGGAGAGACGCAAACTTCGGTTCCCATAACCGATGAGCATCAATCGATTCTGTTTTTTGGTCGTATTTGGGAATATAAGGGACTAGAGTATTTAATTCGGGCGGCTCCCCGCGTGCTGGCTGAATTTCCGCAAGCCAAATTCATCATTGCGGGGCGTGGAGAGGACATGCAACGCTATCGACAGTTGATGCATAGTCCGAATTGTTTCGAAGTACATAACGATTGGATTAGTGATACACAGCGTAGTCAACTTTTCGCCGCGAGCAGCCTGGTGGTGTTGCCTTATATCGAAGCTTCGCAAAGCGCTGTCATCCCTGTCGCCTATGCTTACGAAAAGCCGGTCATCGCCACGCACGTCGGTGGTTTACCCGATTTGGTCGATGACGGGAAAACGGGACGCTTGGTGCCACCGCGAGACGAAGTGGCCCTGGCCAAGGCAATCATCGAATTACTTCGCGATCGTCAACGCCGAATGGAGATGGGACGCGCTGGGAAACGCAAACTAACGCAGGAGTGCGCGGCTTCCGTGGTGGCCCAGCAGACCCTGGCCGTCTATCGAACGGCCATCGTGGCGCGTGGCCTTGGTCCTCAACCTGCAAACTCTGATAAAAAACCATTGCAAACATGAACGTGTTGCACGACGCCGCTCTGAAAATACATGACGCCATGCTAACTCGCTTCGCGGACGATGGCGCGATCATCGGTCCCGATCCCGGTGTGCGTTTCAATTATCGCATCTGGCGATTTCTGAAGGGTTACACACCCTGGATCGCGTGGCGCGATGGGCTGTATTATCTGCAATGCCAAGGCTACTGGGTCATGGCCAATTGGTTGCTGGCCCAAAGCGACCACGACCGTTATGCGGAAATCGCCGTGGCCGCCACCGATCAAATTATTAAGCGACAACGCGCAGATGGAGCTTGGGATTATCCCAATCCCGAGTGGAAAGGACGCGTGGCCACTGTCGAAGGGACCTTCGCTTCGTTCGCACTATTGGAGACCTATCGCCGCACCAGAAATGTAAAGTATCTCGACGCGGCGCTTCGCTGGCACCAGTACTTTAACGAGCAGATTGGCTTTCAAATCTATCAGGGGACAACCGCCGTCAACTACTTTGCCGGTCGCCATAGCAATCCAGTCCCCAACAATTCTTCGCTGATTCTTCGCTATTTGGCTAACCTGGCGCAGGCCACCGGAGATCGAGCGTATGCGGAAAAATGTCCCCCCGTGGTCGATTTTCTACTGAAATTCCAGCAGCCCTCGGGGGAATTGCCCTATGTGGTTGACGAACCGGGAATGTTCCATTTTCAATGTTTTCAGTACCATTCCTTCATTTACCTCGACACTTGGAACTATTATCGAATGACCGGTGACGAACGAGTCGTCAAAATTCTGCAAGGAGTACTGCGATTTCTGGAGGGGGCCTTGGCACCCAGTGGTTATGGCTATTACCAGTGCGATCAGCGGTATCGGACGGTGAACTACCATACGGCCGCCATTGCCACAGCCCTGCATACTTCGCACCGAATCGGGTTGAGCGTAGAACAAGTTACCGACTACCGCCGCCGTGCGCAGCCCGCCTTCGACTACTTGCTCAATCAGCAGTTGACCGATGGTAGTTTCCCGCACTCGCGAGGTGACTACCATGTGATATGTGATCATCGCCGCTACCCACGGTATCTGGCCATGATGTTGTATCACTTGTTGTCTGTCGCCGGGAGCGAGTAACCGCTGAATGATGGAGTGGGTGGAGTGGTGGAGAGGTGGAGTGGGTGGCACTGGCTGAGGCCAGTGGAGTCGAAGTAGTTGAGTATGGAAGACCACGTGATATTTTGAGCGCTCGCAGTAATGAATTTGGTTAACCACGGGTCTCCCCAGGGGAGCAGTGTGAGAGGCCGAAATCGCAGACTAATTGGCGAATCGCAGTAGGGACTTGTCATAAGTCATAAGTCATAAGTCATAAGTGGCTAGTGGCTAGTGGCTAGTGGCCTGAAACTTGAAACTTGAAACTTGAAACTTGAAACTTGAAACTTGAAACTTGAAACTTGAAACTTGGAACTTGGAACTTGGAACTTGAAACTTGAAACTTTCCTTTAACCCTTAGTAATTTATGTCGGACGCGTCTGGACTTCATATCGGTGTTTTTGCTTCGCTAAAGCGTGGCTTCGAGCACTTTATTTATCGTGAATTGACGCTACTGGAGAAGAATGGAGCGACAATCAGCGTCTTTCCAACCAAGGTGGGAGCTGGCTTGTATGGCCCGCGCCCGACGTGGCGATTTTATCCCTGGACAATCGTGAGTCTATTGATGGCCAACTTGGTCGCATGTTTAACGCGACCTGCTCGGTACTTTTCATTGTTGCGCGAGGCGGTGCAGTTTCGTGCAGTGGTGGACTTTGCCCTGGCGAATTATTTTGCGCGGCGGCTGCAAGGGGTAAATGTGCTGTATGCGACCTTTGGGGATCGCAAGTTCTTTGTCGCCTATTTCTGTAAGCGACTGAGTGGATTGCCATTAGTCTGTACGATCCACGCTTACGAGATTTATCAGAACCCCAATCCGAAACTGTTCGCCCACGCGTTAAAGTATGCCGACCAAGTAATCACGGTCAGCAAATACAACTTTGGGCAACTCAACGATCGCTACGGTGTCCAGCCGCACGAATTGGAGTTGGTACGATGTTGCATTGATACTCAAGAATACCAGCCGCAGGCGAAGTTCAAGATACTGATCGTGGGCTTCTTCGCCGAGCGCAAGGGGCACGAGGTATTGTTCCAGGCCATAAAGCAACTTGGCCGCGAAGATTTTGAAGTGTGGGTCGTGGGAGGTGCTGGTGCTGAAGCTGAATCGATTGATGTCAAGGGATTGTGTCGCCAGTATGGTTTAGAATCGCAAGTGGCCTTTTTTGGGCCTCTGTCTGGAACGGCACTCAAGGCGGTGTACCATGCCTGTGATGTGTTCTGCCTCCCCTGCCATTTCGAGAAGGATGGCTTGGGGGAAGGTTTTCCAGTTGTATTGATCGAGGCCATGGCGAGCGGCAAGCCGGTAATCTCGACGCGGCACGTAGAAATTCCGAATGTGATCAAACGCCTGTTGGTCGATGAGAAGGATGTCGATGGGCTGGCGCAGGCGCTGCTGCAAGTCTATGAGTCGGCTGAACTGCGTAGTGAACTCTCTCGGGAGAGTCGGGAGACGGCCTGTGAATATTTTTCGGCGAGCAATGTTGACCAGACAGCAGCCATTATGCGACGTGTGATTGGTGGGGAGCCACGGCAGAAAGTTGGTCCGGTGCTTGAGGAGAGTATGAGTTCGTGACTAGTATTCTTGGCATCTCGGCTTTCTATCACGATTCGGCGGCTGCCTTGGTGGTCGACGGACGGATCGTAGCCGCTGCGCAAGAAGAACGTTTTACACGAATCAAGCACGATGCGGGCTTTCCACAGAGGGCCGTAGATTACTGCTTGACGGCAGGTGGTCTGCGCCCAGAAGATCTGGACTATGTTGGTTTCTACGACAAGCCGCTAACGAAATTTGAACGGCTGCTAGAAACCTACTTAGCTTACATCCCCCGTGGATATCGTTCGTTTCGCCAAGCGCTGCCGCTTTGGCTACGGCAGAAGTTGCATCTCCCTCGCGAAATGCGGCACGGCTTGCAGGATCGATTTCGTGGCCGCTTTGTCTTCACCGATCACCATCAATCACACGCTGCCAGCGCCTTCTTTCCGTCACCTTTTGAGGAGGCGGCCATTCTGACTCTGGATGGAGTGGGCGAGTGGTCGACTACTTGTTTGGGCGTGGGACGAGGCAATCGTATTGAGTTGACTGATGAGCTTAGGTTCCCACACTCCTTGGGTTTGCTCTACTCGGCCTTCACCTACTACGCGGGCTATCGAGTCAACAGCGGCGAATACAAACTAATGGGCCTGGCACCCTACGGAAAGCCCGTCTACCATTCGTTGATTCTCGAGCATGTGATGGACCTCAAGGCGGATGGTTCGTTTCGCTTAGACATGAGCTACTTTAACTACTGCCAGGGGCTCACCATGACTGGCCCCAAGCTACATCGGTTGCTGGGTGGTCCACCGCGGCAGCCTGAGTCGAAGATCACGCAGCGCGAAATGGATTTGGCCGCTTCGATTCAAGCCGTAACAGAAGAAGTGGTCTTGCGCACCGCACGGACGGCTCAGCAACGAACTGGGATGAAGAATTTAGTGTTGGCGGGAGGTGTCGCACTCAATTGTGTTGCCAACGGTCGACTACTGCGCGAGGGGCCGTTTGAAAAAATTTGGATTCAGCCCGCTGCTGGCGATGCGGGAGGCGCTTTGGGAGTAGCTCTGTTTACTTGGCATCAGTTGCTTGACAAACCGCGTGTCGCGGAAATCCCCGATAGCCAACAGGGCTCACTGTTGGGGCCCTCCTTTTCAGACAGAGAAGCGGCCGCGGCGCTCGATTGTCAAGGAGCCAAGTATTACACCTGCCAATCGGACCAAGAGTTGTGTGAATTGGTCGCCGACTTGATCGCTCAGGAGTACGTGGTCGGCTGGTTCCAAGGACGGATGGAGTTTGGCCCGCGCGCGCTCGGCTGCCGCAGTATTCTAGGGGATGCCCGCAGTGAAAAAATGCAAGCCACCATGAACTTGAAGATCAAGTTCCGCGAATCGTTCCGCCCGTTCGCTCCGTTGGTGCTCCGCGAATACGCCGAGCAGGTTTTTGAAATGCGGCCCGATCAAGAATCTCCCTACATGTTGTTGGTGGCACCGCTCCGCGAAGAACTGCGCTACGAATTGGGAGAGGACTACCACCAAGCCTTTGGCATTGAGAAACTCAACTATCGCCGTTCAGATTTACCAGCCATCACGCATGTTGATTTCTCCGCGCGGGTACAAACCGTCGATCACGTGCGCAATCCACTGTTGCATTCCCTGTTGACGGAGTTTCATGCCAAGACGGGCTGTCCGGTCATGATCAACACCAGTTTCAATGTCCGTAGTGAACCGATTGTCTGCACTCCCGATGATGCCTATCGCTGTTTTATGATGACCGCAATGGATGTCTTAGTGGTTGGTCGACACGTCTTGCTAAAGAGCGAGCAGAATCAGATTGCTGAAGTCGAGCAGGCCCAGCATTTGGCCCAATTTCAATTGGATTAGTTTCATGAGTCTAGTCACCGTCAACTGGAAACCCTCTTCGCGGCAACTGCGGCAGTTCGGCCTGCTGTGCGCTTTCTCCCTACCGGGACTGGCTTGGTTGTGGTCGCTCGACACGGCGTGGGTAGCTGGCCTAGCAGTGGTTGGTCTGGTCATCGCCATGATGGCTTGGTTCGCTCCTAAGTTGGTCGCACCGATCTTTATCGGTTTGATGCTGGTGACGTTGCCGATTGGCTTGGTGCTCAGTGAAGTGGTCTTGTTACTGATTTATGCGATGGTCTTTGTGCCGATGGGAATTGTCTTTCGTTGCCTCGGCCGCGATCGCTTGCATCGCAAATTGGATCGACAGCGAGAAAGCTATTGGGGAGCGAAAACTCAACCGAGGTCCGTGGCCAGTTACTACCGTCAGTCCTAGATCCATTTCAAATCAATACAAAGAATAGCTCAGATGACCATAGACAAAGAAAAAGCAAATCGCCCGAAGCCTGAAGCGCCCGTCACCAGTGAATTTGAACAAGCGGGCAGTGAGCAAGAACTGTCACTGATTGGTGAGTTCTGGGTGTTCATCAAGGAGAATAAAGCGTGGTGGATGATCCCAATCTTGTTGGTTTTGGGCGGACTGGGAATTTTAGTAATGCTCAGTTCCACCGGTGCCGCGCCGTTCATTTACACGTTGTTTTAAGAGGTTAGAGGTTCCAGGTTCCAAGTTCCAAGTTCCAAGTTCCAGGTTCCAGGTTCCAGGTTCCAGGTTCCAGGTTCCAGCTTCTAGCTTCTAGCTTCTAGCTTCTAGCTTCTAGCTTCTAGCTTCTAGCTCCACTACTCCGACCCCCGACCCCCGACTCAAAAACATGTGCGGTATCGCAGGAATCTTGCAACTTGATCGAACCCAAGCAGCTCCACCCGAAGTGTTGGAACGAATGCTACTTTCGATTTTCCACCGTGGTCCTGACGAGGATGGACGATTGGTCGACGGTGAACTGGCCATGGGGATGCGGCGTCTAAGCATCATCGATTTGGCCGATGGTCAGCAGCCAATCTTCGACGAGAGTGGGCGCTACGCGGTCGTCTTTAATGGGGAGATTTACAACTATCGCGAATTGCGTCAGGAATTGCTGTCACGTGGTCATACGCTACGGACGCACAGTGACACGGAAGTCATCGTACATCTTTATGAAGAGCTGGGGCCGAAGTGTTTGGAGCAACTGCGCGGAATGTTCGGCATCGCCGTGTGGGATAGTCGCGAGCGAACACTGTTCATTGCCCGCGATCGCATGGGGATCAAGCCGCTGTATTACACTTGCAAAAACCAGTCGTTGATTTTCGGTTCGGAGATCAAGGCCCTGTTGGAGCACCCCGCAGTTTTGGCCACCCTTGATCTCCGGGGCTTGGCGAACTACTTGTCGCTCAAGTACGTTCCAGCTCCAGGGACGCTGTTCGAGGGTATTCAGTCGCTCCCGCCGGGCCACTACTTGATGGTCAAGGATGGCGGCGTGACGATTCAGCGCTACTGGGATGTGTCGTATGCCAAACCAAGTAAGGCCAAGAGCGAAGTGGAGTACATCGAGGAAGCGACGGAGTTGCTCCGCGAATCAGTGCGACTGCGTCTACGGAGCGATGTTCCTTTCGGAGCCTTCCTGAGCGGCGGAGTCGATTCGAGCACCATAGTGGCCTTGATGGCCGAACAAATGAGCGAGCCCGTCAAGACGTTTTCAGTTGGCTTTGGCGACGGCGACGAATTGCCCTATGCCAAGCTAGTCGCCGATCGGTTTGGCTGTGACCATCATACGTTGCACATCACTGCTGCTGATTTTATCGACCACGCCGAGAGCGTTCTTTGGCACATGGATCAACCGATCGCCGATCAAGCCACAGTGGCTACGCATATGGTTGCTCGGCTAGCGCGACAGCATGTGAAGATGGTCCTTACTGGGGAAGGTGGCGATGAGCTGTTCGCTGGTTACGCGCGCTACGCTGGCGAGCGATTCTCCCCCTGGACGCGTTGGTTGCCCTCGTGGGCGGGAGGCTTGCTCCGTGCCGGTGTGCGGCAGTTGCCCGGTATGCGACGCGGCAAGATCGCGCTGCAAGCCCTGACCATCGGCAACGAGGCCCAGCGTTTTTCGAATTGGTTTCCAATGTTCAACGACGAAACCAAACAGCAGGTACTTACAGAGAGCATGCGTGATTATCGCCAAGGCGCCGCAGCAGTCTTCCAACAGCAACTCGACCAATGTGATGCCCGCGAGCCACTGGATCGGATGTTGTACGTCGATAGCAAGTTATGGCTCCCAGATTTCTTGCTGTTGCGCGGTGACAAGTTGACGATGGCCAATTCGCTCGAAGCGCGTATTCCGTTGCTCGATCACAAATTGGTCGAGTTCGCTGGCCGTTTGCCGACGCACTACAAATTGCACAAGGGAGATCGCAAGTATTTGCTTAAGCGCGTGGCGGAGCGGATGATTCCGAGTGAGATCATCCATCGCAAGAAGCAAGGTTTTCCGATCCCCATCGATCGCTGGTTACGAAACGAAGCGCGGCCACTGATGCGCGACATGCTCAGCGGCGATTCGTTGCGGAGTCGTGGCTTGTTCAATCCCGAATATGTTGAACGCTTGATGTTGCAGCATGAGAGCGGCTACGCAGACAACACGACCGAACTCTGGGGCTTGGTCAGTTTTGAAATATGGATGCGGCGTTTTTGCGATCGATGATTGGCTCACGTCTAACCACAAAACTGCTTCACCGGTGGGAAGAGCCCACAACGGGGTCAAATACAAGCCGGCTCGAATGTGCAGCTGGGGGAAGGCGAGCTCCGCATTGCAAATCTTAGTCTCCCAATTAGACTCGGAATTCAAGTTCTTAAATCGGAGGCTGCGCAGGCTTTATTGGGTGGAAAACCGAAGTTTTACGCCTGATTACTGGCTGTTTACGCTCTCTTTGGAGATGGACCCTATCTCCGTTCGAGGGGTGGTCTGGTAGCTGAATTCGACAACAAGCTGCACAACTAGTGGAAAAGCAAGATATCACATGAAAATTAGTGTCTTTGGATTGGGCTATGTCGGGAGTGTATCGGCGGCATGTTTGGCCAAGGATGGACACGAGGTGATCGGCGTCGATGTGCAACCCGACAAAGTCGATGCGATCAATGCGGGACGCTCCCTGGTCTCTGAACCGGGTTTGGCGGAAATGGTCGCCGAACTTGCTAAGCAAGGGCAAATGCGAGCGACAACTTGTAGTCACGAAGCGGTGCACGCCAGCGACATGAGCCTAATCTGCGTCGGCACGCCGAGTAATGACAACGGTAGTTTGAAGCTCAACTATGTCGAAGCGGTGGCGCGTGAGATAGGCGCAGCACTGGCCGACTACGAGGGCTACCATGTAGTGTGTGTGCGGAGCACGGTGCTGCCTGGCACGACCGAAGATTTCGTGGCACCCATTCTCGAACAGACATCGGGGAAAGTTCGCGGACGAGACTTTGGGTTGTGCATGAATCCGGAGTTCTTGCGCGAGGGAGTGGCCATTGCTGATTACCGCGAGCCGAGCCAGATCGTGATGGGACAGTTCGATGAGCGCAGCGGCCAGACTGCGATGGGGATGTATGCCGGAATTGAGGCCACGCGCGTCCACAGTGATATCAAAACAGCCGAATCGGTAAAGTACGTCTGCAACATTTTCCATGCTTTGAAAGTTGCCTTCGCCAACGAGATCGGGAACATCTGCAAGGCGCATGAAGTGGATGGTCAGGAAGTGATGCGTATCTTTTGCAATGATCGACGCCTGAATATTTCGGATAAATACCTGAGTCCTGGTTTCGCCTTCGGCGGTTCGTGCCTACCCAAGGATTGCCGCGCGCTGATCTATCGCGCTCAGGAGCGGGATGTGGAGACACCGCTGTTACGTTCGATCATGGAGAGCAATCAACTGCAGATCGAACGAGGGATACGGATGGTCGAACAATCTGGCAAAAAACGGATCGGAGTCTTGGGATTAAGTTTCAAGGCGAGCACCGACGACGTCCGCGAGAGCCCGGTGATTCCGATGGTGGAGACTTTGGTAGGACGTGGTTATGAAGTGTCGATCTACGATCCGTGCGTTGATCCGGAGGAGATCTTTGGGGCGAATGAGTTGTTTCTGCGAGGTGCGCTGCCGCATTTCGCCAAACTGATGCGGGCCGATCCGCAGCAGTTGATCGATGAAGCGGAAGTGGTCGTCATCACTAACGGTAGTTCGCAATTTAAGTCGCTGGTTGAATCGGCCAATGGCCACAAACTTGTCGTCGACCTGCATGGGCTGGCCAAACACGAAAATGGAAGAAATGGGAACTACCAAGGTATCTGCTGGTAAGCGGATCTTGATGTTGCTGGAAAATAGTTGTTATCCGGGAGACATTCGCGTATTGCGCGAGGCTGTCTCGTTGGTTGACTTTGGCTATCAAGTGACAGTGATTGCGCCGCGTGGCAAGCAGGAGGCGTGGCGCGAAATCCATGAGGGAGTACGCGTCTATCGTTACCCGCGCCCACCGGAAGGGGAAAGCGGACTGGGGTATCTGTGGGAATATGGCGTTTCCATTTTCTGGACATTTTGGCTGACTGCTTGGGTTTTCTGTCGTCGTGGCTTCGATGTGATCCACTCGCATAGTCCTCCCGACCTGTATGTGCTGATCGCCATGTGCTATTGGCCATTGGGAAAGAAATTCGTGTTCGACCATCACGACATTTCACCCGAGATGTATATTGCGCGCTTTCAAGGGGAGGGGAATCCCTGGATTGTTCGCGCGCTAACGTTTTTCGAAGGACTCTCCTGTCGCTTTGCCACACATGTAATCACGGTCAACGAATCGTATAAGAAGTTGGTGATCGAGCGACATGGGATTAGTGAGAAAAAGATAACAGTAGTCCGAAACGGTCCGAGTTTCGATCGTCTGTATGTGGTTGAGCCCAACCCGCAAATCGTTGCTCGACGGCAAACCGTGATGGGCTATGTGGGGGTGATGGGCTTTCAAGATGGGATCGATTCCCTGATCAGAGCCTTGCATCAGCTCAAGACCAAATTGGGGCGGAGCGATTTCTACTGCATTCTGATCGGCAAGGGCTCTTCGCTGGAGTATCTGAAGCAACTGACCCGCGAACTGCAGTTGGAAGAGCACATTTTGTTTACTGGGTTTGTCTCACATGCCGATCTGCTTGAGTACCTTTCGACGTGCGACATTTGCATAGCGCCTGACCCCTACAATCCGTTCAATGATCGTTCGACGATGATCAAAGTCATGGAATACATGACTCTTTCCAAGCCGATTGTGGCCTATCGTTTAATAGAGCATCAAGTAACAGCTCAAGCTGCGGCACTGTACGCTGACGTCAGTGACGAACTCGATTTCGCGCGCAAGATACAAGAGTTGATGGACGACCCGGAGCGTCGTCAGCGGATGGGGGCCTTGGGGCGCAAGCGAGTGGAGGAGGAACTGGCTTGGTCGCATCAGGAAGGGCATTTGCGCGAGGCCTATCAAACGGTGTTCGGCAAGCGTTAACGCACTAGTAGTCGCGGCTGTGCGTAAGCATTTATTAGTCGATACCTACATCCCGTTGCACTCAGAAGACACGTGGCATCCAAGCACTCTCAAATCGAACCAACTGACAGCACCGCAGATTCGGCGTTGGACGCGCTGGAACTGCGTTTTGCTTTTGGCGGCGGATTGGGAGAGGTCTTGGATACTTTTGCGCGGGCCGACGCGGCAAATTGGAAGTTGTCATGGAAGTTTCGCATCTACTATCGACTTCGTCGCTGGATACCTGTTGTCCTGCGACAGTATTTGCAGAAGAGTCGCAATCGTAGTTTGCCGGTCGGAGATGCCTGGTACGTCCATCACGATTTTCTTGAGCAATTCAAGGTAGCGTTGGGGGCTGAATGCCGTGGACCAGCCCAAGCGATAGTCCATCCCTGGCCCGATGGGTTGGAACACGCGGTTGTGCTGACGCACGATATCGAGTCGCGTGAGGGCTTGCCCCAAGTCGACAAGTTGGCGCGGCTGGAAGAACAATATGGACTGCGCTCGGCTTGGTATTTTGTACCGGCCAAGTATCGGATTGACTCGGGGATGTTGGACGATCTACGCGCGCGAGGTCACGAAGTAGGCTTGCATGGTTATAACCACGACGGACAACTCTTTTCGTCTAAGCGCGTGTTCGAACAACGAGCGCGACGCATTAATGAATTGGCCAGCGACTGGCCAGCGACTGGTTTTCGTGCTCCGATGATGCATCGTGAGTTATCATGGATGCAAGCCCTGGATATCGATTACGATGCCTCCTGTTTTGATATCGATCCGTTTCAAGCAATGCCTGGTGGAGTGGGTGGAGTCTGGCCGTTTATCGCTGGCCGCTTTGTCGAACTCCCGTGTACCCTCCCGCAAGACCACACGTTGTTTGTGACCTTACAGCAGCGGACGATTGGAATCTGGACAAAGAAGTACGCGCTGCTGCGGGCTTTGCGTGGGATGGCGATGTGCTTAATCCATCCCGACTATCTAAACACGCCCGAGCGCTGGGATTTGTATCGACAGTTACTGGAACAATTCGTGGCCGCCGAAGGAGCGTGGAAGTGTCTACCACGCGAAGCGGCTAGTTGGTGGCGGATGCGCGATGCATCCCACGTCGCGGCAGCGGCCATCACGGGACCAGCCGCTGAGCGCGGAAGAGTGGTTGATCTGCAGAGTCTGTTTGCCGAGTTGATAGGCACCTAGTGTGAGTATATAGATAGCGATTGGCTCGTCTTCGATCAGGGTTCACTGGTAAGAGCGAAATTGATAGTCTGCCTCCCCCCTTTAACCTCTTCGGTAAGTTTGGAGTCGCGGTTATAACGCGCCGGGAGTTTCTCCTTATAGCGCTCTCCCGTTCCCTCGGACTCAGGAGCCGGAGTGAGAATGGTGACCTTATGCTTACCAACAGGTGTCCCCACTTGATCTACTGAATAGCGCATTTCGTAGTTGCCAGATGCGTCGGTCTTCGCAATTGTGGCACTACCTCCTTCATCCTCAAAGCGGACCGCCACACCAGGTAGTGGCTTGCCATCCATCGTAACCTGGCCGGTGACTTTTCCAAACTTTGGACCACCACACCCCAGCAGGCCCACCATGCAGCCGATGCAAAGGGGAGCCAAGTATCGCGTCATACTGCCCAAAGTCGCGTGCATGTTTCTCTTACAGTTAAGGTACATTGTATTGAATCTTTATTCTGGAGTTTCCACGACCAAGCCATCGTTTCTGGCACCCAACTTGTCGAATACTCCCCAAGGAGTTGTGGCCTGGCCATCCCACACGCTGATCGACTGAGAAAGGAAATGGACTGATCCATCGCCGTAGGTAAACTGAGCCCCTCCCGTATGTCGACTTCCAAACGCGTTGGTGTTCAAACCATTAATTTTGTGGTCGCGTCCAAAGTCGGTGAATCCGGCCGTACTCAAATTGAAATGCCGGTTGTTATAACCTCCGCGAGCATTTGTGGTACCTGCCCACAGAACTCCATTGTGGTATTGATAGTCGCGTTCTCCCACCAATAAAGTATTGCTGGTCCCGTCGGAGATGTCTTGAAAGTTGGTTTTACTATCCATGAAGATCAGTCCATTGCCCCCTTTATAGGTCGAATCGGTACCAGGTGTGCTTTCGGCGTCGTACCACACCCCAAGATGTTGGAACAACAGGCTTCCATTAACTGCGGCGTAATTCGACATGCCTGTTTGTTTTCCTCCCAACAGTCGCTTGTCGTTGAGAGCTGGACCTGTGTCCGATGGGCAACGATAATTGGGCATCGGCGTCTGTAGTAGGGTCAGTAGCGCGGGACTTGGGTTGGCTCCATTTCCGGTCCCATTATTATTCATAAGTCCCCAATTGTTGCTGGTGGTTTGCAATGCATTGAACAGATTCGATTGCTCAATGAAAGGCATGATTCTTACCCCCCAGCCCCAAGAATGATACCGAGTGAAACCTTGTGGAAACTTGTTGTACGTCGAGGCGTAATTGTGAAAAGCCAAGCCGATTTGCTTAAGGTTATTGCTACATTGCATGCGCCTTGCCGCTTCGCGCGCAGCTTGAACCGCTGGCAAGAGCAAGCCAACTAGAATCCCAATGATCGCAATCACGACCAACAATTCGACAAGGGTAAAACCTTTAGGTCGAGATACAACAACTTCAGATTGCATGGCTACTTCTTCCCCGCAAAAATAACTTAAGGTGAAATTACTACACAGTAACCGCAGTTTAAGCTCTGGCATTCGGCCATGTCAAACGAAAGTCGCATTACTTTTTGGCAAGGATTCTCTGGCGAAGAAAGACGGCTGATTTCGGACGGTTGCCAAGATAATAGACTGCGAGCACTGAGCGGCGAACTCGTTTTCGGCATGCGAAAAAATATATGCGGCAAAAGGATGGAATGCAAAAACCTTAAGTTCCGTCCGCTTGTCAGCCTGACCGCTCTGAGAGGCAAAGTTTATCGACCGCGCGGCATGCTTGTCGGAGCGTAAGGCTTCTAGTATTAGCGCAATTGTTGCATGACTTCGCGAACGATGTTTTCGATGAAGTCGTCCGAAGCGGTATCGCGTTGCGAACTGGCAGGTTGCGTGGTTGCGGCAGGCGAAATATCAGGGAGCCACTGGGTCAATTCACTTAACATCTGCGACAATTGTTGCTGCGTTCTGTGCGCAGTGGCGATCTGCTCTGGAGAGGCGGGTTGTCGACTTTGTCCCAAGTCCCAACCACGCGTTAGCGCGCCCCGACGAAAACCTTCAGGGAATTCTGGCTGTCCAATCATGGCGTCGAACAATGGCAGAAGGCGATACTGGAGTTGCATAGCACGATCCCATTGACCCCGCGTGGCCGCTTCGTAAATAGCTCGTGTCAATTCCGGAACCACACCGCTGGTGGCGTTGGTTCCTCCATTGCAACCAATCATAAACATCGGTGCCAGCGATGCATCCCAGCCCGTCAAGAAGGAGAATTCGGGGCGCTGTGGACGGACTGCGGCGATCATTCGCATCATATGGGGGATATCCCCCGAACTGTCCTTGATCCCCACGACCCGAGGGCAGTCGAGGGCCAAGCGGCGCACAGTGGCGACATCAATGGGGGAAGCAAATAGCGGAATATTATACAGCGTGACATCGACCGAAACATGATCGGCGATCTCTTTGAAATACTGATAGACCGCTTCTGGTCCGAGCTTATAGTAGAAGGGGGCGACGATGGCCACCGCGCGAACTCCCATCGCTCCGTAGGTTTCGCAGGCGTCAATGGTTTCCCGTACGTTGGCTTCGGCGGCACCGGCCAAGATCGGCACTCGTCCCCCCACATGTTGACAGAGGACTTCAATAATTCGCCGCCGTTCGGGGGCGGTGAAGCGGGTGAATTCACCGGTCGAACCGTTGGGGTACAGGCCGTGTACACCGCGTTCGATGAGCCAATCAACATAAGCACACAGTTTGTCCTCGTCGACTCGACCGCGGGCATCGATGGGTGTTATGTTCGGAGTGTAAATCCCGTTCATGGGCTGCGACATGCTTTAACCTAACTTGATTGTTCTAACGTTCAATTGTGAATTCCGGCGAAATCCAGTTTAATTCTGCTTTGGCCAGTCCCTAATCCCCGTTGCGTTTTTTCCATGCCCCCTGCTCAGCTTCAACCGCAAAATCGTTTTAACCTGCCGGTCTGGGCATTGTGGGGGCTGGTGGGGGCCGGATGTGTGGCCTATCTGCTGCTGTTTTTTAGCCAACCATCGGTGCTTGGCATTACCGACGCGCAGGGCATTCCGGTTCCGCGATTTGTGGACTTCATGCAAATCTTACTCCCTGAGCAACTGTTGCAAAGCATGGCAGGCAACGGGCGTTTTCATTTGGGAGTGATCGATCGTCTGCCAATCCTAGCCGGAATAGTCGCTTGGATGGGAGTGGCGGCTTGGATCGGCTGGCCGTTAGCGACGTTCTCCCGAAGAAGCCGTCAGGTTACGTCGCAGGGGTCGCAGGCGTTGACGTGTGAGTCATTGACGCAGTTGGAGCGGATCTCATTGGCAACGCTGGTGGGGCTGTCGCTCCTATCGACGATGACTTTGCTAATTGGCTTGGTGGGGGGCCTGGGCTCGCGGTGGGCACTGCTGTTCAGTCTTGGGCTAGCTGCCATGGTATCGGGGTTCGCGTCAGGAGCTATTCCGCAGCTTGCGACGATAGTTACCGGACATGCTACGTGGCACCTGTGGAGTAAGGGAACTGGAGAGGGAATTGCTGGGGCGCAGCTCGGCCCGACTCGAGATTTGGGGGCCGAACCGCAGACACTGGTAGCGGTATGGCTCATGCGGTTGGTCCCCGTGGGGACATCTTTGTTGGCGCTGCTCATGCTCTATGGATGTCTCATGCCCCCCTGGGAATTCGATGTCGTGGAGTATCACTTGCAAGCTCCCAAGGAAGCCTTTCAGTCCGGCGTGATTCAGTTCAATCAACATAACATCTATGCCAACATGCCACTCGGATCGGAGATGCACACACTGGCGGCGATGACAATGGTGGGAGGGGCCGATGGCTGGTGGTGGGGCGGTTTGATCGGCAAGGGAATCACTGGTAGTTTCTCGTTGCTAGCCGCTGCGTTGTTGGGAGGCTTTGTAGCGCGGCGGCTCGGAACTTGGAGTGGTTGGACTGCGGCAGGCCTACTGCTGTCTACACCTGGCAACGCGCATGTGAGCATGGCTGGGCTGATCGATATGGTCATCGCCACGTATCTCCTCTCGGCGACGATCTTGGTCGCTGATAGTTGGCCTCGCCTGAGAAAAGGGACAGTGCATTTTCGCGAGCTGTTCGTCATCAGTCTGTTGGCAGGTTCTGCCGCTGCCTGCAAGTACACTGGGGTGGTGTTTGTGACTCTCCCCATATTCATGGCATTGATGATAGGTCTGATGCTGTCACGCAATCGTTATGTTTGGGGACGGTGGGTGTTGGCCGGCAGTTTAGGGATTTTATTGAGCTGTGCCCCCTGGTATGCCAAAAACTATGCATGGACGGGCAATCCTGTTTTTCCACTAGCGACCAGTCTGTTTGGCGCAAGTGGGCTCAGCGAATCGCAAATCGAGCGCTGGCAGTTGGCGCACCGTGTACCTGGCGTCGAGAACCAAGCCGCCTATACCTGGGGGGCGGCCTGGGACTCGATCGCCCAAGTTTTGTGGAAAAGCAGTTTCCTCCCTCCAACGTTGATGATGCTCTTCGGCTGTGGCGCAGTAGTAGCTACATTCAGTTTGCGGCGGTCTACTTCCACCCCCTGCCCGAATGAAAAGCAATTATGGAAATGGGAGCCAGCTTGGATTCTCCTCACGGTGTGGATCGTGGCAGTGTGGTGGTTGGCCACGCATCGCATTGATCGTTTTTGGCTCCCTGTACTCCCCTTGATATGCGCGGTTGCCAGTGCTGGCGCAACGTGGATTGGTTGGCGATTGTCAGTGTCACTGGCTACAGCAGCAGTCCTCCTGGGGATGTTGTACGGAGGCTTGATCATGGTCTCAGGCGCTATCGGAGACAATCGCTTTTTCGTAAGCCTGCATGACTTGCGCGTCGATGCGGGGGATACCGAGTTCTCGGGGCGTTTGCCTCCTGCCGTTGGTTGGGCCAATGAAGTCTTCACTAAAAACGACCAGCGGCTGTTGCTGATCGGCGAAGCCCGAGCGTACGACTTTCGCATGCCGATTGTTTATGCAACGTGCTTCGATCGGAATATGGGAGAGGAGTGGCTGAGGGATCAAACACCCATGCAACAGCACGAACATTTGAAGCAAGCTGGTATTTCGCACGTGCTGATCAACTGGAACGAATTGCAGCGCTATCGCAGTCCTGGCAACTACGGCTTTAGCGACTGGCCACAACGCGATGACGTCAGCGGTCTGGTGGAGTCGGGAGTGTTGGTGCCGTATGCGTGCCCAGTGGACGGTATCGGAGTTTTTGAAGTGGCGGAGGAGTTGTAGTGAGTGTGGGTTAGAATCGGTCAAAGCCTCACAACCAACTAACTAGTAAAAATAACACTTCTCGCTGATCGCCACCATGTTTGAGCGCAAGTCACCCTCCCACCGAAAGTTATGTCGTATTCGACATAGCTTTCGGAGGGGAGGGTCGGAGCCCCAGCGACGGGGAGGGAAATCCCCCTCTCCGCTCGCATTACTCGCGACTCTCCCGG
>JBGSJT010000237.1:0-9921 GCA_041741715.1 Pirellulaceae bacterium | reverse complement strand
CGACCAAAGCAATGATGCTGGAAGCCTGGATCGAAGAGGCGATGTGATGAATGAAGAAGATCAGAGCGCCGACACCACCGAGTGCTAGAACGAAGCCAAAGGAAACCGCCAGATTGGGAACAAATGAGCCTTCATCGCCGCTGCGGATCGTGCGCAACACAATCAAGCAATAAGTGAAAATGCCCGCGAAGATCCCAAGCACGACCTGCGTAATACGGCTACGAATGAAATTTCTCAGGATGCGCGAGGTGTATTGCCCGGAAGCCATCGCCAGCACCATCAAGACCATCGAGAATGTCACGCCCACCACGGTCATCATGGAGCCGGCGATGGTGGACATCATTCCTCGCGCGCCTTCCGCCCCGGCCCCGAACAGCCGCGGCCACTGCGCCAGCCATTGGTCGCTCACTGCGGCGTCTGCCTCGATCAAGACTGCAGCGAGCGCGATGCTGGCCACGACAATCATCGAAGGCATAAACCAGAAGCTCGACCGCAGATTGTTCCAGAAATGACTGAGCCTATTCATGGGGCGTCTCCCACTTCCAGTTGCGAATCTCGGGCATGTCGATTCCATACTTGACGATATAGACGTAGTGTTCTTGCAGTTTGTCGATCATTTGCTGTTTCAAGTTAGCACTCTTATCGCCGATCCGCCGCACGCGGTCGATGGTGTCCCATCACCAGCTGAAAACGATCGCGATCATCGTTTCCCCAAGGGCAACGCCTGCTACCGTCATGCCGGCGTTGGACATGACCATCGCGGCAATCGCGATCAGGCCGACACACGCTAGTAACAGCGAGGAAAAGGGGCGAGCCCGACAGACGACCGGTCTGTCGAGGTGCGCGATGGTGCTGTCAGCTTCACGTTGGCACTTGGTGGCAAGAACTTGCATGATTGGGCGCTCCGATAACCGCAATGCGTTAAACCATTTTTCGACAGGCCATCGCGCATCCACAGCAATCGTGCGCGCACGTCGTCACCTGCTCATCAGCCTTCATTTTTTCACATTCGGTGTTTATCAGCCATTGAGCGATTAACCAAAGCAACATGGCGGATTCCACCATGTTTCATGTCTGGCAACGATCAGCACGCTAACCAATACTACACCGACACCAACTCATTTTGGGTAAGTGTCTTCGTAGTGAAAGGCGAGATCGAAAGAACTGTGGTCATCTGGGTCGCTTTGGGCGGAATTCTCTTCGTCTTCACCGGTGAAAGATTGTTCTTGTCGTGGAAGGAAGAAGACCGCGATACAGCACATTCTCAACCTGATGCAGCATAGCGTTTGGCGACATTAGCAAACAAATACCACTATAGTATTCGGCGAAATAATTTGAACGATGGTATCGAGTGCGAGACTAAAACGCCCTAGTGGATTTCGCCACCAATGGGAATGAGTTCATCGACTGGTTCAATTCTATTTTTCACGGTTCAATCGTGGGCGGGAGCTTTCGCTCACATTCTGCTATAGAAGGCATTCACGAGCAAAGATGCCGGCTGAGAAAATCTCTGACCGCCGCCCAACAAAATCAAGCCCAATCACCTCAATGCTCGAACGGTTCCGAGTCAAACGATTCCGCAACGTGTTCTTTCGGTTCGAACCACCGATAAATCGTGGGAAGCACTAACAGCGTGAGCATCGTAGATGTAATTAGTCCGCCAATGACTACCGTGGCAAGTGGGCGTTGGACCTCTGCACCCGAACTTGCAGAAATTGCCATCGGGATGAAACCGAGTGCACCGCAGGAAGCGGTCATCAACACCGGACGCAGTCGATCCATCGCTCCGTTGACGACAGCTTCCCGTTGCGAATCGCCTCCGTGCCGCAGGTGCCTGATGTGTTCGATCAGGACTACGCCATTCATCACAGCGATACCGAACAGTGCGATGAAACCCACTCCAGCAGAGATCGAGAACGGCATATCACGCAACCAAAGTGCTAGGATGCCACCGGTGGCAGCAATCGGCACGTTCAAGTAGATCAATAGTGCTAACTTCGTTGAGTTGAACGTCATGTAAAGCAACGCGAAGATTAGGAACAAAGCCACCGGCACCGCAATAGCCAATCTCGCGCTCGCCCGTTGCAAGTTCTCGAACTGACCACCCCAACGCAACATGTAGCCGCTTGGCAATTTGACGTCGCGGTCGACAACTGCGTGAGCCTCCGCAACAAACCCTGCTAAATCACGACCACGAACATTGCACTGGACGAGCAAGCGACGTCGGATCGCATCGCGACTGATCTCTACCGGTCCATCTTCCATCACAATTTCGGCAAGTTGTGACAGCGGAATCGGTTTTCCGCTCGGGTCATCAATCCGCAACTCGGACAATTTTTCCGTGTTGACTCGCCACTCGGGTTGCAGGCGAACCTGCAATGGAAACCGTCGCTGCCCCTCGAAAACTTGGCCCATTTGCATGCCGCCGACCGTGCTGATTACATCAAGGACATCTCGGCCACTGATTCCATAGCGAGCAAGTGCATCACGACGAAGTTTCACACGCATGTAAGAGAGTCCGGCGATCTGCTGTGCCGCCACGTCTGCGGCTCCAGGAACCTGGTTGAGAGCCCTGACGATTTCGTCACCCTTGATCTTTAAAACATCCAAGTCATCGCCATACAAGCTCAAGCCAATATCAGAGCGCACACCCGCAACCAATTCCTGCACTCGCAGTTCAATCGGCTGTGTGAAACTAAAGGCATTACCAGGAACTTCTTTCTCTAGAGCCGTTTGCATCGCCTCGATCAGTTCCGGTTTTGACATTGTCTCAGCACCGTGCGATTCTGTTTTCAGACGAATAAAGATGTCGCTTTGGTAAACGCCCATGGGATCATTTGCGATTTCTGGGCGACCGGTTTTGGAGACAACAGTTTCGACTTGGGGAAACTTTAACAGGCAGCGTTCCATCGCCTTGGTCATCTCGATCGATGTTTCCAGCGAAACACTAGGCAATCGCGTCGCCTGAATCGCAAGGTCGCCTTCGTCTAGCTTTGGTACAAACTCAACGCCGAAACCGGAGGCAAGGTAGACGCTAATCGCAAAAGCAACTACTGAGCTCCCCAGCATCAGCACCGGTTGTCGCATCGCGAATGCCAGCATCGGCTGGTACGCCTGCTTGAGCCCTCGCACTACGAACGTGTCACCCTGTCTCACACGTCGAGCCAAGAACAACGAGGCAAGCACAGGCATCACAGTAACGGACAGTATCAAGGCCGATGTTAACGCCGTCATAAAAGTGAACGCCATCGGGCGAAACATTTTCCCCTCCATGCCCTGTAAGCTGAGGATGGGAATGAAGACGATAATCACAATGACGCCAGCAAATAGAATCGGCTTGGCGACCTCTTTGGCCGACTCGCGAAAGACCCTTTCGGGAACGCGATCACCGCCATGGTTTTTCTGGTACTGCATCGCTCGACGAACGCAGTTTTCAATCATCACGACCGCTCCGTCAACGATCACCCCGAAGTCAACCGCTCCCAGGCTCATCAAGTTCGCGGAGACACCCGCATAGCGCATGGCAATTAACGCACACATGGCCGACAGCGGAATGGCGGCGGCCACGATCAAACCGGCGCGAACGTCTCCAAGCAGAATAAATAGCATCAAGATGACTAAGAACACGCCCACGCCAATGTTTTCGGCAACAGTGTGAATTGTCTTCGCAACCAGTTCAGTGCGATCGTAAAACGTATCGATCGTCACTCCTTCAGGAAGTGTCTTTTTAATCTCAGCGATCTTTTCCTTGACATCGGCAACCACTTGTCTCGAGTTGCCCCCCATCAACATCATCACCATACCGATCACCGCTTCACGATCACCATCGCGAGTCACCGCACCTTGCCGTAACATCGGTGCAAAGTTCACGTTTGCCACGTCGGCGATGCGAATTGGCACGCCGTCTCGGCTGTCCAACACGATCAAGCGAATATCGTCCAGTGACTGGATCAAGCCTTCGCCGCGGATCAAGCGTTGTTCAGAACCGTGCGCAATGTAACCGCCTCCCGAGTTGCCGTTATTTTCCTCCAAGGCCGTGAATATATCGCTCAGTGAGACGCCATAGTTCTTGAGCTTGTCAGGATCGATTTGAACCTCATACGTTTTTAGCTCGCCGCCGAAGGTGTTCACTTCGATGACGCCTGGAACGCTACGAAGCTGAAAAGCAATTTGCCAATCGAGGATGGTTCGCAATTCAGAAAGACTGTGGTCGCTACCCGGATCGGCACGAACCTCGAACTGGTAGATTTCACTCATGCCCGTCGCGATCGGACCCAGGGATGGTGTGCCCATACCTGGCGGAATATTCTCTCTCGCCTGCAGCAATCTTTCGTTGATGAGATTGCGCGCCCAGTAGATGTCAGTACCGTCTTCAAAGGCCACTGTGACGGCGGACAAACCGAAGCGACTTATCGATCGAATCTCGTCAATTTTTGGTATACCGCTCATCGCATTCTCAACTGGGAACGTGATGAATTGTTCGACTTCGACTGGTCCAAGCGCAGGCGAATTGGTCAGAATTTGTACCTGGACATTCGTCAGATCGGGGACCGCGTCCAGCGGAATCGTCATCGCTGCGAACGTTCCCATCCCGAGTATGACCAGCGAAAGCAGTATGACGATGAAGCGATTGTTTAGCGATGCATCGATGATGTGATTTAACATGCTTATTCTTCTCCCATCAGTTCCGCAAGCATTTGCGACTTGAGAATGAAGCCACCTTCAACGACTACGGATTCATCAGGCTGGAGGCCCTCTTTGATCATGATGGATAATTCGTTGGCACTTCCGACCACGATGTCACGACGCACAAATTGGTCCTCGCCACGAAGGACAAAGACGAACTTCTGGCCCTCATGTTCTTGGATCGCGGTGAGAGGAACTTGCAAGGCGTTTTGTTGTGCGATGCCCGACAAATCGACTGTGACAAACATGCCAGGCTTCAGAAGGTGTTCTGCGTTATCGGCAGTTGCTCGCATACTGATCGTGCGTGTCGATTCATCCATCGTCTCACCAGCGAAAAACACTCTGGCTTCGAACGTACGATCCGGCCACGATTCGCTGTGAAGGTGAACGGTTTGATCTGCGAGCGAGTTAAGAAGTGGAATATGCTCTTGATACAAGTCCGCCAAAATCCACACCGTTGATAGGTCTGCGATACTCAACAGCATCACATCAGGTCGCACCTGTTCGCTAAGAACCACGTCTTTGGTCAAAACGGTTCCATCAAACGGGGCTCGAAGCAAATAGTGAGATATGCCTTGGCCCTGTTCGACAGGGTCAATTTTGGTGAGCTCCTCGTCGCTTACTCCCAGAATATGCAAGCTCGTTTCCGCAACAGCGGCTTGTGTTTCGGTTTCTTTAAGCGATTGAGAGGAAAGCAGTGTTGACATTCGCAGTCCATATCCAACTTCCTCAAGCCGAGATTGAAAGGTCGCCAAATCCGCATTGCGACTGGCTTCCGCACTTAGAAGTGTCTTCCCTGAGACGGCTCCCGAGTTGCTAATATCCTGCAAACGCGAAACGTCGGCCTGCGACTTGGTATAGTTGGAATAGGCGGCTAAGAGTCGTTCACGATATTCGCCCATCGGTCGACTACGGAAGGCAGCTTCGATTTTCTCAATGGGCATATTTTCGCGAAGCGCCTCGAGCAGATCGTCCACGTTGCGGGCCACTTCGGTTTGCAACTCATGTTTGGTCTTCGCCATTTCAAGTTGCAGTCGAGCTTGAAACAGCTTCAACTTTGATTCGCCGATTTCGCGACTATGAATGGTTGCCAGAAGTTGCTCTGCTTTAACCGTCTCGCCCAATCCAACCGAAACGCTTTCGACCGTCCCCTCAACCATTGGAAAGATATGAGCGACTCGATCTTGGTTAAGCGACACCTTGCCAGTCAAGTGAACCGTCGTCGAAAAAGGCCCCATGCGAGTTGGCTGAAGTTCGATTCCCGAAACCGCCCAACGATCTTGCGGTAGTTTAAGTGTTCCTGACGACGCATTTGGTTTCTCAGTTGTTGTAGCTGTTTCCTGCTGTTTCATGAGCCACGTTGGGTCAGCTTCATTTTCTGCCGCCGCAGTCTCGTGACGACGTGCATCGTAGCTGCGCATGGCGATAGCCCCAGCAGCACTGGCGATTGAAGCGATAGCCACCGCACCCAGCAGGATGCGGCGACTGGCTGTCGCAAGTTTGGCAGGAGCCGGTTTTTGGGACGCGATTGTATTCATACGATTACCCTGGTTTTAATGATTGAAGGCTTATAGTTGGTGTGATGGGAATGAGATTCCTGCCGTAGAAACGGAGGTCAATACCGATCGTCCGACTGCGACTAATGATTCGCGCAGCAGAAACCGCTAATCAAACAAGCTTGACGCACGGTGGCTCGGATTCACCGGGGCTGTTAACAGCGCATTGGCGACGAGAGAGTCGGTAAAGAAGGGCGGCACAAGGAGCGGCCGCTCAAACAATTCGCTCCTGCCAAAGTGCAAGCAGGCAGCGAACTTGGTGTGAAGTCCAGCAGAGCAACTGGCGGTTCGGCAAGTGCGAGGTCGCGTACTTCAGGCGACGGAGCTAACTCAATTGCCATTGCTTGAACGGCAGATGCTTCCCCGTTTATTCCCGAGTAACCGGACTCGCGAAAAATCCAATGCACGTGCCAATTGCACCCAACGTTATCGCAAGAACCAGCACTGTGATACCGCAGCAGATGCTGTGCTAACGCGTCACAACCGCTCCCTGAAGTCATCGCATTGGCATGAGAATGTCCGATCGGGATCGGTCCAACCCACATCAACGACACCAGCATGCAAAGCTGGAGGCAAATGCGAAAGTTCGTCGTTGGGATTACGCGGTTCATTACGGAGTTTTAAAAATCAGAAAGCGTTTGGGGCCGATGCATGTGCCTTTAGGAACCTGTATATCTTGAATCTCATTGAGCCAGATGTCAAGATCGCAATTGGCCCAGCAGGCCCTAAACTACTGTGAATGGTTAACCTCGTTAGGAATGGAGTAGCTTCGCCAACGGGGCCGATACCGATACCGTCTGGTTGACTAGCGCTCTCTAAATCCCACCCGTCTGGCCTAAGAATTCCGTAAACCGTTCGTTCCGCTTTGAAATACCCAAACGGACGCTGAATCGCTAACTCGTTGTGGATGCGGGAGTTGAGAGTTTCACCAAACAGAGAATGGTTATGAAGAGGGTTCGTTCCGGGGACGCGACTGGGCCCTACGGAAATAGTGATGCCGAGTACCTGTCCAATCGCCTGCGATGGCGGAGGGGGTAGATCAATGTAAGCGGAACAATGCAGGTAACAAGAGAAAGACCACGACGATTACTGCCAGAATAGCTCCTACTCCAGAAACTGTTTTGCCCCAACGTGCTAACTTGAAATCGCCCTGGCTCCTAGCTCGATTTGACAACTACGCTCCAATGCCCACGAGTATAACGGAAGGCACACCGATTGATGCAATGACGATGGTGTTGAATAGCGCGGCGAAGAACCCGCAGCCATGACTCACCCTTGAGGCTGTCTAGGCTGCAAGCCATCAGCTTAAGTGTGAAGCTCGGAAGCAGGGTTAACCTTGACCATCGTCATCGCACGGTCAGAAGGAGTTGGCTCGCCAAGATTTGCACTTGAAAGCCGATCATGGGCTCATGGCGAGTTTCGATTTTCAGTGGTTTCACCAACTTGCTGATGACGCCATTTAGACGAGATTTCGTAGGCAACCCGTCGAAAGCGTTTATGCCTCCCAGGGGACGATGTGCTTCCAACGCATGCTAAACGTTGAATGAGAGGGCTTTGAAGTTATCATCCTGCCGCTGAAGTTCAAACGCCTGGCGTGGCAATAATAGATGGGCGACCGTACGAAAGGGTGATTCGCTTTCTGGCCATTCAACGGTGGCGTCTTCGATGGGCGTCGTGCGATCGGAGGTCCGCAATTGCACCTGGAACTCAAACAGCACCTCCTGCGTTCGCAATGTTTCTTCAAGTGCCAATCGCAACGCGTCAGCTTCACTCACTAGTCGCTGGACCAGTTCTTCGGCGATTACCTGCAGTTTGTTAATGCTACCCTATTCCGATGTTCTACCATCGAAGTGTTCGTTGTCGGACTCTGCATCTTCGCGAGTGTGGTGGACGACACCATCCCGATGATTCGGGGGGGCGTAAATAGTGTACAGCTTCAACGGAACACTTCCTGTGTTAATGATGTTGTGTTTTGTCCCCGCAGGAACGAGTACAGCGAAGCCTGCTCGAATTGCCGTCCGAACTCCATCGAGAACCGCGTCACCAGCACCTTCCTCTACGCGAAAGAACTGATCGAGCGTGTGGACCTCCTCCCCGATCGCTTCTTTAGGCTTTAGCGACATGAGCACTAGCTGGCAGTGCTTAGCCGTATAAACTACACGCCGAAAGTCATCGTTTTTGACTGAGAGACTTTCGATATCTTTCACAAAGCCATTCATTTGAACTCGTCCTTCGTTAATTACCCCTCATGGGACTCTTACTCTTGAATTACTATTTCCCCATGATTTATTTGAATATAGACCACTTTTAAACGGTTAGCGATGCGATTAACGCCTGAGAGCAAGCGAAGCGTTCCCTGCGCTTACTGCTTTAAGTAGTACGAACTCACTTGACCTCGAATGAAGAGAATACCGGCTCGAACTTCGCACTGGAGCCGCTTTAGTTCCGAGTTGTGACAGGACCGGAAGCGACTTAAAGAAGCTATCTCAACGTCTTCGCAAGGAGCGACGGCAATAGTTTTGTCACTCCGTTGCAGTGCAACTATTTTCTGGACGGGACCAACCTTGTTGACACGTTCAAGGATCATCAATTGATTCATTCTGAAGCTCCCTGTCACGTCAAGCAAGTTGGTTAACTGCCTTTTCTGGCCCATGTTCTTCATATTTTTGCAACGCTCACCACTTGCCGACTTCTCTAGTCGTTAGTTTGAGTTAGCTGTGGATGCAATCGCTCAGTCCTGATCGGCAATTATTGCGATCTCGCAGGCAAGTCCAATCGAATGTTCAGCCATTCGGCTAATGGTGGATTCCGCCAGACCGAGAACACCCAGTTTGCTTCAAACCCGTCGTCGTGCTCAGAAGTTTCATTTGGTGAAACGGGTTTTGGAATTATCCCGACCTCTAACGAAATGACGAACGCGATGGCAAAGCGTCTAAAGAAAGACGACGCGAAATAAGCCGTTGAGGAACTGAAGCGAAGCGAAGCGAACACTCACACATGATTTCGGGTTCAACTTGCTCCCGGTACCGTTAAGTTCGAAGTAGCAGCGAGTGTGTAGTCTCGCTTGATATCCGTCAAAAGAAGGTTCTTCGTCTCCAAGGCGGACAAATCCACTAAACCGCAGATTGACGTTTGGACGCTTGTCGTCAACTCCTGCTAAGTCTAAACAGATTGCAATTGTCCACCTGCGATGCTTCCGCTCTCCTCGGCAATGAAATCCGACAGTTGCTGGCGGATGTGAAGGAAGTCCGACTCCACGCGGCAGAAGGCATCGACCACTTGCGGATCAAACTGCGTTCCCTTTTCTGCGACAATGATGTCCCGCGCAACTTCGTGGGTGAACGCGTCTTTGTAGACACGGCGGGAAGTGAGTGCGTCATACACGTCGGCCAGAGCGACAATGCGGGCGGAGAGTGGGATTTGGTTCCCTGCGATTCCTTTGGGATAGCCCTTTCCATCCCAGCGTTCGTGATGGGCGGCGGCAATATCCCGGGCGACTTGCAAAAAACGGGCTTGAGGATAGTTGATTAATGCAGCGTCCAGAGTCGCGGCGCCGATGGAAGCATGGGTCTTCATGATCACATATTCTTCCACAGTCAACTTGCCCGGCTTGAGCAAGATTCCATCTGGAATGCCCACCTTACCAATATCGTGCAAGGGGCTGGTTTGATAAACCAGA
>JBGSJT010000236.1:0-3562 GCA_041741715.1 Pirellulaceae bacterium | reverse complement strand
TCACGCGGTGTGCAAGCATCTGCAAACCGTGATCATTGCTGGTAATCACGATGCCGGCGCGCGACTGGAGGCTCCTCAGGACTTGCTTGACACGATGCGAATCAGTGTTGTGGGCACAGTCGTTCGTGATGAGGAGGGCGAAATTGACTTGCGTCGATTTTTGATTCCAGTTCGTGACCTGAACGGTAACCTTCAAGCGATAGTGGTTGCAGTTCCGTTTCTTCGCCCCTCAGATGTTCCGCTTGTTATTGGGGCTAAGGACCCGTACCTGGAAGGCATACACGAGTTGTATCGAAAAGCTAGCGAGCAAGCATGCAAGTACCGCCAAGAGCACGATGCAAATGTTCCCATAATTGCAATGGGACATCTCCATCTCGACGGCGGCATTGAATCGAAGGATTCTGAGCGTCGACTAATTATCGGTGGGGCTGAAGCTGTCAACATCGATATGTTATCCGATGAGTTGGCATATGTTGCCCTTGGCCATTTGCACAAAGCACAGGAATTCCGAGCCGGACGCATTCGATATAGCGGAAGCCCGCTGCCACTTTCCTTCACCGAAATGCCTTACTCGCATCAGATCGTGCAGCTTAAGTTTGATGGACAAAATGTAGTGGATTTTGAGTGTCTCTTGGTTCCCAGAAGCGTAGAGCTGCTCTCCATCCCCGCATCGGGTTATGCACCGATCGAGGATGTACTTAAAGCAATCACAGAGCTGGAACTAGAGGACCAGCCTGTCGCCGAAAAGCAACCCTACTTAGAAGTGCGTGTTCTTGATGATCATCCAGATCCGGCGCGCCGCCGAAACATTGAAAAGGCACTGGAAGGTAAACCAGTTCGACTCGCGTCGATCAAAGTCGAGTATCCAAGTCGAACGAAATGCGACGACGATGAAGCGGGCGAGTTGCCCACCCATGACCTTCGCAGTATCCAGCCCGAGGACGTTTTCTTGAATGCTTATCAGCAGCAGTACGGTAACCCACCCAGTGATGCGCTGATCGCCTGTTTTAGAGAAATAATGCTGCAGGAGGTGCAAAAGCAATGAAAATTCTACGAGTGACGGTAAACAATCTTGCATCTCTTTCGGGACAACACACCATTGATTTTACAAATGAGCCCCTTCGATCGGCTGGATTGTTTTCAATAAGTGGACCAACTGGCGCGGGGAAGAGTACCCTGCTAGACGCTCTCTGCCTAGCATTGTACGACCAAGTGCCTCGACTTGACGGCATTGGTCGCTCCAATGAGCTTCCAGACGGCGCAAATCAATCAGATACACGAACACTTCTGAGGCGTGGCGCTACCTACGGGATGGCCGAAGTGGCATTCGCTGGTCTGAACGGTGACGAATGGACCGCACGCTGGGAAGTTCGCCGCAGTCACGGAAGGAGCGACGGCAAGCTGCAACCCGTCGATATGACTCTCTATCAAGGACACATCGCACCAGGTTCAAAAGGCATCTTTGCAGAAGGTGGAAAGAAAACACTGGTTCAGGAAGCGATCCGAAGCAAGATCGGTCTGTCTTTTGACCAATTCACGCGAGCGGTCTTACTCGCGCAAAATGACTTTGCGGCGTTTCTCAAGGCGACTGATAAGGAACGTGCAGAGATACTACAGGCACTTACGGGTACCCAGCAATATGAAGCCATCTCTCGTGCAGTCTATGAACGCTGCCAGTCGGAGATGCAGGCTGTCACAACTGCTAGGCAGGTCTTTGAGTCCAGTAGTGTCCTATCCGAAAGTGATCGTGCTAATGCGGAAGCAGCCAGCAGCCATGCCTCAACAAATGTCTTAAACCTGTCGAATGACCTGGAGAAGCATTTGGCTCATGGTAAGTGGTTCGACCTGTTGAAGAGTTTAGAAGTAGAGCGAGATGAAGCTCAAAAGAATCTAAAGCGAGCATCAGTGGCGTATGATGAATCCGAAAAGCTTGTTCGCGAGCTTGAGTTGACCGAATTGGTGAAAAGCCAAGCTGGTGACCTGCGGTCAGAACAGAAGCGCGCTTTGGACGGGGTGAACAAAGCTGAGCAGCAGTTGCAACAGGCCCGCGATCATTTGCAGACCATTGAGTTAGCGTTCTCAACTGCGAAAGATAAGTGGGACACTACGCAGTGTACCCTCGAGACTGCTAGAGAGGAATCGTCTCAAGTGCGTAGACAGATCCAGGAAGCTCGAGATCTCGACTCGAAGCTGGTACCGCTAAAGTCGCAAGCAGATGCTGCAGAAGCCAGATCAGCGGAATTGATTAGGCAAGCTACATCCGCCGTCGAGCGATTCGATGCGAAAGCCAATGAGAAGGTAGCGACTGAAGAACAAATTGCATTGTTGGAGATGGACTATTCGTCCGTTCGGGTTTATCAACCATTCACTGCTGAAGGAAAACTTTGGGCGGAGCGCATTGGGAAAGCGACTCAAGTCCAGAATCTGGTCGTGAGCCTAAGCCAAGACTTAGATCAGGCCACCGAAGCAGTTGAGGCCGCTCGGTCCAACACCGCCCTGCGTCGCAACGAGTCGGCAGAAGCACTGAAGACCTTAACGCATGCTGAGGACCAGCTAAGGCTGGCACAGAATGCAGTCGCACAAATCGACGTAAGCCAAATTGAGGTCGAACGATCACAGTACAGCAACGATCTTAGGATATTGTCCCAATGGAAGACACAGTTCGTCGAATTCTGTGGTTTGCGGGATATGGTCGTTGAGCTAACCGCGAAATGCGCAAGCCTGAACGAAGAGCAGGCGGAAGAGATTGCTCGGCATTTGGCGATCTCAAATGATGAGCTACCCCAAGCGGAAACAGCGTGGTCGACTGGAATTGCCCAGTTCAATCGCATGCGTGACGCGTTAGATGATGTGGCATTGCGGTTCCGGCATGCGCTCACCGATGGTGAACCATGTCCCGTGTGTGGCTCATTGGATCATCCTTACTCGCACGATGACCCAGGCTATGAATTAGTCGCATTGAAGGTGGCGGAGGAACACGTAAATGAGCTGGGGGCTCGGGTTGAATCGCTTCGATCCCAGAAGAGCGGCCTTAAGGCAGCCTGCGACTTGCGGGCAGTAAGTGCAAAGAAGCTGGCGGATGAGTTGTCGGACCTACAACTTCGTGTTGCGAACTATACGTTCGATTCATTAGATCACTCTGCCATTGAACATTTGCAAAGCATCCCGCTCGAACGACGATTGGCAGTAGCCAATGAAACGCAAGCGGAAATCAGCCAGCGAGTGGAAGATATTTCGTCGAAGCTGAAGGCTTACCAATCCTCCGCCGCTGCTCTTGAAAAAAGTAGAGGCAATGTTGATGCACAACGCGAAGTGGCCAATCGATCAGCCCAAGATGTCGCCAAGGCAGAAGAAGAGGAGCGAACTTGTGCTCAAAGGCTTCAGACTGCGGCTTCGGAGATCAAGAAAGCGAATGGAGAGTTTGAACGCATCGATAATGAGCTTAGAGAAGTATGGTCTGCTTGGCCAACAGCTCGCGACGAGTATCGCGCTTCTCCCGACGCCTTTGAACAAAACTTCACGGAACGAGTGAACGCTTGCATCAAAGTGCAACAAGATCTTG
>JBGSJT010000235.1:0-47651 GCA_041741715.1 Pirellulaceae bacterium | reverse complement strand
GCCCTTACAAATATCCAAACCCCATCCAACTTACAAACCTCGCAGCTTAAACTCGTCCATGCTTAACATCCCCCAACCAAAAACTTTTCAATACACATCGGACACTAGCTTCGAAAATGCGACTAAACCTAAGCGCTAGCGCGTTGATGCGCGCGGGGGGAGAAGAACCGGCTGAGATGGTCACGATAATTGGGGAGCTCTCGCAATGAGCTTTCCCACCTATCCGAAATACAAAGACAGCGGCGTCGAATGGCTGGGCCAGGTGCCGGAGCATTGGGAGGTCAAAAAGGTCGGACATATCGCTGACCTAATTACTTGATTCGCTTTTCCTAGTGACGGTTTCTCTTTTGAGAACAATAACGCCACTATCCCGCTTGTCCGCGGAGAAAGTGTTTCTGAGGGATATCTACGTTGGGGTGAGCGAGGCCGATACTGGCCGAAGGACAGCGCCTACGACAAACGCTATCTGCTTAAGGCTGACGATATCGTAGTGCAAATGGACGGTTCAAAGGTTGGGAAAAACTGGGCATTAGTCTCTGAGGAAGACCTTCCACTATTGTTGGTACAACGAGTTACCCGAATTCGATGCCGTGATGTTGACCCAAGATTTGTCTACTCGTTGATTGCTAACGAGATGTTTGTTAGGTATGTCGATAAGGCAAAAACAGATCCGGCTGTCCCACACATCACAATGCGCAACATTTCTGACTACTGGCTTCCCTTACCCCCTCTCCCCGAACAGCGTGCCATCGCCTCCTTCCTTGACCACGAGACGGCGAAGATTGACGCACTGGTGGCGGAGCAGCGGCGGCTCATTGAGTTGCTCAAGGAAAAGCGGCAGGCGGTGATTAGTCATGCCGTCACCAAAGGACTCAACCCCAATGTCCGCATGAAACCCTCTGGCATCGAATGGCTCGGCGATGTGCCGGAGCATTGGGAAGTGGTCGCGCTCAAGCGGATAGCGTCTGTACGGACCGGCGTGGCGAAAGGAAAAGACCACTCAGGGCAAACAATAATTACCGTCCCCTATCTTCGAGTTGCAAATGTGCAGGATGGTTACATCGACCTAGACGATGTTGCTACGATTGAGATACTACCGCATGAGCTTAGTCGGTATCGGCTCTCGTCGGGAGATGTTTTAATGAACGAGGGTGGTGACTTCGATAAGCTCGGCAGAGGGCACGTCTGGGAGGGTCAAATCGACCCGTGCATCACTCAGAATCATGTTTTCGCAGTTCGTCCCCAGGCTGTTGATGCTGATTGGCTCAGCTGCATCACAGGTTCCGATTACGCGAAGTTCTATTTTATGATTCGGTCGAAGCAAAGCACAAATCTTGCGTCCATATCATCCACCAACCTTATGGAGCTCCCGGTTGTGCTTCCACCTACAACTGAACGAAGCCGTATTCTTCGGGAGGTGCGTGTCCTTAGCTCTCGGTTTGGAGAACTCCTACAACAAGCCCACTGCGCCATCGCCCTCCTCCAAGAACGTCGCACTGCCCTCATCTCCGCTGCTGTCACGGGTAAAATTGATGTTCGATGTCACAGAGGCAAAGAAGTACAATAGCAATGCTATGGACCTAATTAATCATTTCAACGAGTCTGAATTAGTCTTGGGATTGGTCGGCGCTGTTGGTGCGCAATTGGATCAAACGTCTCAATATCTCAAAAATCGATTGAAAGACCTGGGCTTCCACGTTCACGTGATCAAGGTCTCGAAAGAAGTCATTCCGCTCTTCGTGGACACTTCGCACCTCCCAGAGGACCGTGGTTACGAAAGAACCAGTGGCCTAATGCAGGCGGGCAATGATGCGAGGATGAAGGCTAACGACGACTCCGTTCTGGCTTTGGGCGTTGCGACACGCATCCATCGTCTCCGACCTGTTGATAGCGAAAACAATCCGATGCCAAAGCCAAGGACCGCTTATGTCGTTAGTTCTCTTAAACGCCCGGAAGAAGTTAAGCGCCTTCGCAATATTTATGGGAACGGTTTCTATTTGATCGCGGCGCACAACGATTATGAAAAGCGGTTGCAGCGATTGACTGGGTTCGATTCTATGTCCCAAGAAGAAGCCATTGATTTGATCGAACGGGATTTCGATGACGACAAAAAGCACGGACAGAGACTAAACAAGACTTTTTCGCTGGCGGACTTCTTCATCCGTGTCGAGGCAGAAGGGCAAGATGCCGAAGCCAATACAATATCTGGGGTGGATCGAATATTGCGAGTTATATGTGGGGACCCCTTCGTCACGCCGACGTTTGATGAACATGCAATGTATTTTGCGTTCACCTCAGCCCTGCGATCCGCTGACCTCTCCAGGCAAGTTGGTGCCGTTATTGCTGTTGACGAGCAAATCGTGGCCCACGGCGCGAACGAATGCCCGAAGTACGGAGGTGGATTGTACTGGCCGATTGCAAAAGGGAATGACGTCACGGAGTACCCCAAGGGGAGAGATTTCACCCGTCCAATCCAACGCGGAAACGAAACGAAAATAGGATACGACTCCAACAAGATCGAACGCGACCGAATCATCGAGAAAATAATATCGCAGGTTAACGAGCAGGATCGCGAGGCAATTAAACGGATTCTTGAGTCAAGTTCACTTGCGGACATCACCGAATACGGGCGTGTCGTTCATGCGGAGATGTCCGCTTTGTTGTCATGCGCTAAATTCGGAATCCCTTGCCGAGACGCCACAATCTACTCAACTACCTTCCCTTGCCACAATTGCGCGAAACACATTATCGCAGCCGGGATTGTCCGAGTTGTGTACATTGAACCGTATCCGAAGAGCAAAGCACTGGATTTCCATGATGAGTCGATTTCTTTGGGATTCCAAAAACAAGCTGAAAAAGTGCACTTCGAGCCCTTTGTTGGGGTTGGTCCACGTCGGTTTTTTGATCTATTTTCCTACCGGCATGGGTCAGGTCGAGACGTCCAAAGAGCGGAGAATGGTTTTGCGCTCGAATGGGAAAATAAACCTGCGGTTCCAAAACTGCAAATGTCTCCGCTAAGCTACCTTAACCTCGAGGAGTTAGCCCGAGACATGATTGCAATTCACGAGATAACCAAACCGGAAAAGGAGATTTCGAATGAATCTTCGAGCTAAGCGCCGATCCGCACAACGAAAAGCATTTGTGGCCTATCTAAACCGAGTTCAGCCTGTCAGTAAAACGTGGACGGGTTGGAAACTCGAATTGCTGCAGCGGAACCAAGCTCAGCTTTTGCAAGCGTTGGAGCCGCAAGCGGACTCTCACGATCAGACGAAACGCTTGACACAAAGCGGTTGACGTCACTTGGGACCGACTGCCAATTCTCAAATGGCGGAAAGTTGCGTTGCGGATGATTAGGACGACACGCGACCTCGACTTCAAATCACCGGACCTCGACTTCAAATCACCGGACCTCGGCACCAAACCTACGGACCTCGACGCCAAACCTACGGACCTCGGCGCCAAACCTACGGACCTCGGCGGCGACGCCAAATTGCGGGGGCTTCTGGAATTACCACCCGAACTGGTCGACAAGCTAGCATGCTTAGGTGGTAAAAGCGGCAAGGAGGACCTCGTCGAAGCAATCTTGGAGCTACTGAAATGGCGAGAACTCTCGCTGGCGGAGCTGGGGAATTATGTGGGCCGGAATCCCGATTACTTGAGAACGAAATATCTCGGCGAGCTGTTAAAAGCAGAGCTGATTCAAGCCACAAACCCTTCAAAGCCTAACGACCCGAATCAGAAATATCGTGCGGTGCGACGCGAAAACAACTAACGCGGAACTTTGAATGTAACGCAGATTGGCTTCATGTCTCGGCCGCAAGACACAATTACCGTACCGTCTCGTTTTGCGCGGAATATGAGACACAAACGTTTTTGTGTCTCTCGGATAATATACGGCGAGTTAAGTCGAAAGCGGAAACCGCATGAGCCTCCACACCGAAATCAACTTTGAGAACGAAATTTGCGACTGCCTGGCAGAGCAAGGCTGGCTCTATTCGGGCAATGATACCGGCTACGACCGCAAGCTGGCGCTGTTCCCTGAAGATGTGGTGGCATGGGTGAAGGCCACCCAGCCAGAGGCTTGGGAGACGTTGGTCAACAACCATGGCCCAACCGCAGGCGACACGCTATCGCTGCGTCTGCGCGACGCCCTCAATCAACGTGGCACGCTCGATGTCCTCCGCCACGGCTTCGACATGCTCGGGCTCCGCAAAGAATTGAAACTGGCGCAGTTTAAGCCCGCCCTGTCCATCAATCCTGACATCCTCGAGCGTTACGCTACCAATCGCTTACGCGTGGTGCGACAAGTGCACTACTCGCTCCACCACCAGAACAGCATCGACTTGGTGCTGTTCCTCAACGGCATTCCCGTGGCCACCGCGGAGCTCAAAACCGACTTCACCCAGAAGATTGATGACGCTGTCAATCAATACCGTCACGACCGCGATCCAACGCCCAAGGGACTGTCACCTGAGCCGCTGTTGTCGTTTCCTGGCGGCGCGATGGTTCACTTTGCAGTGAGCAATCGTGAAGTGATGATGACGACCAAGCTGCAAGGCACTTCCACCCGTTTCCTGCCGTTCAACTTGGGCGACCACGACGCCGCCGGCAACCCACTAAGCGAGGACGGACACCGCACCTCCTATCTGTGGAAGGAGATATGGCAACGCGACAGCTGGCTGGAAATCCTCGGACGCTACATGGTGGCCGAACGCGACGACAAGAAGAAACTAAAGGGCTTGATATTCCCGCGCTACCACCAGCTCGATGCCACTCGCAAGCTGCAGGCGGCCGTGCTGGCCGAAGGTCCAGGCCAAAAATATCTCATCCAGCATTCTGCTGGCTCGGGAAAAACAAATTCCATCGCCTGGACGGCTCACTTTCTGGCCGACCTGCACAATGCCCAGAACAAGAAGGTGTTCGACTCGGTGCTGGTCGTCTCCGACCGCAATGTCATTGACGGACAGCTGCAGGATGCCATCTTCAGCTTTGAACGCACCACGGGGGTGGTGGCCACCATCAAAGGCGAATCGGAGAGCAAGAGCAAGGAGCTGGTCGAGGCCCTGTCGGGCGACAAGAAGGTGGTGGTGTGTATCCGCTGCGCACGCTGGTCGCGTTCTCGGGCGAGGTGACGGACAAGGAGTCGGGGCCCGAACCATTCAAGGAGAACAGCCCCTCGCTCAATCCCAATCTCAAAGGGCGCGACATCCGCAAGGCGTTTGAGGGGGACGAATACCAAATCCTGTTGGTCGCCAACAAGTTCCAAACGGGCTTTGACCAACCGCTACTGTGTGGCATGTACGTCGACAAGCGACTGGCTGGCATCCAGGCCGTACAAACCCTGTCACGCCTCAACCGCTGCTACCCCGGCAAGGACACCACCTACGTCCTTGACTTCGTCAATGAGCCGCAGGATGTGCTTGAGGCGTTCAAGACCTACTACACCACAGCCAAGCTGGCTGACGCCACCGATCCCAAGCTCATCATCGCGCTGCTCGACAAGCTCGATGGCTACGGCTACTACGATGACTTCGAGGTCAACCGCGTGGTCGCGGTGGAGCTCGATGCAAATGCCAAGCAGAGCCAATTGGCTAAAGCCATTGAGCCGGTCGCCGACCGTCTGCTCACCCGTTTTAAGGCCGCCAAGCAGGCCTACAAGGCCGCTGTTGAGGCGGACGACAAATCAGCCGCCCAAGTGGCTAAAGACTGCATGGACGCGCTGGTGTTGTTCAAGAGCGACATGTCCACCTATCATCGCGCCTACACGTTCCTGTCCCAGATATTTGACTATGGGAACACCAAGTTTGAGAAGCGCGCCATCTTCTTCCGCCATCTCACCCGTTTGCTCAACTTTGGCCAGGAGCGCGAAGGTGTCGACCTGTCCCAGGTGGTGCTGACGCACCACACGCTCAAGGATCGCGGCAAGCAGTCGATGAAGCTGCCCACTCCGCTCGTCGAGCTTCTTGGCCGGTGGATTAAGGAGTTTGAGGAGCTCACAGCATAAAGCAACCAGCTCTTCGCTTGCTTTAGGCCAATATGGTCGCGTGATGTTCGTCGGAAACCAGTTTGCGCCGGCGGGCGAGTTCCAGTTGTGGAACGCATTCTTGAACGGAGCCACGGGCGATGCCGAAGAAATGCTTTCGGTCTGGCTTGGTAAATCGTCCATTCCCTTCGGCGATGTTCGATGCGATCGACAGCGATGCACGGTTCACTTGATCGGCCAGATGGTTGTAGCGGGCCGGGAATTGCTCGGTTAGGTCACAGACTTGGTCGGCGAAGTCAACTGATTTCTGGTAGACCAGCAACTTTTCGAAGGCGAATACCATCAGAATTCTCCAAGGTTGGAGTCCACCCACACTGCCAAGAAAGAAAGTAGTGAGTAGAGAGTAGACCGAGTAGACAAGGAAAAGGCGGAGTGGTGATGAAAGTCTGTTTGCCCTGGAAAATCTCCAGGTCTCGAATCTTTCTACTCTCTACTTTCTCCTGTCTACTCTCTATTGGCCTTCGGCCAATGGAGTATCGAGGACACCAGTAGAACTTTTTTTGGCGGGAATTGCATCGCTCGATTCAGCTTCAATTGCCCAAATCTCCGGGTTTCTTGGGTAAAATGACTTCCGCCGGGACGAACCTGCTGTCAGAGCAAGTATCGGTTGACATTCTCCAGAGAAAACGCCAAATCATCCGAATCATGCAGGAAAAAGAAATCAAGAGAGCCGGAGTGCCGGAATGAAGTTCGACAAGCTGGTCCAGCACATTCGCGACATCGATGAACACGCCCGGCGGGATACTGCGCGTGCGGTAAATGTCGGCTTGACGCTCCGAAACTGGGCAATCGGTCACTACATTGAGCATTACGAACTTAAGGGAGAAGACCGCTCACAGTACGGCGATGAGTTGTTCGACCGTCTGTCCGAAGGACTTCGAGGGCTGGGCGTTAAGAGCTGTGATCGACGGCAGCTTTACCGCTATCGTGACTTCTGTCAGACCTACCCGCAGATTGTGGGGACGCTGTCCCCACAATTCGCAGCGTTGATGCCGCCCAATTTTGAAACGGCTTCAACCGATTCCGCTTCACAGAATGTGGGGATGGTGACCCCACAATTGCTCCTCCCTGCCGACCGGCTGCTCAACAGCCTTTCATACAGTCATTTCGAACAGCTTATTGCCTTCGACAATCCGCTTCAACGAGCGTTTTACGAAGTCGAATGCTTTAAGGGCGGCTGGTCAGTTCGCGAGTTGAAAAGGCAAATCGGCAGTCTCTACTTTGAACGATCAGCATTGTCCAAAGACAAGGCCGCCTTAGCAAAGCACGTGCAGTCATTGGCAGAACCCGATGAACCGAGACTGGTTCTCCGTGATCCGGTCGTGTTTGAGTTTCTCGGCATTCGTCCACAGGACACAATGCTGGAGTCCGATCTTGAACATGCACTGCTTGACAAGCTGGAGCCGTTCCTGCTGGAACTCGGGCGTGGCTTCTGCTTCGAGGCTCGCCAGAAGCGAATCCTGATCGGCGGCGAACATTTCTTCATTGATCTCGTCTTTTACCACCGCATTCTGAAGTGTCACGTGCTGGTCGAGTTGAAAACCGAGCCGTTCAACCACGAGAATCTCGGGCAACTCAACACCTACCTGAACTGGTACGCTCAAAACGAAAAAACCGAAGGCGACAACCCACCCGTAGGGATTCTGCTTTGCACGAACAAGAACGACGCTTTGGTCAACTACGCGATCGCAGGAATGGACAATCAGTTATTTGTTTCCAGATATCAAGTCGCCTTGCCCGACAAGAATCAGATCGCGTTGTTTATCGAATCGCAGCTGAAGGAAGTGAGCAAGCGAGTGAGTAAGTGAGTCGAGGGTAAACCCAACAAGGTCAACCAGCGAAAAAAAGATCGGAGAAGGAGAATGCAAAACCTTCATGGTGCTGATGCATACCCATTCTCCAATCCCCCTATGCTTCTAGTAGCGGAATCTTCAAAACGATCATGAATCCTTCATCATCACCGGGGCCAAAATTAAATTCGACTCCCTCATGCTCGACGGATACGTGTTTGTTGCTACCCTCGCCAAACGTAAGCGACGGACCGCCAATGTTTGGCTTAAAGCTGGGCACATCTTCACTGTCACGGCACACCAAAAAACAGTTTGACTCGATTTCCGGCAAACTCGGTCCAAAGCCAGTATAAACGTGCGCTTTCCAACGTAGCAACAAGCTGTGAAATTCCGTGCTTCCGTTGTAAACAGGAACCTTGTATCCCAGCGAGCCCATAACTTCGCAGGCAATGTCTGCACAGTTTTCTTTACGCTGGCGGTAGCTTTCACCTTTCCAGACCAGACCAAATTCAACTGCCAGTCGCCTACCCATTTCATTCACGGTACGTGCCATGCCCGTCCTCCGCTGATACGGAACCAGAAACGGAGAACAAGGAATTCGTGGCAAACCATTTGCCTTCCCTCTCCGCGTCTGTCCCAGTTCGACTGAGGAAGATGCTGAGAAGCGAGGCCGTCAGCTACATAACAGGTTGTCAAAGATCGATGTCGGACGACTCACAAACGATGTCGAGACTGTTATGTCGTCCCGCAGATATTCTGTTGCCTGAGTCCCCCTCAAAAGTCAATCCGTTGCCTTTCCTGCGACACGGAACAGCTCGAACATGTTCCACAAACGCAAATTTCGCATCTGCTTCAAACGCAAGTCGCCAATTGGTAAACTACGGGACTTGCAAATTCATTGGCTGTTTACGAGGAAAACCCATGACCGAAAGACAAGCTCGCCGGACTCGGCCTCAACTCGTATGCGTCTTGGCCGACAATAGCAGTTCAATGAACGGCGTGAAGGCAGAAGCAGCAACCGATGGCATTCGCGATCTACTCATGCATTTGCAGACGACCGGTCCCAAAGGACGCGATCGGTCTTACTTTCAGTTCCTGCTTATTCAGTTCGATAGTAACCCAACGGTCTTCCCAAACTGCGACATGGTTCCGGTGCGTAGTATCGACGCAGCAGACATCGAAATCTGTGGTGATGGTGGCATGACTAACATTACCGGTGCCCTTGAATTGGCGTATGTTCGATTGAAGCCTTACATGGATGAACTGCAATCCCACCCCGAGTGTGATGAGCATCCCATACCGCTAGTACTCCTGTTTTCGGATGGTCAACACAACCTCCGAAGGTTCGATGCGCCACCCGGTGAAGTCGCAGGGGAAATCAAGAAACTTGGACTTGGTGGCTTGCCCGTGAACGTAGCGACGATTGGCATTTCTATTGACGGCGATAGCGCTGACAACAAAATGTTGGAGTCAATTGCTTCACCAAATTGTTTCGTAGAAATCGAAGACGCTGATCGTCTAAGAAGACTGATTGCCGAAGTTGCGAGTGCTGGACTTTCACGCACAAAAGACATTGCGCGACTAATGTGTAAGAGAGCAGAAGACTGAAATGGATATTGACGGTCCCAACCACGACGATGCCGCAACACAGGTCTACCATAATTTGATCAAAGAACAGCGAGAGTGGCTAAGCTCTAAAGGTCGAACAACAGCTCAGTCCGGCCACGATGAAATCGATCGCATTGCTCTCTCATTGCACAGTGATCTTGGTCCTGCCGATCACGAAAAGGCTGAGAATCAGGACTTTATTCTCGCATGGTGCAGCACTTCACAAGCCCTTAGCACGCCACGCCTCGTTATCGCGTTGGCAGATGGCGTTTCCGACTCCGATCGATCCGACTGGGCAGCAGCATTGGCCTGCTGGATATCAGTCAGAACTGTGGTCGAACATTTTCGTGAAGATGCTCCGCTTGCTACATCGAGAGCGGCGTTCAACGCTGCAGGAGAAGCGATAGGGGCTTTGGCCGACGTGATTACAAACGCCCCGGATGATTATCTGCCTGAAGATCAGTTCGCGATGACGTGGGAATACATCCTTCGCATGGGCAAGTTCCTTCAGACAACTTTGATGCTTGCGTGGCTCGATTCCACCTCGCTTCATGTTGTGTCGGTCGGCGATGGAGGTGCGGTAATTCGCCAGATCCATAACGAATCGGGAGAATACACTGATCGTACACTTGCAAAGTGTGACTTGGATTCCAACCTTGTCAACGCAATCGGACCATTTTCGCGAAGAGACCACGACTTCGACTGCGTAGCAGACCATGTGCTTGAAGGAACTTCTGTTCTTGCCTTCTTTACGGACGGGGTTGGCAGGGCGATCAGCAATGCACCCGAATCCCTCATGAGCGATCTGCAACAATTGCATCTCGATCATTCTCGCGACATTGCTCGCTCCTATCTTCGCAAGGCGTTCGATGAGTCCCCGAATGACTATTGCGATAACGTGAGTTTGTTGTCTATTTGCATCGAGTAGATCCAAGGAGTCCTTCAACGATGGCCGCTCCTTCCCTTCTCAAATTGTCCAATAATCAAGCGCGTGAACTTGCAGGCAAGTCATGGTCCATAAATGGGAAAACATACTGGTTCAATCGACTAGATCCATCGAATCCAGGTGAGCCTCCTTGGAACACCGGTTCCGAGGGAATGGCTTATCCGCTCGTCGGTGCAACTGGAAAGCATTCTGCGTACTTCAAGAGCTTTCTGACCCCCAGCATGAGAAGGATTGAGCGCGTTGCGTGGCTCACTGGACAGCAACTGCACGATTGTTTGCCTCAACTAGCTGGCGCTCCTCGATTCTGGTTGGATACACGACGCGATACTCGCCCCGACGATGTTGACTTCGACATTGCGGGTTACTTCTCCCAAGCTGTACCCGGAATGACTTGGATTGAATTCAAGTACGCATACGCAAAGGGCACCGTCGATTTTAGCGAAAAACAGAAATGGTGTGCTGCCGAGGACTTGATTACCAGCCTTGCCTTGCTGGAGCAGGCAGGGATATGCCACGGCGACCTTTCTCATAACAACGTATTGGTCGACGCCCACGGTCGGCGTAACGACACAACTTTATATCTCATCGACTTTGACGCCTTCTCCGCTCCAAACTTGGAACCAAGGCTCGCGTCATTGACTCTCGAAAACGGAGGGTCAATCGGCACGGAAGGATACTGCCCACCAGATCTACTGCTAAGAGCCGAAGCCGGCGATACGTCAGCAGCGCCATATTCGGATCGCTATGGACGTGACATGCTCTTGCTGGAACTTTTGCTACTCAACAAAGACATGGGGCAGATTGAAGAACCTTTGAACTGCTGGAGAACCGATAAGCTACGCACTGGTTTCGCCGCCCTCAAGTCACGAACAACACCAGATCGCTTTGAAGCACTGACGCATTTGCAGCTACCGGGGGTTTTCACACTTCCGGAAGACGAACGTCCAACTTCGCGTGCGATCGCTCAAGCTTTCTCTTTGGTTATACCAACCGCCCCGAAAAACAAGCCTCCTTCACCAATCTGGTTTCCAAACTCAGAAGCAGTCGAAAGATCGCATAATTCAGGTACAGCAAGCAAGCCGCATACATCCCCGACGGCAGGGTCAAGCAGCCCGAAACCTTCCCAGACTGCGGGGCCCAAGCCAAGCCACAGTTCGCCGCCTACGACAAAACCAAGCGTGCCGCTGTCGCCGCCAGTTCCCAGTTCCAGTCCTTTCTATTTTTTGGTCGCAACAGCTCTACTGGTTGCTGTTGCTATTGGCGTAGCGGCGATCTACCTATTTCCTTCAAAGGACGGTGAGCCTGCTGTTGAGCTGCAACCCAAGCCAGACCTCGGAGTCGTGGTAAACATAGACATGCAGCTAATCCCATCCGGTACTTTTACAATGGGAACTAAGGCTGGACACAGCCGTCCTAGGGATATCCGCCAGCCTTGGGATGAACTTGGCCGACGTGAATGGATTGACACTGAGCATCAAGTCATCATCTCGAAGCCATTTACGATTTCGTCGCGCGAAATTACCCAGTATCAGTTCGCAGTTGTTGTAGGTCACGATCCTGAACAGCAACGGCACCCACACCTTACAGTAAACTTAGAACAAGAGAAGCAGCATCCCGCATCACACATAAGCTGGTTTGACGCAATCGAATTCTGCAACAGGCTCAGTCAACGAGAACAAATACCACCCTATTACGAAATGACAAATATCCAGAGAGATTCCCAGTTTTACCCTCTTTCAGTTAAGTCAGCGGTCGTGGAAATTCTCGGTGGGGTTGGTTACCGGTTGCCAAGTGAAGCAGAGTGGGAGTACGCCTGTCGTGCGAATACAACAACGGAGTATCACTTCGGAGATTATCTCGAAGCGACGCACGCAAATCTTCGCGTGGAGGGGTCTTACGGTGGCGTTCTGGGCGCAAAGTCCACGCCACCAGCCACAGTAGCTGTTGGGTCATACCCTCCCAACTCATTTGGGCTTTTTGACATGCATGGAAACGTGGCGGAATGGTGTGAAGACCGTTTCGATGGAACCCAAAAATACTCTTATTACGAGCGAGACAAAGGCCGCCCCAATCCGTTCCCGATTAATCTTACCGACCCTACAGGACCCACGACCGGCGATGACAGGGTCGTCAAGGGTGGATCGTTTAGGTTTGTCGAGCATCATCTGGGAGCTGGCGATAGACAGTCCTGTCGCCCTGATACGATTAACGATTGTATAGGATTCCGAGTTGCGAGGTCTGTAAAGTAGAGATTATGTCACGGACGTTGGGGGCCTCAACTATCAGATTTCACTCGATCAGGTCTTCGCACGTCGCTGCCGAGAATCCTTGCTTAGTCGCCGCATTTCGTGGTACTTCTTAACCATGACACACGCATATCTTGGCTTGGCAGACAGCGATGGATTGAAGGCGTTTCTACCGGAAACGGATTCGCTCCAACGACGATTTTCACAACTCGTTCACGATGATGGACAGCAGATTGCTGTTTGGTCCGTTCTCGATTCAGACGTTCTGATGGCAATTCAGCAATTGCTGGACGCCGCCGACTACCGAACAGCGTGGCGTTATTTGCAGAGTCATTCCGCACACTTCGGTCGCGTGATTTAACCGCAGGTCTTCAGCGGAATCTTCCAGCGTGACAATGTCACGCATTCCTGATAGCGAAATAATGTGGGTTATTGCGCACTCGCTCTTTCAATTGATCGCCGTGTAGACGCCTTCGCGAACCTTTGAGTGCAGGAATTCACCCGCTCTCGGAGGTTGGTGGTCATGGAGGTTTTGTTCGGCTGCGAAGCAGTTTGCATTTCGTAACCAAGCCGGACTGGTTCCTGCGTTTCGCAAGTGTTGGCGTGCGCGTTGCTCACGCTATTTGTTCCCTGTAACTCTGGAGAAAAGATGATGGCTCAAGACAAAACGAAACCTGTTCACGAAGTTCGACTCGGTCGCATTCGTGCCGCGATTTGGGAGAACGAGACCCAAAATGGCATACGTCACAACGTGACCGCCTCGCGGCTATACAAAGACGGCGACAAATGGAAAGACTCAACGTCATTCGGACGCGATGACTTGCCATTGGTGATCAAGGTGCTGGACATTGCTCACACCTGGATTTACGAACATCCATCGTCCTCACACGGAAACGACAACGCCGAGTGAGTCCGTCGATTTCCTGATCAATTTCCATACTTTGCGAAGCCGGTTTCTCGACTGCGGTTGACGACCACCGACTTCGCATGATCCCGACGATTGGATTTTTTGAGGCATGGCTCGCATCAGAGTAACACTGGTTGTTGCTGACGCTCTTATGCGGAACATTGGAGGGCGGTTGATTTTGATCGCATGACCGCAAAGCGAGAACCTTGCTGGATTCAAAACATCGCGAGAAAAAACAGGACGGTGCAAGCAACTGAAACAGCCGACATGCACCGTCCCTCCAGAGTGGAGTTACTCCGACCCTTCGACTCTGTTATTCCTTGGCAAGTTGCTTCCCAGCAGAGCTTGCCTCCGCTTCACAGAGTGAAACAAGTTTGCCATTTCATGTGCTGCGGCGCAACAGCAGGCCCCACCGGTATCAGGCCGCGGCGACCAGCCGAGTGACTGTTGACCGCCGCAGAATTGTTTCCCAGCCGTGCAAAGAAGTGCAAGCAACTCAGCTACTTACCGAACTATGCATTGTTTTCTCTTTGATTTCGTTGTGATTCGTGGTAGCGGATCAATTGATCCAAAGACATTCAAATACGGGTAGAACATTGCTGGTCTCCTGAATCGAAAGTCGCTTTGGATCCTTGAGGCCGGTGGTCTTGAAATGAAAGGTTTTTGCGATTCTGCACAGACGTATTCCTGATGCCATGTTGGCCGGGTGCTGGACTGACTCACTGAGACAGCCCACAGCCCGACCACGTTGGCGGGCATTCACAACAATGCCAAAGAACAGGAGATTCTGTCATGGCCAATTTGACTCGTGCCCACAAGGAGCTTTTTCGCAGGACGCCAGACGAGAGTTACGACTCGTTTGAATCGCTTCACCGAAAATGCTGCAACGATCGCGAAGATTCACTTGATCGCTGGATTCGTCCACAGGATATCGTTGTCACTCACGACTTGACGATATGTTGCGATGGTGAAGAATTCAATCTCAATGAATGGTCCTTTTCACAGCTCTGTCGCATGGCGAGCGTCAGCAAGGACACCATCAATCGGCTGACGACCAAGACGGCGAGCAAGGCGTTTGAAGAAACTCTGCCGGTCGCCGATAAGCCACTGCAACTGTTGACGCATGATAGCGAGATTCGTTCGGTGCATGGCGTGGCTTACACACGCTTGTGGAACGCTGACCTGCTGGATGTCGTCAACGAATTCGCGTCGGAATTCACTCCACCGCAGACTGCGATGGACGGAACGAGTAAAGGACTGTATTGCGGCGAGCAGGACATGTTCGCGTTCATGATTGATCCCACTGGTTGGGCTGAGATCAACGGTGAGGCATTCGCTCCCGGTTTCTTTCTCTGGAACTCGGAAGTTGGCCGACGTTCGCTTGGCGTTCAGACGTTTTGGTTTCAGAAAGTCTGCCAGAACCACATCGTTTGGGATGCGACTGAAGTCGTGGACTTCTCACGCAAGCACACGGCAAATGTCCGTGATGGCTTGGATGAGATTCGACGTATCATCGAAGATCTGATCGGCAAACGCGATTCGCGACGAGACGGTTTCGTGGAAGTCATGCGAAAAGCGATGACTGAAAAACTCGGCGACGATGCAGACGCAGTCGCCAAACGACTTGCAAGTGAAGGCATTCCACGCGGACTGGTGAAGGATGCCATGGAGATTGCCCAGCAACAAGGTGGCTTTACAATCTTCGCACTCGTGGACGCACTCACCAAGTTGTCGCAAAGAGTTCAACTAGCCGGTGACCGCACAGAACTAGACGCGAAGATTGGACGACTTCTCGACCTTGTGTTGGCGGTGTAGTCATGGACCCGCAAGAAACATGGCGAATGCTGCTTGATGCTTGGTTCTATCGCAAGTGGGACGATGTTCTGGAATTGTCTGAGGCACTTCTCCTCTGGCTGGAGAAAGACGGCTTTGCTCCCCAAGTTGAGCACCCAAGGGAACTCGGCCCGGATCTGAATCGACTGCTTGTGAAAACGGCTGCCGAGTTTCTTCGGAGACGAGCGACAGTCGTGTTGGAGTCACCAAATGGAATCCCACAGGACGTTCCGTTTTCCTTAACGTGTTGCGATTGCAACAACGAAGGTCCGGACACATACGACGAGGCGACTGCTGAAGGCTGGTCCGGGATCGAATACGTTCCGCATTTGTCTTCCGAAAACTTCCTCGGTCGCTGTCCAGTTTGTCTGGCCAACGATCAGTAAGGATTGTTGCGTTCACAACTTACCGAAAGGAGAAAAGCCAACAATGTAAGAGAGGTTCTCGCAACGGTTGCAAGACCATCGACAGCCTCTTTTCAATTTCCAATTCAGGACCAACAGAACTCATCGCTCGACGCAGACTCTCCCAGCCTGCTTGGAGGCGATGGTCGATAGCAAGGGTTTTCAATTTGGATGCGAACTGCGTTTCCGATGTGACTTCCACGTTTGCATTGCTCGAACCTGACCGACTGAACTTCAGTCGGAACGGCCCGTGCGATCGGCGGGGAATGGTGGGCCTACAGACATTCCTGACTGTGTGAGCCGTCTCACCCACCGAAATCTAACGAGCGGGTTGAAACATGTCTGCCGGTTGCAAAGTTGCTGTCACACTCCAGTGTGGTGACGCACATTCGGGTTTTGACATCACCTTGCCTCCGGCATTCTCGGCGTACCCCCTCGTCTAATTTGACTTTTCTGATGAACGCAGGGCTTTCAACCAAGCTGGCAGCTCCGGCTCAACGAACGCACGAACGTTTACTTCGTTTACACTTGTGGTTATCGCCAGCATCGGTTTTCTCGACGACACTTGAGAGTCAGTTCGCCCAACCCACTGAAAGTCAGGAAGATAGAGTTCAGCCGTGCCGGCACCGTTGGGATGTAAGCGAAGTTGTGTACCGACTTCCAATTCAACACCTTCGCCCAGCCGAAACTCGAACGTCTCATTTAGTCGTTGCCATGTATCAAACGAATATTCATTCCTCTCAGCGAAATTGAGCCAAACTTCACGCTCCACATCTGAGAACACAATTGGTTCATTGCCATCACATTGAACCAACCACATCAGAGCATCACTCCGCGAAGTGAATATAACGTGAAGTTCACTTGCGAGCCGAACCGCGAGCAACCGTGATTCCATACCTAGCTCTAACAATCGGGCGGCAGCAACGCTTGGTACGCCGTAGGTCATGCAGATTGCCACGTACGTTCGCTCGTCGTCGGCTTCAATACTCTCATCATTTTCCGCCGTGTCCGCGATTGCTCCCAGAACCGTTCGAGCTGCCTCAATCGCCCACACGAATTGGAACACCAACGCTTGTTGGACGAAGGCAATTCCAACGGTATCGGTTACGCGATGGAGAGTTGCGCCACGTATCCAAGCATCCAAGATCGCTTTCCAGTCGCTCTCGCTCCAATCGTTTGGCAGGTTTGGTTGGAAGGGATAAACGGCAAAAAGAACATCGGCGAGTTCACAGCAATTGTCAGAAAGCTGGTCGACATTTCCTGACTTGATCGCTTCCGTCGCTGAATCTAAAAGTTGTCCGAGTACAACTGCCTGATCTACGAGTTGCAAACCTGACTCGGTTCCAATGCTAGCCGCGAAAAATCCCTTTCGCTGCGGTGCGGTCGTGCGAGACCAATTATGAACAGCTCGTCCGTGCAACATGGCTACCTGATTCGTACGGGTCACCAAATCCTGAATGGCGAGTCGCCGAAGCCAAAGAGAACTCTTCAGTGCGTCATCAAGTTTTGCGGCGACTTCGCTGACTTCACAATCGAGTTCCTCTATCAACGCGTAGATTCCCGCGTCAAATTCCGCAAGCATCACAGCAATGAATTGGGAATCCTGTTCTTCCCCGGATGCAGCGGCGTCGATGGCGGGTTGCTGATTCAAGACGTATTCTGCCATCTCGTTGGCCCCAATACCCAGTTTCGTTTGCAGCATCTCAAGACAATGGTGGATAAGTAGGTATAAGCCACTTTCAAGTTCTCGCCCCTCGGCATCTTTCCTAAGTTGGTGGAACTCGGCGAGTCTTTGACTACGTTTTTGGGAAGAGCTTTCATGAACTGGAAGCACATAAATTCCGTCCAGATCAACGTAGGCACGACCGACTCGGCCCACGACGTTTGCAAACTCCTTGGGTTTCAGAACAGAGCCACTTCTCCACAGAGAGGAGAACACCAGTACCCCGAATGAAAGGTCGACACCCTGCGCGAGAGTCGGCGACGAGATCGCCACGGTTAGTATTCTGCGTCGTAGTAAGCTTTCGATTTCGGCAAGGAAAGGACGCGGCAATTGCCCGTGATGAACCGCAACACCAAGACGAAGTGCTATGATCGCGACATGATTTGGCCCGAGCCACTCTTCGCCGATCCGAATTGCTTTCTCGATCTGGCCTTCTTTCTCTTTCGGCAAGTACGACTGGATGTAACCCTGCCTCACGATTTTCAGAAACATCGCAGCAGAGGTTTCTACTGATGTTCGCAACGGACAATATAGCAGCACCGAATGACCGTCTTGGTGGAACCTTTGGACGGTTGCAACGATTAGCTCGTTTCGATCTTGAGGGAAAGCGTTGCTTCGCCTCGCCCGTTTGGGTTGTTCTTCAATGAACCTTGGAACAAACACCTTCTCGCCGCTGACTCGATACTCAAGCCAACCACCATTATTTTTCCATTCGATCGTTGCGGGTCGTTGTCGAGTAGGTCGCCATTTTGATTGAATCGCGTCACCTTCCTTGTCAGAACGAATCCAATTCGTGAAGGCGTCAAACGGGTCACCCGGTGTGAAGATCGCAGACAAGCAGACGATTCGCCGACTGCCTGCGTCGGAACGACGTAGAAGTCGCTGCACGAGAACCTCGTATCGGATTTCTCTCTCGCTCAAGCCGATCATGTGTCCTTCATCAAGGACAATCAAACCTACATCGTCGATCACTTCGCTGTCTTGGCGAATTGCAAAATCAAGCTTTTCTGGTGTGGCAACAACGATGTCTGCTGACCGCATTGTGTCAACGTCGCTCGCTCCAATTCCGCTGGCCCCGTAAACACACGAAACTGAAAAACCCAATGGCTTAAAACTTCGTGCAAGTGTGCCCTCAATTTGCGCTGACAGTGCTCGAAGCGGTGTGATGTAAATCACCCGGCGACCGCTTGCTAGGCACTTAAGAATGCATAATTCGGCGATTCTTGTCTTACCGCTACTGGTTGGCAAAGCCACGACGAGACTGTCCGATTCATCAACAATACGGCTTGCCGCTGCGATCTGCGACGGCCACAAGTCAATCTCCGCTACACTCCGCTGACACAGCAGGTCAATGAAGTTTCGACGCAGTTCCGGCCAACGGTCATCGCCGTTCGGGAGGACTGGCAATGTGTTGTGTAGACTTCGATCCCAAAGGTCGTCGATCAAATGACGAGTCAGAACGCAAACCCACCACAGCGGTACGTGCTTAAGTTGATCACACGCTTCGACGCAGCGATCGAGCAATTCAATGGCCGCTTCAACGAAACTGTATTCGCCAATTCGTATCCCGTAGTCGAAGTTGCCAACGGCCTGATGAAACACTCGACTGATAGCAATGTAGGCGGCATCGCCGTCATCAAAACTGGACTCGTCCGACTCCAGCGAAGTGACAATCCCCTCATCGGTATGTTCTTCGTCACTCAACCAGTTCAGGCAAAGTGTTTGCAGATCATCCAGTCTCCGTTGCATCAACGCCACCAAAAGCATCTCAACATCGACAAGATTCAGTTCATCGACATTCTCGGCAAGCAGCGAATAAGACCGTGCGCCATAGTGCGCAAGGTGAAACGCAGCAGCAGCGATCGTAAGGTGGAAGCCACGGTCATTTTGACGCTGTCCACGGCGGACTGCCGCTTCGATGCACTCCGCCGCCGTCCTGAAACTATCATCCAGAATTGAGTCAATGGAAAGTGACTGCTCACTGGCGAGCATTCGCAATCTCAGCGCGCAACCGAGAACCAAATAGCCATGGTTCAGCAGATCATTTGTCAGACGCGTCGAAAATTTTGGGCTATCTTCTGGAAGAACTCCGTCGTGCCAGATCATCCCACGCGATAACCCTTTGGCTATCAACTGTTCCCGCACTGCTGGGGCACAAAGTGTTCGCAGTTTAAGGATTAGTTCATCGGATGATTCCATTTCTCTAGCCCCTGACCAGACATTCGTCAAAGATGGCTTTCACAAAGTCCGCGTGCTTCGCTACGTGACAACCACACAGCCGCAACTCGATCCCCTTGTGAACTGCTTCACTGTTGGCTTCCAAGAAACTCTTGGGCGCATTTCCCGAAAGCGTAAACAACAAGTGGCACACGTCTTTGACGTAAATTGGATTCTGCTGAAGGAATGTAATCGGTTCCGCCTCAGCATCACGGTCATTCATCCGCAGGATACACTCCAGAAAGGCAAGCGTTTCAGGGTTTGGTCGACCACGATGTTGCGAAAGTCCAGTACGAGCTTCTACGAGCGTCGCGGTAGCAAGCTTCACACGACTCTTCGCTTCGACTTTCAGCACCCTGACACGATTTGTCTCCACACGGAAGCCAAGCACATCGTCACCTCGCATTGCTAATTCACGTGTGTCACGGTGTCGGAGCCGTCGAACCGGAACGGCGAACTCTGTTTCCTGCTCAACGTACTCTGTGGCCAGGATCTCACCAAGCATTCCCGATCGACCGATTTTCCCGGTCGGAACGCGATTCTTCAAAAGATGTTTTGCCTTAGGAAATCCACCTAACTTCTCAATCGCCTTCAATCCCACAACATGATCCGCAGCAATTTCCACGAGGGAATCGAAAACGACCGCTCGCCCATCAATGCGTTCCGTCAAGACAGTCACGCCGACTACCGAACACTCTTCGTTCTCAAACCAAGGTGTGAAGAAATTGTTTCTATCGTTCGGACTCAATACTTCCTCCAGCGGTGCAACTGCCATTAAAACGAACCTCTTTGACGGGTGTGTTATTATCGTCCATCGACGCTCGTTTGACCACTGAGCCAAGAAATTCGGCAGGCTCACACTTCGCAGCTTCCGTCAATGAATATTCTGATGGACATACGCACCAAATGTTTGAACATGCCATCAATGAATTGACTCACGCAGCAAACAGATCCGGCTACAAGCTGTTAGTCGCCGGTTCAGAAGAGACTGTTCCAGCGTCGAGCCGGAACAGTCGAGTCGCAGGAACCTTTTCAGTATTCGCTCGGCAGCAGAATCGTTGTTGATGAGCGGTCGGCTTCGGTGATGATCCAAAAGGATTCGCCGGATTCCGATTCGTAGACGGACATCAGCCTTGCCTCATTCTCCAATGCCCACTCATTCTGCGCATGGTCGTCTTCACAGACTTTTCCCCAATCGCCAGATGCGTGCCGATTGAGAGCAATCTCGACTTCTTTCATCGGGATCAACTCTTGCGCACCGGGAGTGATTCCCAACTGACCAACTTCAAACTTCATTGCCATGTTTGAACCTCCAAGAGAACCTGAAATGCGATTCTGGCGATCTATCACGACTCGAAGCGGCAAGTCACGTTGCCGGTCATTTGTGCTGGACAAAGGACGTTGTCATGCGCTATTGGTGAACTCATCCAGATCATCGGCGGCACTGGATTGACGCTTACTGGTTGCGGTAATCGAATGACGGTTCGGTTTCCGATCTACTTGGAGAAGAATGGAAGACAAGAACAAGAAAGTAGTTGCACTGGCGACCGAGCAACTACCTGCAATATCGAGCGAGATACCCGCTTTGGTCGAAGACGCTGGTTCATCGGCAAAGTTCGCGTATGAAGAATTCGTTTACGGCAAGCTAAGAAACGCATCGACGCGCAAGAACTACCAGCACGCAGTCAGACGATTCTTGGCGTTCTGCGAACAGCGACAACGAAAGCTCGCCGACATCATGCCACGGGACGTTGGCGAGTATCTCGACTCGATGTCGCACTCAACGGCCACCAAGAAGCTCCAGCTCGCAGGATTGAGACACTTCTTTGATGTCATGGTCACTCGTCACGCCGTGCTGCTCAACCCTGCCGCGTCCGTTCGTGGAGCAAGACTTCAGGTGGTCGAAGGAAAGACGCCGGAAATTGGAATCAACCAAGCTCGCAGGCTTCTCAAGTCAGTTGACGCATCCAACATCGTTGGGCTTCGCGATCGAGCGATTCTCGGAATCCTGATCTACACCGCCGTTCGCGTCTCGGCAGTTGCCGCTTTGAAACGCTCGGACTTCTACGACATCGGCTCACAGCACTGTCTGCGATTCAGTGAAAAAGGCGGCAAGTCTCGTGAGATTCCGTGCCGACACGATCTGCAATTGTTCCTGCAACAGTACATCGAAGCTGCGGGGATCACCGATAAGAACTCCGCCTTGTTTTTCACGACGAGGGGCCGCACGAAAACGCTGACCAACCGGGCAATCACTTCTGGTGATATCGCTCGGATGATGAAACGGCGTTGCCGCCAGATCAACCTGCCGCTGCAATTCTCTCCGCACTCGTTTCGCGTGACCACTATCACGGACCTGCTCAGTCAGGGAGTTCCACTCGAAGATGTTCAGCACCTCGCGGGGCATGCTGATCCGAGAACAACGAGGCTCTACGACCGTCGCCAACGAAAAGTGACACGGAATATCGTTGAGCGAATCTCGGTGTGAATGGGCTGTTTCGCCTCTTTTACCGCTATGCCGGTTGACTGACGGCTCAATAAATGCCATAATCGCGTCATGGAAGACAACTTTCGATTCATGAACGAGCTGGTTCGCATCATAAACGGGGCACTTCGCCTCGATGTGGAGAAGGTTCGTAATTACACTGCTTTCTTGGCTGAGAAGCTCGAAAACGCTGATGAACCCACGGCTGCCAAGCGACTGCGAAAGCTTCTACAGGAAAGCGACCATCAGCTTCGCCCAGTAGAAACGACGATTGCTGCATCACTTCCCGTTGACTCTGAGAGCCGATTCCCGCTGGTCGAGAAAGTCGATTTGCAGGATTCAAATGAACCGGACGTCGTGCTTTCCGAGGAACAATGGGATACGGCAAAAGAGTTTCTCAGCATCGCCAAGAGCTACGCTCAAATCGAGGCTGAAGGGTTATCGACCAATCTCAGTCTTTTGCTTTGTGGCCCACCCGGTACCGGCAAAAGTCGACTTGCCCGGCACATTGCTCGTGAACTCGGCTACGACTTGTACTTAGCCCGATTGGATGGCCTGATCTCGTCTTATGTCGGCAGTACGTCCAAGAACATACGTGCCCTCTTCGAGTTCGCTTCAAGACATCCTTGTGTGTTGTTTCTCGATGAGTTTGATGCCATCGCCAAGCTGCGAGGCGACGGTCAGGAGATGGGTGAGCTGAAACGTGTCGTGAACAGCTTCATTCAAAACTTGGACACGCTTGGTAGTCAGTCAATCATTGTCGCTGCAACAAATCATCAGGAGCTTCTCGACGCTGCTGTCTGGCGACGATTCGGGTACCGACTTGAGCTGGATTATCCAACTGCTGAAATGCGAAGCCAGTTGTGGCAACACTTCGCGAGAAAGCTCTCGTTCGGGGAACGCGAATTGGAATTGCTTGTGGACCTGTCCGACGGTTTCTCTGGTTCCGATATCAATGAAGTTGCCACACGACTTCATCGACGTCAGTTACTGGGCAAGGTCACTGCAACGCTTCGCGAAGCTCTGGGTGTCATGCAAAACTTAAGCATTGGAGAGGGCGAACATCGACGTTTCCTTGGCCTTATTCGCAATCAGAACGAACACGATATTGCCAATCAATTGCGAGAGCGCAATCCGAAGCTTTACAGTCACTCCGCCATTGCGCAGCTTCTCGGAGTTTCCAAGGCGACGGCCGGTCGTTGGTCAAAGGGAGAGACTTAAAGTGGCAAAAACGTCAGATCAAACACGGACAGATCGCTTGTTAATCAAAGTGATCATGCCAAAGCAAGGTACGGAGCGTCGAGTCTCCGGAGGCGGTTCTCCTCCCAAGCCGTTCCGTCCTGTCGATGCAAACTATAGAGGGCGTTTATCGAATCAAGTCGCGGCAATACAGAAAGCAGTTAGCTCACAGTTAAAGTCAACCGGTGTTGCACCGATTCGAGTCACACTGATTTCCAAAGCAGCAGCAAAGAGCCACCGACCAGAGCAACTGTTCTCTGATCAGACATGTCCAATCATCGGTTCTGGTCGACTTGGTGAACTGTTTCTCAAGGCAACCCCGACCGGACTCGGAAATCTCATTGATACCATCGAGTCAAACGACTCAGATCGAATCATGAAAGAACTTTCATGTGTCGAAGCGATTGAACCCATCACTCCGATGTATCGCAAAGGCGGCGTTGACTCCAAGGATCTGCTTCGTGCCAGCCCCCGTGGCGAACATGGATTCGTCACCCGTGTCCGGCTGTTTGATTTTGAATCGGGGGACGATCAAGAAAAAGTACTTCTGGATTTCCGAGAAGCATGTCGCCAGCACAAACTGAAAATCGGCGAACGCGGCTATTCCTCCAGCAGCTTTGCGTACGAGGTCCAGTGCCGAGATACCGAGCAAGTCGAATCCCTATCACGGATCATTGGCGTTCGCTCAATCGCACCGATGCCGTCGATCGGAACAATTCGCCCACAGATGCTTTCCAAAGCGAAGCTGCCTGTTCTTCCGTCTGCTGGCAAGGCCGAGAGTTTCCCGGTCGTTGTGGTCGTCGATAGCGGCATCTCGAATCAGATCCCCGAACTGGAAAGCTGGGTTGTTGGTCGTCATTCGGACGTTGTCGAATCCGAACGCAATACCGACCACGGAACATTCGTTGCTGGGCTGATTTGTTGGGGCGACCGCCTGAATCCAACAATCTCAAATTTGGATTCCAGTCCCTGCGGTGTGTTTGACCTGCAAGTAATTCCGAACAACGATCCAGCACAAGGAGACATTGGCCGACTGACGGAAACGGAATTTCTTACTTCGTTGGACTCCGCTTTGCGGCTATACGCCAACTCTTACAAAGTATGGAACCTGTCGCTTAGTAGCAACCAAGTGTGTTCACTCGATGAGTTTTCATTGCTCGCTGAAGAACTCGATAACCTTCAGGAACAATACAATGTCTCCTTTGTTATCAGTGCCGGCAACTACGAAACGCCGCCGCTGTTGGACTTCCCGCGTGCAGGCACTCAAGTCGAATCCGGTCGAATTACTTCACCAGCGGACAGCGTGTTGGGTGTGACGGTCGGAGCCGTTTCGCACGTTGACTACAAGAAGAGCGGTCCCCAACAGCATCACCCATCTGCGTTTTCCCGCCATGGTGCCGGTCCTAATCACGTCATCAAACCTGATTTGGTTCACTACGGTGGTGCTTGCTCGGTTGACGCAACGCATCGCTCAGGGATTCGATCAGTTCACGGAACTGGCTCGGCGGAAAATCTTGGCACCAGTTTCGCAACACCGCTGGTGTCGAGAACGCTGGCGCAAATCTATCACCATCTCACACCTACGCCGTCGACCGTACTCGCACGTGCATTGTTGACGCATCACGCGCGTGACCCTCGAACAAAAAGCAGGGTGCCCGACGGGGACGAGAACTACTTTGGTTTTGGACTTCCAGCCCCCGTTCCTGATTGCCTCGAATGTACTCCGTATACATCCACGCTTGTCTTCGATGATGTCCTTCGTCCGGGGCACTTTCTTGAATGGGACAACTTCCCTTACCCACCGTCGCTTTTCCGCGATGGTCGGTTCTATGGCGAAATCTGGATGACGGTCGCGTTCTCACCGTCGCGCGGCGCACGTTGGGGGTCGGAATATTGCGAAACGCATATCGACGCTCACTTCGGCGTCTACCGACGACAAAAATCTCGCGATACCGGTGAGTACAAGCCAAAGCCGATTTTTGTAGGGCTTGTTCCGCCAGAACATAAGAATCCGGGCACGCTGTATGAGTCGTACCAAATCGAGAAGCTTCGCAAGTGGGCACCCGTGCGAACCTACCACGGCGATCTTGGTGAAAAAGGTGAGAAAGGAGATCGCTGGCGATTGAAGCTGCAACTCCTGACCCGTCACGAAGCAAAGAAACAAGTTGCTACCCGACCGCAGCCGTTTTCCCTGATCGTCACCATTGCCGACCCTGAAAAGAAAGTCCGAGTCTATGACGAGATGGCTCGATTGGTGCGAAACAGGTTTCAGGCGCAAAACCTGACAGTCCGTGCCGCAACGCGCGTTCAAGCCAAAGATCAGTAAGCCACGTGACTCCAAGGATGCACAAGTGATTCCTCCATTACGAAAAATTGATCCCAAGACGGGAATGGCTTACGACCGCCAGCAATATCAGCAATGTCTTGAACGCCTCTACGAGCTACCGATCGAGGAAGTCGCTGAACATGCACGGATTGCAGACTCGGACGACCCGAATTACGTTCCGTCTGAGTGCCTCATCCACTTTGTGAGGAAGTCCAAAGAGAATGGTGACTCGCCAGCATACGAAACACTGTTCTTGACACTGCGTGATCGGATAATGCGAGCGGTTCCAGTGCGAACACGTCGCGTTCGCGGTGTCTCCGGGCCGGCAGAGCTGGACTCAGAAGCACAGATTCAGGAACTCGTGCTGTTCAGGTTTCAGAAGCTGCTCTGTTCCGACAGAGAAGCCTACGACGACAAACTGGACTTCTACGAGTGTCGGTTCAATGCTGCGATTGCTGCGCTTCGCTCGACAGCACGACGTGACGTACGCAAGAAAGAAAACAGACGCATGAGGCTTGGCGGCGGTGAAATCGGCCCTGATGATGAGCTTGACGAAATCGTGGCAACGGCAAAGCCGCACAAAATTCAGAAAAGTGGCGATTTGCTTTACCGTCTTTCAATACTTGAAGCGATTAATAGCTTGCCACATGACGAAAAACGAGTTGTGGAGCTTCTGATAGAAGGCTTCCCCATTGATTCAAAGGACCCGAACGTGCAAACCATCGCAATACTACTTAAATGCTCGCCGAAAACCGTTCAGCTTCGGCGCAATAGTGCCAAGGCATGGATCGACGCAGCATTGAACGCGGAGGAAGTGGCGTGATGGAGACCAAAGATTTGGAAACCGTTCTCTACGAATTCGCTCTGGAGCCTGAACAAACCCGGCAGACACTGGAAGATTACGCATTGCGTTACCCGGACTATATTGAAGAGCTTACAGATTTGGCGTTTGAACTTCGCTTGGCTCAGGCAGATGAACACGTCACGCCAGATCCGCCGAAGGATCTCACCGGACAGTCAGCGTGGTCGGAGTTCGTTTCGTCCGGTTCGCCCAGTGCATGGCGCACCGTTCGAGCGACATTGGCTTCACACTTTCGCGGGCCAGCCTTCGTAGACTTGTCTGCAAAGTTAGACATGCCGCAACCAATCATTGAGGCCCTGCGAGACAGAGTTGTTGATCCAGCGACTATCCCGGGTTCGATTGTACTGCGAATTGCGGCAGTAACTTCGATTAGCGAAAGAGAAATTCGTCAGTACTTCGACCAGCCATCCCAGCATCTTCAAGCCGCTGAAATTGGAGTTGGTTCCGACGATCGCAGTCGCGAGCGTATCAGCTTCGCACAACTGGTGGCGGAGACGCCGATGTCGGATTATGAGCGACGGCGTTTGCTGGATTGATCGCAATTGAGCCGCCAACGGCGTCTGTTCTAGTTTCTGCCAAAATATTTTCGGATTAGATTACCGTCCTCGTCGATTCGCTGCGATTAGCTCCTTAGATCAGACACATGTCGTGTTTGACACGGAAATTAAGGAGTTAATTGATGAACGAAGAATTACAAATCCACACGACGGCACTTGGAGATGGTCGAGAACCGAACTGTGTCAGCCCAGATCACCAAGCTGGCAAGTATCGCATCAAGTTGAGCGACGAGTCGCTCACTTTTAAAACTGTCGAACTCGCCGATCCTGTTCCACTTGGGCGGCAGATTCTGGGTGCCGGCAACCTTCGCAACGTCGAAAACTACAGCCTGTATGCCGTCTTGCCATCGGGCGATTTTGAAGACGTCCGGTTGGATGAGACGTATGATGTGCGTGGTCGTGGAGTGGAACGGTTCGTCTACTTTCTGACGGACCGGGCATTCAAGTTCACTGTTGAGAACGCACAGGTTTTCTGGGGAAACCAGATCATCACCGGAGCCTCGCTGCACAAGTTGGCAAGTCCCAAGGAAGGCGAATCTGTCTACTTGGAAGTTCGCGGTGGCGAAGACCGATTGGTTGAACCGACGGACGAAATCGACCTGACAGTCGATGGCATTGAACGGTTCTTCAATGCTCCAATGCAGACGACAACCTACGAGATCATCGTCAACACTCGTGCGAAGATTGTTGACGGCCCAGTGGTCACCTACGAGCAGCTTGTCCAGCTCGCCTACCCCGGGCCACAAGATGCGAACGTCGAGTTCTCAATTTCGTATCGCAAGACCGCTTCCAAACCGCATTCCGGCGAATTGTCCGGAGGCGATTCTGTAACCGTTAAGAAGAAAGGAAGCGTGTTCAATGTCCACCGAACCATTAAGTCTTAGTCCAGACTTGAAACAGCTCGTTGACGAAGGGTACTTCGCACAAATCAAAGGCAACTATTTGCTGGTGCGAGACGTGCCCTATGTCGACGGCCAGAAACAAGTGAAACGCGGCACGCTGATTTCCACTCTAAACATGGCTGGAAATGTGACGCAAAAGCCTGACACACACGTTGTCTTTTTTGATGGCGATTATCCGTGTCGGGCTGACGGCTCCAAGATCTCCAGCATCAGCAAATCGAGCGGAGAATTCAACTTGGGCAATGGCGTGTTTGCGAAGCATGATTTCTCCAGCAAACCAGATGGTGGCTACGCCAACTATTACGACAAAATGACGACGTACGTTGCGATCCTGTCAGGCCCGGTACGAAGTATAGATCCGGAAGCAGACGCACGCACATTCCGAACACCAGATGAGGAGGAACAGTCAGTCTTTCAGTATGTCGATACAGCATCTGGACGTATCGGCATTGGAGCATTGAATGAGCGGCTTAGTACTGAGGATGTCGCGATCATCGGGCTGGGCGGCACCGGTGGCTACATTCTCGATTTTGTCGCAAAAACACCCGTCCGAACGATTCGACTGTTCGATGGCGATGAGTTTTTGCAGCACAACGCATTTCGGGCTCCGGGCGCGCCCAGCATCGAGCAGCTTCGCAGGGCGAAAAAGAAAGTCGTGTACTTTCGTGACATCTACTCAAACATGCACAAGGGCATTGAGGCGATTGAGGAGAACCTTAGCCTCTCAAATCTTCACCTGCTGGACGGTATCACGTTCGCTTTCTTGTCGATGGACAGTGGCAAGCTAAAGCTGGCAATCGTTGAGAAACTTGAATCGCTCGGCATTCCATTCATTGATGTCGGCATGGGAATGTCCGTTGAAGACTTCAACCTGACTGGGCAGCTCCGCGTCACCACGAGCGTCCCTGATTGTCGAGAAGTGTTCCGATCAAAGGTGCCCATGAACGTCAATGCCGACGACGATCTTTATGCAACGAACATTCAGGTCGCTGACTTGAACGCTTTCAATGCCGTTCTAGCAGTGATTAAGTGGAAGAAGCTGAGGAGCTTTTACTACGACTTTGAACAAGAATTGCATTCGAGCTACACCGTCGATGGAAACCTACTCCATAACAAGGAGCGGTCATGATTCGGCACACGACTCTGAAGCACAAATTCGTCGAGTGCTTCCCAGAATGCTTACAACCGGGAGTCCTCTACATCTCGATGGAATACGCTTCCGCTTCCCACTCATGTTGTTGCGGGTGCGGCGAGGAAGTGGTCACACCATTTGCACCGACTGAGTGGAAGATGACCTTCGATGGTGAATCAGTTGCACTCTGGCCTTCGATTGGGAACTGGAATCTTCCGTGTCGTTCGCACTACATCATCCGCGATGGTCGAGCAATCGAGGCTGCTCCGTGGTCCGATCAACAAATTGCTGCCGAGCGACAACGTGATCGACGTGCCAAAGACGCTTTCAACGACCGTCAACAATCGGAACCCTGTGTCCCGGTGCCGCAACACAATTCAGAAATTCATGAAAGGAGAAACTGGTTCAGTAAGGCGATTAACTGGTGTCTAAACAAATGCGGATTCTGAATCTGACACGATGGGCGACGTTTAGAATTTCCGGTTTGAGTCCCGTTTAGATGAGTGTGAACAGCCGGATGGCCTCAAGCAACCTCCACCCACGCGACAAGTCGGGCGTCGTATCCTCGGTTTTCGGCAAGGAAACCACGGTGGACGAGTTCTCGTTGGATCATTGGTTCCAGTACCTCGGTGAGCAGGTCAATCTGTAATGCTCCGTTCGCCGAGGCTGGTTCAAGTTGGAACAGTCGATCGGCCTGCTTCTCCCATGACGGAATACGTTGGCCTTCGCCGTCCACGGCCAGTGTGAGCATTTGGTTTCGAGTTTCGCTGCGTTCGCCCTGCGTCGTCACGTGCCAAATGGAGAGGACACCGGTGCGACCGTCGTCGGATCGAACTCGAATACCGATCTCGTCGTCTGGCAAACCGCGATACTGCTGCATGTACTGGACAACGATTGGGTGATCGAGGCCGAGCAGATCGATGTACTCGGAATCGATGGAAGCATCCCGATCCGTTGTGAATCTGAGTGGTTCGCCGTTGTCAGGCGTTGCGACCACGAACACTCCGTTGGTCTCAGGTCGAAAGCTCTTCCCTTCGTCCTCGGCTGCGGTGCGGACAAAACGAACGATTTCGTCCATTCCTTCGGATGTGTCCGAAAAGGGCTGGTAGTCGTCGAGTGAAAAGCCGTCGAGGTCTTGAAACAGTTCGTAGACGACGTTCCTCGCTTCGGACGCATTCGAGAGAGCCTGTTCCAGTTCGAGGCGAGTTCGCTTCAGTTCAGGGTCGGAGATCGCCTGTGCGTACAGGCTCTCATAGCTGAGGCGTTCGGAAAGCTGGCCGAGTATCTGTGTCCGAAGGTCTTCGGCGACTTCGCCATGTTCATCGACTTTGCCCAATGCCTTGGCGATCTCCTTCAGCTTGTCGTCGAGCAACAGGAAAATCTTGCCTTCGATGGTGTCCGACAACACGAGGTTGTAGACCTGAGCCGTGTGCTTCTGGCCGTAGCGATGGATGCGACCAATTCGCTGCTCCAAGTCCATCGGGTTCCAAGGTAGGTCGAAGTTGAACAGCACACGAGCATGTTGCAGGTTGATGCCTTCACGACCAGCAGCGGTGCAGATCATCACTCTCGGACCGTTCGGCTGCTTGAATCGCTTTTCGGCAGCGAGCTTGCTGCCGTGATCACCACCTTTCAGGACAACCACGCCCTGACCGGGATAGGCTCTCTCGATCTCTTCGCCCAACATTTCGACACTGCCGAGATACGTGGCGAAGATGACGACTCGCTCTGACGAATCCTGTTGCCAGAGGGTGCCAAGGGCATTGATGAGATTCTTGACCTTGGTCTCTGTTCCGGGAGGGAACTTTGTCAGCAGGTCACGAATGCGTTGACGTTCTTCGGGCAATGCGATTTCGACAGCGATGATTGCCGAATCCTCGGATGCAGTGGTCGCCGTTTCCGACGAGTATTCGCTCGACAGCATCGCCAGATCGTCGTCATCCATCTTCTTGACGATTCGACGCTTGAGATCAGCCAGCACACGTTCGGCTTCAATTTGTCCCAACCGATCTTCAGGCAGATGAAATTCATGCCGGATCAACTGACGAGCTTCAGCAAACGCCGCATCACGTGCGTCGATGTCGAGCTTGCTGTCGTGCATCAGACCTTCCTGCACCGTCAGTGCAATCAGGCGACGACGCAATGTGCGATGGACGGCGGCGAAGCTGGATGCGGCGATCTTCTGGAAGATCGTCATCACGAAGCCGAGTGCCCGGCCTTTGTTCCCCTGCTGTTTGGCAAGAGCAAAGCCGTCCATCAGGTAGACGTGCAGATCGTTGTAGAACTCTCGCTCGACCTCCGACATCACGAACGATTCGGTGTGAACCCAGCGACGAGCGAACAACGTCGAGCCATCTGGTCGGCAGGCGTCCGCCTTGGTGCGACGGAAGATGATTGAGTTCAGTCGATGCCTGTTCTCAATCATGTCTTCCGGGGAGGTAAACAATGTCGGATCGAGAAGTTGCATCAGCATGTAGAACCGATAGTGATCGCCTTGGTGTGGCGTGGCAGAGAGCAGGATCAAGTCACGGCAGTGGCTCCTGAGTGATTCCGCCAACCGGTAGTTGTCGGTCTTCTTCAGCTTGCCGCCCGTCTTGCTTGCCGTAAGGTGCTGGGCCTCGTCGAAGATCACCAAATCCCACAACGGTGCGTCTAAAAGGCGTTTGACTCGTGGCCTTCGCTTGAGCGTATCGACGCTGGCGATCAGGCGATCATGCTTGACGAAGGCGTTCGACTTTCGGTCGGTCACGTCTCCCTGACTACCGAAGACCTCGAAGTCGAGATTGAAGACTTCGTTCAACTCCCGATGCCAGTTGTTGACCAGACCGGCTGGCACCACCATCAACGCCCGGTTCAGTTCGCCCCGGCTGGCCAGTTCCCGCAGGATCAATGCCGATTCAATCGTCTTGCCTAACCCGACTTCATCGGCGATCAGATAACGTCGTGGGGAAGCCGTGGCGATCCGATGCGTCAGCACGACCTGATGTGGCAGAAGATCAATCTTGGCGGAAGTCAGTGCCGCTGCACTGTCGATGAGTGGCAGGGCGTGAGCATGGTACGCGAGCCATGCTCTTCGATTGCGACGTTCACCCGAACCGACATTGCGGACGATCTGCTCAGACCGGCCAAGAATCGGCGTGATCGAGACAACGGGAACCTGACGCTCGCCGCCACCAACAAAGAACGCTCGCACAAAACCGTTGGTGACAACGCCAGCGATCACTCCTTCGCCGAATTCGGCGTGGCGGATGCGTTGTCCGGGTTCAAGTGTTTGCTGAGCGGTCATGCCGTGAATACTTCCTACGAAATCCTTGGGTGGTACAAGCCGAGGCGGTTTCCTTGCGCGTCGTGAATCTCTTTCAGGTCGTGCTGTGCTCCGTTGAACAGGCAGTTACTCAGGGGAATCTGGTGGTTTCGATGCTCGCCGCCACAGTGCCACAGCCACGCATCCTCACTGATGTGGTGCTTGAGCCGGGAATGCTCAACCATCCATAAGATCAACGCCGCCTGATCGCCTCCACCGGCAACTTCTCGCTGGTAGGACACGAGTGACTGGTAGATGTTCTGTTCCAGCCAGCGTGTCATCTCTTCGGGTGGAAGTGCGTCAATGACACTCTCCAATCCTCCGACAATCAAAGCATCGTTGACCATGCAGGAATCAACATCACTCCAACCCGTAGCGTGAAGCTGACGGAACCGACGTAGGCTGATGACCTGCTTGGGCTGACAGAGCTTGTTCAACTCATCGGCGTCCCAAAGCAACGAGATGCCGCGACGCGTCCAAAGGTCGTCATTCACAAGGGGAGTGTTCATTGCTTTCATGTGTCTCCGTCAATGTCAAAAAGCGAAAGCTGTGCGTCAGCCTTCGGCTTGTTCTTTGCCAGCCATGACGAGTAGATTTGCTTGGCTCGCTTGGCGGCGGACTTCATGTTCGTGTCGCTGCCGTGTTTGGCGAACCAGTCGAGCAGGTCGCTGATGGCGGGATGTGGGACGAAGCTGCCGCTGTTGAGCGTGTCGCTCAGCTTGATGCCGCTTTCGTCGTAGCAGGCACCGATCAGGAAGTAGGTCTGATCGAAGTCACGGGACATCCCTTTGCGATGTTTTCCTTTCCACTGATTCGCCCATTCGAGCGGATCGGCGACGGTAAAGACCTTCTTCTCTTCGCTGCACCAGCCACGTTCCAAGAACTGCGAAGGTGAAACACCTGTACCACGCAGATACTTCTGCATCTGATCACGTTCGAGCGTGCTCTTGTCAGCGAACAGTCGAAGAAACTGCCGTGTGTAAGGCTCGGCGAGCACGGGCGGGGCTTCGCTCGTCGTGTCGCTTTCGTCATCGAGAAGCTGATTGATCCCAACAAGGGCATCTCTGACGGTGAATTCTTCTTCCCGTCCCTTTTCGATGTACACCTTGCCGTAATGACGGGAGTAGTATTCGAGAGCCTTACCACGCCGGATCACTTGCAGGTCTGCCTCGCCGAGACCTTCCTTCTGGTGCTGCTCGATGATCTCCTGAAGCTGACGGACATCTTTCATGATCTGCCGACGCAACCGTGCCCAACTGATTGGCTGCGGTTCTTCAAGACGTTTGCGGCAGACATGAACGATGTCGTATTCAATTTTTTGCGATCCGAGCGTACCGGGCTTAGACCCCTCTCCCTTCGTCTCATCACTACGAATTGGATATGCTGCTTCGAGATAAAAGCCTGCGTCAAACAAGCTCTCAAGCACCGCAATCCAAGGCTCATCCTCGCTATGATGGAAAGTGAATGCCAATAATCCAGCCGGTTTCAATGTTCGAAATGACTCACGCCAACATTCGGTTAAGAGTCTCTTGTAGAATTGGTCTGCATCGTCAGGATGCCTCGCTCGATTGGCCACTGCCTCTAAAGTTTTCGGTGTATATTCGTTAGTGAAATACTCTGGGTAACGATCCTTCAGAACCAATCGAAGCCACACATAAAAGAAATCCGAAAGCTCTGAATAGTGGAGTAGACCTCCAAATGGCGGGTCCGTGATAACCAAATCTAGTGAATTATCTGCGAGCGAAGCCAGATCAGAAGAACTGCCGCACGTAAGAGTAGAACCCGCCACAACTGGATCACCCGAATAAACAGCGACGCTCTTGCCTGAAATACGCTTAGATAGTTCCGAGTTCGCACCACTTAGATTACTGGTAGCTACACGCTCCCAAGGGTTGCGTGACCATTCTGAACTTGAGAGCAACGGTTTAATTGTCGATGCCCACGGTCCATATCCCATCGGGCAGAATTCACCTACCTCAATTATCGTTGATTTTGGGTGAAAATTGCTGTTCGATAGTGCTGGGGCAAGCTTGTCCAACTTGATATGCCAAAACGAGAACATCGATTGATTGCGGAGATGCTGTTGAAATGCTCCGAGCACGTATTGCCTGCAATCCCAAGTGACGGTTTCGTTCGTAGTGATTGCTTTCAGCAGCAAACCGTGAACAAGCAGTTGGCGAGCATTAAACATGGTCCACCAATGCGTGAAGCCATGATTCGGAATTCCACCGTTATTCATGTGGGTCATAAATCCGAACGGAAGTTCAGACTTTGGCCAGAACGATGACAGATCGGCAACTTTTCTTGTGCTCCACTCTGAGGTTGCACAGTTCAGTCGGGCAACATCCGGTAGATCGAAGAAACGCCCGCCGTAAGGAACACCACCGCTGTCACAACACGGACAGTATGCTTGAATCGCATACGTTGCTATCGGACCAGATTGTTTCGACGCCTTAATGGACTTCAGCACATCCTGCTCACGACCACAGGTTGACTGCTGACATTTGAACTTAGATTTGCCGGGGACAGTTCCACCCTCTTTGCTGGTTGTAAGCATTTCTCTTGTGTCCGGGCATTCGATCTCATCAGGGAGCTTTCCCCGAACCTCGATGAGCTTGAGCGACTTTGCCCGTTCCTCGTTCCAAGCGGCTGTGGCGTCAGCGGTGTCAGTCACGCTTCCACCGAACCTGTTCCTTTCGGAATCCTGCCCCGGAGAACCTTTGAGCCAATCCGGGTGAATCAGCAGCGTGAACTCGATCTTCTTGTTCTTCGCCTTGCCTAATGATGAAGACTGTCCGTCGCCTGCCGCCTTTGGATCATGTCGCTCATGCCCGCAGTGAGGGCAAGCATAGTGCCCATCGTCATCCATTAAGGCATAGGGTGCTTCAGTGTCGGCCACGACCAGCATCGCAGCCGGGGCCATGCGAGCTTCCTTTTGCTCGATGTCGAACTTCTTCCCGCAGGACTGGCATTCTTTTCCCTCCCATGCTTTGACCGTGAGTTGCTTTAGTGCAACGACCGGCGAAGTCATAATTGGAGTTCGGTGATTGCATTCGGAAGCCTGACATGGACCGTGTTTGGCCCAGAATGTGTAGATGACCTCCGGTCCTTCGTACTCGTACTCTGGTCGCCGCTCAGATGTGAGCAAAAGTGGATCGAAGTCAGCCCCCATCACTTTGCCGGTCGGCTTGTGCGTCCATTTGCCTTTGTGCCCACGAGGACAGTCGCAGGCATAGAATGGCATGATCTGCGGCTTGACCTCGGCTTCGATGGCGTCGAGAAGCTTCTGAATTTCCTTCGGATCGACCTGAGCCAGTTCGTTCTTGACAACCAGCCAAGCGACCGGGTTGAGGTCGTTGCCATACATCTGCATTCCGAGCCGGGCACCTTCAACAATGGTTGTGCCGCCCCCCATGAAGATGTCGGCGACTTTCAGTTTGCGGAATGCTTCATTCTTCTGGTGATTGCCGTAGTAGGCGTCCCATACGAGCTTCGCAGCTTCCCCCTGATCTTCGGGAGCTTTCGTCGCAGCAGCGATTAACATCGCCCGGAACACGCTCGACCGTCGGCGTGCCCACCACTTCGACATCTGGTAGATTGGCTTCCCGGCGTTCCCCTCAATTGTGGCAACATGGTTGATCGGCAGAATCGGAAAATCGACTTCGAGACAGGTCTTGGGGCGATTCGGATCGGAGAAGTCCACGGACTCCAAGTGCAGTTCCCGCCCGGCACCCACCGCCTCGGCGACTGCTTCCTGAAGTTCTTCCTTTTTGGTTTTCTTCTTTGCCTTTGCCACGTATCTGGAACTTTCACTGTTTAGTAGGAGTGCTTCCTGAGATGCTTTCATCGCTGCCTTTGCCTTCGTCATTTGCTTACTTCAATAAACGGGACAAAGACTTCAAGCAGCGATAAGCCGCCGTGATGCAGTGTGGGGTATCCCCCGGCACTCTTCCATTTTCGCCGACCGAGAACGTAACGGTGCGATCCGTGGCTGGTCGCCAGCCGCAGGTCGATCGGCGGCACCCATGCTCCGTCGTCACTGTCACTGGTCGCCGTGCGTCCGCTCTTGAAGAGCTTCTTCATGTAATCGACCTGATCCTTGTCCACGAGGTCAGGGAACAGTCCGCAGGCAGCGTAGCCGTGATCGCTGGTGATGATGAGCCGCCGTCCGGTCGCCAGCCGTTCGACGAACGCCCAGAAGTCATCGGATGTGAGATGCTCGTGCGTCTCTCTCGCCAACTTGTGCAGTCCTTCGCCCGGCACGGACAGGTCGTGCATTCGTTCATCGGGGAAGTGATGCCAGAAAACGAAGCCTTCCTGAGTACCGACCAGCCCAATGCAGTCATTCCAGTTGAGGTTGGAAGACTCCGTTCCGGCACCGGTCAGCTTGTGAGCACCACCGGCACCGTTGTTCTCCAAGGCGGATCGCTGAGCGAAGCCGAGTGCCTTGGCAAACGGGGATGTCTCGCAGGGTAGTTCGGTTCCACGAGGCCCAGCAGCATGAACCGTGTAACCACGCTCCTGTGCCTGCCCAAGCAGCCACGGTGTTTCCCGTAGCGAGACGCCATCGAGAATCAGCACCGCCTTGCCGCCGTGGATGCGATTCCAGAATTCCACGATTCCGAGACTGGCTTTGGGGACGCTGATCTCGAAATCGTTCCACAGATCCCAGCAGGAGCCGGAGAGCGTGTTTTCGAGTTCGGTGATGCTGCGGTCTCGCTTGACGACTTCGGCGTCAGCGACAGCCGGTGCGATGGGAGCGGAGAACGTCTGCCAGAGATGGTTGGCGATGTGGCTCCATGCCTGCTGCGGCGGACTTGTTGTGACGGATTCGAGGAGATCGGCTGTGAAAGTTGACATCAGTTGCCTTCCTCCTTTTCCAAGTCCAAGCCGTAGGTGACGCCATCGGGCAGGTGCTTAATGAGAGCCTGAAGCTGTGCCCCGGTCATCTTGCCGATCTTCAGAGCGACGTTGTTGACGCTCGTTGCGGGACCGATGCCCCATGACTCGACCTGACCGAGCAGGTTGAGACCAGAAGTCGGCGGAGCCGAACACGATTTGGTGGAGACCGTTTCGGCTCCACCGTTTCCACCAAACAGATTGCCGGGGACGCCACCGTTGTCGGTTGGCGTTCCACCTGTGGGGGATGTGTCCGTCCCTTCGCCGATTTGGTCGGGTGTAGTCGCCGTGCTTGATCCGCTCCCGTACGATTCGCCAGCACTGCCGCCGTTTTCTACGGTCTTGCCGCCGCTGACGGATACGGCGTCAGGCAGCAGCATAATCGTCTCGTCGAGATGCTTACCGGTACCGAGCCTGCCCTTCATGCGAGTCCAAGCATCATCGGCATCTTCGCCGGGTTTGGCTTGCAGCAGATCGAGACCACGCACGTTGATTGCGATCTGCCCCTCAGCACACATGCGAATCACCCGTTCCTTGACGGCGATCTCGCCCAGCCACGGGATACAGGGTTTGCCGCCCGGCCTTGGCTCTTTCAGGTCTTTGAGCAGTTTGCCGACTGATTCGGAGTTTTCGGCGAGCTTGAGAACGAATTCCTCGAACTCTTCGGGAATGAAGACTTCTTCCCGCACGAGGCGATCTACTGCATCGGGAATCTTGTCGCCTTGAGCGTCGTGCTTGGCTTCCTCGAATTCGCACTTGGCTGGTTCGGCGTAGTTCCACTCGCTGAGGAGGGCGAAACGGTCGAAGCGGCTCTTCAGCTTGGGGATAAGTTCATCCTTGCGAAAAGAGCGTTCAAGCTCGCCATAGACTTTCTCGGTCGCCTTCCACTTCATGGCCAGACAGACGGCTCTGGCGAGCACCAGCAATTCCCGGTCGTAGTAGACGTTGCCGGTGCCTTTCTGTGGAAGCAGAAATCGAATCGTGTTGCGATTCTCCTGCATGTTGTCCTTGAGCCATTTTCCGAGTGTGGCTTCCAACTTTTCTGGATAGTCGGGCACGACGACCAACGGCAGTTTTCCATCGCTCCAACTTTTCGGCTGCTCTTTCTCGTCGAACTCCGACCAAGGGTCGCTCTGCCACTTCTTCTTCAGCACAATGACTCGGTGTTTGGCTGATACCTCTTCCGAACCACCGATGACGGCTCGGATTTCTTTGGCGAGATGTTCAATGTCTTCGCTGTTCTGGAACAGCTTGTCGTTCTTGGCGTGAGCGAGCAGCTTCGAGCGAGCGTTCTCTTCTCGCTTGAAGACCAGGCGACTACCGACCTGATGGATGTTGAAGCTATTATCGACGATGTTCGCCAACTCAACTTCAAAGCGATTGTCGTCAATCGGCTTGTCGCCGGTGATGTCGATCTGAAGCTCGTAGGGTTCGGCACCCGCCATCTGATCGACAGTCAACGACCGCAACCAAAGCGCACTGATGATTTCTTCGGCGTGTGGAATGGTGGTCTTGGGATTCGGCACTGCTTCGACGACGGCTTCATAGTTGCGGAGAGCTTTCTCCCGCAGGTCTTTGTGCAGTTGGTTTGCCACTGAGTCCAGCAGTGACGCCACGCCGCTTTTCTCGTTGGTGAGCGAGAAGTCGGCGGCGGTGATCACCGGGTCTTTGCTGTCGTGCGTCTTGAAAAGATCTACGAGAATCTTGATCAGGTCACGAGTCTCTTGAGCATCCGTGGCGATGAGCACCTGATCGTCCAGCAGCTTCAGCAGGTGCGGGGCGAACGGGTAGGACTCGATGAAGTCCTCAGTTCGCTTCTCCTGCTCCTGCGGCGGTACTTTGCTGAGACGAAAAAACTCGCTGACGTGAGCTTGAGTGGCTTTGGCGATGTCGGCGTTCGGCACCTGCATCCGGTTCTCGAAGATGCGGTAAAGGAGAAGCCGCTGGCGATCTCGCTTGGCATACGGCCCTTTGAAGTCCACATCGACCGGGTTTACTCGGCGAATCTGCTGATAGGCGTCCGAGTTCCCTTCACGAACCGAGACGACGAGGACGAGCTTCTCCGGGTTCTTCTGAGCGATCTCGGAAAGAATCTGGATAAAGTTGAATGCCCAATTTCGCCACGGAAACTGCTTGGTGTTAGTGAGACCTTCGTACCACGTTTGGAACTCGTCGAGGATCAGCACGGTCGGCTGATCGGTGAACATCTCCATCATCAAATCGTAGCTGGGGACATCCGTCTTCTTGTCGCCCATTCCTGACCATTTGGCTTCGTACCACTGTCCCTTTGGATGGAGGGCGAACAGAATGTCCCACAGGTATTTGTAACGTTGAAGGTGCAGACTCTCGGCAATCACGAAACAATCGTTTCGCAGTTTCAAGTTGGCAATCTGCGGGTTCTTGAGATGATCCGACCACTCACTCAGCCATGAAGATCCGGCATCCGGGTTGTCGCACAGGTGGTAGAGTGCCGCCATTAAGTGCGACTTACCTTGGCCCCTCGAACCGAGGAGAACGACCGGTCGAGATTGCCCCTGTTGTGTGGCCTCAATTGTCTTGAGGAGATCGTGCGAGGGGTACGTGATCTTCAGGAACTCAGCAGCAGGCACATCGAGTGCCCCAGTGCCAGACTGGTTCTTAAAATCGACCGTCGTCCCCTTGAGACGCTTGCCTCGAAATTCTTCTCTGAGTTGAAGTTCCTGCATTTCAGCGCACACCCTTTGTAAATCGATTCGCAGCTATCAACGGGGTGGACGAACCTACCTATTGTCGCCACATGTTGACTCCTGAGTACAACGAGTCTATGATCTTTAGATCATTCCAGCAAGCAGGCAGCAAGTTATGTCCCTTGGCAATCGACTTCGTGAACTTCGGAAGGCAAAGCAACTGACGCTGCGGCAACTGGCATCGAAAGTCGGTGTTGGTTTCACATACCTTTCAAAGATTGAGAATCACAAACTGGAGGACGGCCACTGTCCTTCAGAGAACCTGCTTCAAAAGCTCGCCGTAGAGCTGGACGCCAATGAAGATGAGTTGCTGATTCTGGCTGAGAAAATCCCGCATCTGCTTCGCCGAAGGCTTGCAGAACACCCTGATGTCTTGATGAAGATGGCCGATCTAGACGATGCAGGGTTTGACAAGTTGCTTCGGACCATTGAGGGCGAGTAATTCGCGCCTTTAATTCCATTGAGGCGACGAATCGGCAAAGGGTCTCACGCTCGCCTTCTGAGCAAGAAGATCCTGTGAACTCTTGGCCCCAGTCGAGGTAGACCTGTCGAATGGTGTTCTCATATCCCATCGCTAATCCACCCGAGAGGCCAGAGAACTTTTTAGCACTTACATGTCACGGGGTGTACAGTGTCGCCACGACCGTCGCTTAGTGAATGGGATTGTGCGCTATTCATCCAAGCAGTTGGGCGTTTCCCTTGCGGGCCGGGGAGCTGCGGGCTTCGCTAAACGCTCGGTCCTGCGGACTGCTTCGCACCCTGCGCATCCCTAACGCGGGCAGTGGCCGAATGGAGAGGTCCCCGCCTTGGAAGTCTTGATCATACCACGGCGTCAAGGTCCGCGTTCGCTTTCAGCGAGCCGCTGCTGCTCGGCCGGTTTTTGGGTTGAAAAGGCCGAGGCTCCACCTTGACTTGCCGTGTCTGCTGAAATGGCCATCGGCGGGCACATGAACAACTTCTGTCGCAGAACGCCGATCTACGTACAGAAAATCGAAGGAGGCATTATGCCATTGACAGTAAAAGAGAAAGAGCATTGGAGAGAACAGATTGAAAAACGAATCAACAAGGCGATAGATCAGATTTATCGACTTGAAGGAAAGGAATGGCGAGAGTCGGTCACAAAGGACGCGGAAGCACGAGTGTTGAAGCGACTGGGACTTGACGCCTATATGACTCGTCACAACGACTTAAAATCGCAAATCTCTAAGCTCGAAAAACAGCAGAAGGATTTGGCCGAGGAAGCAGTGAAGCCGTTTGAAAGTGAACGACATCGCGGATACTGCTCAGGCAGTCATTCTGTGATTCAGAATGTCGTCGAAGCAGAGAAACGTCTTGTTGAGAAAGAAATCCTTCACGAATCCGAGGTCGGAAGAAAGATACTTCGCCTTGAACGTGAACGAGAGGAACTGACTGATACGATCTGGCTGGCAACGTCACCGGTTCAAATCAGAAGTCTCTGGAAAGACTTCACTGCGATGGTGACTGAAGAACCCACGGAGCTTCAGAAGCAAGCGATGACGTACGCTCCTGTTGAAAGCGAGTAGTCAAAAACGACTCACCTTCAGTGGCCGGTTTCACGACTGGCCACTTTTCTCATGTTACCAAGCCGACCAAGCGTTCCTGACGACCCACGCAAAGTAAAGACCAAAGCCCCACACAATCCATATCGGTTTCTGCATCGCCAGTATGGCTGCGATCAGATAGAAGAAAACGAATGCGGCTGATGTCATGCGACCTCCTTGATGTTTTGTGACGGTTGAGAGAATGGCTGAGTGATTCTTCGACGCAGAGAAAGGCTCGACACTGGAAGTTTCTCAAAGCCTGCTTGTTTGCGGACGTGGTTGACGGCTCGGTGGATGTTCAGAATCTGCCGTCGAATCGGTGCGTATCTCGCAAACGGAATTCGTCGAAAATCTTCCACCAGCGTTTCCGACTTCCGATGCTTGGCTCGCATCACGAAGTATGTCTTCAATTGCTGGTAGGTCGTTGGGTCGATCCGAACACAGGCGTGCCACTTCGTTGGTCCGCCGCCGCTGGGCGTGACTCCGCCACGCCGGTAGCTGATCGAGTAGCCTTCAAATCGAATCGGGTTGCGACGGCAGTCGCGGATGCGTTCCTGTTGTTTGAACGGGTGATGGCCTTCGGTGGCTAAGAGCAAGAACCAGTTTCCGTGGCGGATGTATTGCATGTTGGCCAGCCCCTTCGCTTTGCGAGTGGCTCGCTGTCGCTCGGTCAGGTCGATTCCATATTTAGCGACCAGTTTGCGGTCGAGTGCTTTCGGGTCTTTTCCGGTCGGAAGCCTTCCACTGACATACCACCAATAGCCATGACGCAGGTAGCAAACAGCAACCTGCTGAACGAGTCCTTCCGGGCTGCTGGCAACGCATCGGTATCGCATACGTCCGACTCAAGCACAACTTGCTTCAAGCGACAAGAAGTTTCTGAACAGCATTCCGTCGCATCAGGAATGTGGGATTGATTATGGCCAATCCCACGAAGCCATTCGCAAATCCTTGACAGCACGAGCCGACTGTAAGCAGTCTGAGATGTGCGGGTTGCACTGCTTTCGTCAGTGAACCCGCACAATACATAGTGCCCACGCTAAAACAACCTCAGCACGAACACTCAAAGTACCAAGACGCACCCCAAGCGTTCGTCGTCTGTTTGCCGCCAAAAGTGGTCACCCTTCCGAGTCACCACCGTCGGCCACATGCTGCCTGCCAAGGACGAAACAGCCGCACCAATCGCTTGGTGCGACTATTTGCAAATCTCCAAACGGGATGGACAACCGAAGTTGTCGCATAACCCCTCAGCCCTTTCGTTACTGAAAATCCGGGTCATCACTCCCAGACTCAGACGGGACGCGACTGCCTTGCCACGCACGAAACATCCACCTTGGAAAGATGGGATTCGTGATCAGCCCTTCGACTGATTCTCCGCACGTGCTACCGCACGTTTCCTACTCAGGCCACTCTCCCCCACTACGGCACACACGATTTGAATCAAGTTCAAACCGATATCTGATGACCAATCAGACCGCCGAAGAGCCAAACCTTCGGACGCCGCAGTGGTTCCTGCGTTAGTGTCGACCTTGGACTTCGAGTTCACGTTGCTAGGGCGAGTTATCGCCCGATCCGCTCAGGTGTTAGCCGCCTTCCGGCTGGCCACACTTTCTCGGCGAATTGCCAATGGCAATCGCACCGAATTTCCCCCTACGAAAGCAGAAGCTTGGGGTAACGCTCCTGAACGGATATTCGCGATTCGGCACCGTCTCCTCGAAATCTTACTGGCAAGCCCTCTCGTTCGTAATTGATTGGGCCTTTCGTGGTTGAGCTTTTCACCGCCGGGCGTTTAACCCAGTCGCCGAAGTGGTCACTCCGGTGCCTGTTGTCACCAACAGGCAGCTCCCCACGCCAGCCGCGTTGAGCGAACTCACATCGCTGCAAGTCCGAACCCCACGGACGGGATTCTCTGTGCTGTCAGACACAGACCACCCGCTTTGCTCCTTTGGAAAAACCAAAGGCGAGACCAGCAGCACTGGTCCCATCGACACGGCCTCATCATGCAAAGCACGATGAGGTTTGTCCGCATCGCCCGCTTGTCGCTCCAGCAGTTTCGAGTGAGAAACTGCGAGCCTACGCAATTGGATAGAACGACGGTATTACTCCAAGACGTACCTTGCTTCCATACGAGGGAAGCAAGGCCAGCTCGGGATTACTCCGGCGAGCCTCCATTGAACTGGACGAGCCACTCTCATGGCATCCAGCTCGAAGGGTCAGCGCGAGGAAGGGTGGCAACCCTTCGGTCCTTATCCTCGGTTGATGAGACCAAGATTCCCGGACCCGCTGTCCCCGTTTGGAGAGATCAGCTCAAATCGCTCTTATTCCCGGTTGGAATACCGGTCTTCGAGCGAATGCGTTTGCTTGAGCATGACGACCGGCAGGTTTCCCTGCCTACACCATTTAGCGTAATGACTCCGATTGGATTTGTCACGAACTTCTTTAAGTCACATGAATCAAGAGGGGACGTGTCGCTTGCGTCGCACAACTTGGGCAACAATGCGTGTCGCTAGCGTCGCACATATTTGAAAACACGTGTCGGTTGCGTCGCATTTTCATCGAGGCGTCGTGTCGGCAAGTCCTTGAAAATACTCGTGAAACCGTCCAATTGTGAACCGCCGCAACGACTGCCAAAGGTACTTGTACAAAGAAGATATGTACCACAAAGGGAAATGCTGTTTGAGTTTCAACGACTTCTTTTCAAGAGGTCTGCTGCACGCTCGGGCTTCTGGGATGAAGGCGAGTTTCCCCGACCAGAACCGAAGACCTCGTCCATCAGCTTGGACAGAACTTGTTTTCCAGTTTCGGTTGGCTGCAACGTTCGCTGTTCTTTTCGCTTCGCATCCTGCCACCAGTCCGGTGGAGTTCGCGTGCCCTTGGACGCCTGCTTTAGCGAATCCGTTAGGAATGCCATTGGGCTGACTCGAAAATGCTGTTTTCCAAACTGCTCAATCGCGGCCTGCGTGATGTCTGTCCATTGAGCGACCAAGGCATTCGGATAACGCTGGATCAGTCGCACTGCCGCTGGGTTCTCAAACCCAACTGAAAGCAAGCCTTCCAGCAGCGGCGAGTCTTCGACACTGATTCGATTCATTTGCTCTGGCAAGCGATTCAGATATTCGCCGCGTTCAAATGAAACCGAAAAATTGCCGGGGTTGATTCGCTTAATGGATGGCGAGGAAATTACTTCTGCTTCCTGCAAACGTTTCAGCGTTCTGGCGACTTTGACTTTCATATCGCGAGTTGACAGCGTGCTGGACAACCCAAGCAAGTCCACGGCCAAGTGTCGTAAATCAAGAACGGGGAGCCGACCTTTGCGATAGCCAACTTTCAAAATGAATAACAGCAAACGTCGAGAAGCCGCGTCCAAAGAACGGTACAAAGCAAGATCAAACCGCATTCCGCCGCCTTGAACGTTGACCAGATCGAAGAACGTCGAATCCCAGTTGATCGTCCAAGAACGAGACGACTGCGGATCTACCGGCAGTGAATAACTCAGGAATCCAAAGCTCACTTTGCGGTATTCACTGCGAGTGGCATCATAACACGCATCGCTCAGGTAGTTCACAACGGACAAACGTTCCAACGCTTGAGCGAACTGCTGATATTGCCGTCCACCACGACGCGATCCGGAATCGATGATTCCCATTTGCTTCAGACACCAGTGCGGCGTTGCAGTCAATGTGCGTTCCACGATTGGCTGAGCCAACGTCAGGTTGAGCAATCCCCACAAGTAAAGCTCATCGTTGGATGATAGCCCCAATGGAGCAAATATCCGTACCTTTGCCGACTTTCGCACGCGTTTCGCATTGCTGTAGTGATACTCCACGGCATGAACGAGATTCTTGGTGTTCGATTCTGCAAGCGGGCATAGCGAATGCTCCACCAGTGATAGCTGGCCGACGCCGACCCTTCTTTTCGTTGATTGCTTTAACACACTTAAAGCTATTAGCACGCCAAGCCTGGATTTGGAAATGACGAATTTGCTTGACGGATGACGCAATTCCGTGGGACGGTTTCCCAAGTATTCACAGCAACTTGAAGGAGAATTGCCAATGGCAATCGGGAACCAACCAACCACATCAATCTGTCTGATCAACCAAAAAGGTGGCTGCGGAAAGAGTTCAACCTGTTTTCATTTGGCAGGAGCATTCGCCGCGTTAGGCCAGCGAGTCTTGCTCGTTGACGCTGATCCGCAGGGTTCAATCAGCCAAGCGTTTTTCGGATCAGATGCCGTTGAGCAGATGACTGCGTGGGAAACGCTGGCCGCATTGTTTGATGATCGTTGCAATCACATTGACCCATACTCTTTGATTCGTGAAACGCACGTTGACGGAATTTCTGTGCTGGCGGCGAACCAACACTTGGCGCAATACAACTCACCATGCCCGGAAAAAGGCGGCGTGATGCAATACGCACTGCGTGACTTTCTTGAACCACTAACAGCGTATGACGTGGTTCTCTTTGATTGTCCGCCGAATCTATACCAGTGCAGTTGGAACGCGATGATCGCGGCTCAGTACGTGTTGATTCCGATTCCGCCGGAAGACTTCGGCACGCAAGGTATTCGAGCCGTTCATCAGGCCGTTGCGAACGCTCGACTGCTGAATCCATCGCTTAGGCGGCTTGGGCACCTCGTAACACGGTCTGACCGTCGAATGCTGGTGCATCAGGAATACGAATCACGACTGCGAAAACTCTACGGTGAGTTGGTCTTGGAAACAACGATTCCCGAACTGTCTGCGTTCAAGGTCGCGTTAGCGTGCAGACAACCAGTGCAGATGCACGCGGCGAAATCAAATGCAGCCGCTCGAACACGAGAACTGGTTGACGAAATCATTGAAAGGATCAGCAATCGAAAAATACACAGGGAGGCAGCATGAGCAATACACGAAGCCTGCTGAAACAGGCAGAAGCAAATTTGAATGAATCGGTAGGTTTGCGTGGCGCGGAGTCTCGACCACAACTCAGCCCGGTCGCGATGGCCAAAGATGTTGGACGACGAGCGAATCGGTCGTTTGGTCGAATCGAGATTGACCGTGTGCAACCCGATCCTGATCAGCCGCGAGTGGAGTTCGACGGCGAAGCTCTCCAGAATCTGACAGACAGCATTCGCGAGAAAGGACAACTTGCGCCGATTCGTGTTCGCTGGTCCGATGAACGATTGACATGGCTGATTATTTCCGGGGAAAGACGTTGGCGAGCCTGCAAACAAGCGGGCTTGAAAATGATCGACTGCAACTTTCAGGAACACGTATTGAGTCCGACTCAAATTCTTGAAGAGCAACTAATCGAGAACCTCCTGCGAGTTGACCTGAAGCCTATTGAAGAGGCCGAGTCGTTTCAAAAACTGATGAAGGTTAATCACTGGACGGGCAAAGAGTTGGCAACGGCACTCAGTATCAGTCCCACTCGCGTCTCGCGTGCGTTGGCGTTGTTGAAACTTCCGCACGAGATGCGAGTCCGGATCGACGATGGCGAAATTTCAGCACGTGCCGGTTACGAGCTTTCCAAACTTCCAGAGCCGCAGTTGAGAGAGGTCACGCAGCAGAACGCATCAGTGACGATTCAACAGGCATCACAAGCGGTGAAAAAGAAACACGGCGGCGAGAAGAAACTGCCTCGCGGTTGCACCCAGACTTTCATTGCTGAGAACGGTTGGAAGATCGTCGCCAAATCCGGAAGGAAAGGCAGCTACCACGAAATCGAACAAGCGCTGACTGAAGCACTGGAAGAAGTCCGATTGCGGATCGACAATCGCGTCAAACTGATTTAGCACCAATGACATGAACGACTGTTTGGCGGCGGCTCCGCTGGACGCTGCGCCTGCCCTGAACGGGCACTTTCGCGATCAGGCTGGGGCCTGACCGCGACGGGCTGGACGCCCGCTGTCTCGCTTGGCCGCTCGACAGAGGTTCGAGCCTGCTGGGGCAGGCTGCGAAC
>JBGSJT010000234.1:0-6149 GCA_041741715.1 Pirellulaceae bacterium | reverse complement strand
GCCTATTGTTCACCGTATAGTGAAAGTCGAGAGGGATGTATTACCATCAAAATGACTTCGCAACTGGCTGTTAGAATTGTTTTGTCGCCGCGTCGCTTGTCAGTCCTCAGCTGGAGGTCCAAACGCAATTTCATGCCTCACTTCCGCGTGCGAGAGCTGGCAGCACTGAAACTCACCGCAAGCATAATGGCCGGGAATTGACCATTGCACTTCGCGTCCGTTAGGGAAGTCATTCTCACCCTAATGCAATTGCGATCTAGGCCAATTGCCTTGTTGCTCTAGTGCAATTTGGCACCGAGGTGTCCCACTCAACCGCTAGTTCGCTAAAATCAGTTTGCGACCGAGGTCGAATACACCTCCGCGAGTTACGACAATTCTCCAACTCGCTTCGGTTGGTCCAACCGAAGCGCCGAACTCAACTACCAAACTCGCTTCGGTCCTTTCGACCTCGGCAGAGTCGAGCGTGCTAAGGACACGCCCTCCTTATGCAGTTGGCCAATTCGCGGTTGGAGGATCTTCGGTTTCAGTTCATGTACTGGCGTGGATTGAATTCGTCGCCAACGCTGGTACACCACAAGGCGCGGCAGCGCGATCTGCGGCCGGGCGATGAGGTTGTATTCGAGGGTCGGAAGCGAATCATGCGTGTAGTGATGGTATACCGCTAACGATGCGTGTCTACAGCGACTTTTCTTGATCGCACTTTCCAGTACTGGAAACTATCTGATTTGCGTCGCTTGATGATGGTCTGTGAAGCGACCATGTTCTGAGAAAGCAGAAATTCTGCTTCGCACCGATTAACAAATGGCGAGCGCCAGTCGGGCTTCAGGGGCAACTTACCAATACAAGGACAGAATACGGTGAGACAGATTACGCTTGCCATCCCGTTACTCGTATCACCGCTGGCCACCACCGCTTTCAGCCAAATCCAGACCAATGCGAAACCCGCTACAAGGTCGATGGGATCGATGGTTTTCAATTCATCGAGGATGTCGTTTTTGCTCCCATCTGTCGTCCCGAAACTTACGTTTCCGTGGGAGGCTTGGAAGATCATGAAAGAGGAAACCTATCGCGAATCTATATTCGCCAGTTGGGGAATATGCGATTTTTCTCCGCCGGGAATGAAGGTATCCCCTTTGGACCATCCATTAATTTGAACGACGCGAACGCATTTCCCGCCGCGAGAGCTTCTTCAGTTTTAGTTTGATACTAGTTTCCAAAGGCGGTAGTTGGCGCATCCGTTCCGCTTCCCCCTTGAGCCATGACTTGTCGTCAGTGTGCAGCCGGTCCAACGTCACCTCAATCAATCGGCCGTCACCCAATCGTCTTAGTGTTGCAACTTCGCCATCTAACTCTTCAAGTGTAGCTTCCACTTCGAACTGGCCGTCAGCCGATTTCCAAATACGCTTGGGTGCGGTCGATCGACGAAGGAATAGGTCAATCCGGTCCCGGCCGTCGCGATTCAGTCCTCGTAGCTTGAGCAAGGCGTTTTTATCATTGAGCAATGCGGCATTTCCTGCAGCATTGAGCAAGGCGGCATTTTCTGCAGCATTGAGCAATGCGGCATTTTCTGCAGCATTGAGCAATGCGGCATCGTGTTGGGGAGCGTGGGGACGCCTGTCCTCCAATATAAAAGTCAATGGTTTACCGTGAGCACCGAGAACCATTGCAAGTCCCTCGGCCCGGGCTTCAACCCGAATCTGGGAAACAACACTCTGCATGCCCTTCAGGCTTAGCTTCATTATTTCGCCATCGACAATTCTGCGGGCGCAATCCTCAGTAACAGGGACCACGAACTCGATTTCACCCGGAGTGTAACGCCACCACAAATGATTAGCGTTGACGGCCTCTTTCAGACGTTCAATCGACGACTCGTCCAAGTGCTCGAGAATGGCTGTGAAAATCCAGCCAAGTGCAGTAATGGACCTCAGCGACCCCACATAAGGTTCCTGCCGTTTTTCGAGAATCATCAATATGTCGATTACCGGGCCATCTCGGTCCATAAGTAAATGGTGCAACCCATTTGTCAATAGATACTTAGCGTACTCTTGGCACACCTCATTAAGCGCTTGGATAATTTCATCACGATGACCAATTGTTACTCGCTGTTCAGCACACAGCGTTCGCACGCGACTTGGTTCTGTGAAATAGGTAAAATCCTCGATGCTCACTTGGGCGTCCAAAAGTTGCATCAAGCGGTCCCAAGATGCCCGAAAAGTATTAGGAAGTGATAGATAGAACTTCCTCAATTTCTCAGGCTGTTTACTAAAAAAGGACATGTTCCTCCTTCCAATGGAACTGCGATCCTCCACATACGCGAAAAAAACCTGCTCTGGGCTGATACATCCAGAGCTAATGCTTTCGCACGGGACCGAAGCATCTTTTTGGTCTGCGTCCGCGCTGATTCCTTCGTAGAGAAAAAGGATTCTTATCTCGTCGGTTGAGTCGTCGAGATCAATGACCACAGTTTGCTTTTCGATGACAACACCACAACCGCTGAATACCAAAACTACAGCTGGCAGGAGCAGAGCGAATCGAGCGCAATAGCCAATTGCGATAAGCGAGGGAAATCGTGCCATTGGTTGTCTCTTTCAGATCACAAAAATGGATTTCACAAGAGTCCACCTAGCTTAACGGACAAGTAAACGACAGTCAAAAGAGATAGCGTCCCGAGAAGCGATGACAGAAGCGCTGAGGCAAACAAATGGCAGGAGGAACATCCAAGAGCAATCCGCGTCGAACGCGAAGATAAGTCGTCTTCACGGGCAGAAAACGAGTCGTCAGCGAGGTAATGGTCCACCGCTAAGAAGCCCTTCCAGGCTTTTCTAGATGGCCGTTTCCAGTACTGGAAACTATCTGTTTTGCGCCCGTTGATGATGGTCCGTATAGCGACCATGTTCTGAGAAAGGGCGAATTCTGCTTCGCGTCGATTGGAGAATGGCGAGCGCCGGTCGGGCTCCAAAGGCGATTCATCAATGCAAGGACAGAACACGGTGAGACACATTGTGCTTGCCATTTCGTTACTCGTTGCGCTGCTGGCCACCACCGCTTTCAGCCAAATCCAGACCAATGCGAAACCCGCTACAAGGTCGATGGGATCGATGGTTTTCAATTCATCGAGGATGTCGTTTTTGCTCCCATCTGTCGTCCCGAAACATACGTTTCCGTGGAAGGCTTGGAAGATCATGAAAAAGGAAACCTATCGCGAATCTATACTCGCCAGTTGGGGAATATGCGATTTTTCTCCGCCGTGAAGGAAGGTATCCCCGTTGGACCATCCATTACTTTGAACGACGCGAACGCATTTCCTGCTGCGAGAGCTTCTTCTTTTTTATTTTGATACTAGTTTCCAAAGGCGGTAGTTGGCGCATCCGTTCCGCTTCCCCCTTGAGCCATGACTTGTCGTCAGTGTGCAGCCGGTCCAACGTCACCTCAATCAATCGGCCGTCGCCCAATCGTCTTAGAGTTGCAACTTCGCCATCTAACTGTTCAAGTGTAGCTTCCACTTCGAACTGACCGTCAGCCGATTTCCAAATGCGCTTGGGTGCGGTCGATCGACGCAGGAATATGTCAATCCGGTCCCGGCCGTCGCGATTCAGTCCTCGTAGCTTGAGCACGGTGGCATTTCCTGCAGCATAGAGCAATGCGGCATCGTGTTGGGGAGCGTGTGGGCGCCTGTCCTCCAATATAAAAGTCAATGCTTTACCTTGTGCACCGAGAATCATTGTAAGTCCCTCGGCCCGGGCTTCAACCCGAATCTGGGAAACAACACTCTGCATGCCCTTCAGACTTAGCTTCATTTTTTCGCCATCGACAATTCTGCGGGCGCATTCCTCAGTAACAGGGAACACGAACTCGATTTCACCCGGCGTGTAACGCCACCACAAATGATTAGCGTTGACGGCCTCTTTCAGACGTTCAATCGACGACTCGTCCAAGTGCTCGAGAATGGCTGTGAAAATCCAGCCAAGTGCAGTAATGGACCTCAGCGACCCCACAAAACTATCCGGCTGTTTTTCGTAAATCGAAAATATACCGAGTACCGGGCTATCTAGGTCGCGAAGTAAATGGCCCAACCCATTTGTCAATAGATACTTAGCGTACTCTTGGCACACCTCATTAAGCGCTGGGATAATTTCATCACGATGACCAATCGTTACTCGCTGTTCAGCACACAGGGTCCGCACGCGACTTGGTTCTGTGAAATAGGTAAAATCCTCGATGCTCACTTCGGCGTCCAAAAGTTGCATCAAGCGGTCCCAAGATGCCCGAAAAGTATCAGGAAGTGATAGATAGTACTCCCCTAAACGCTTAACGGAAGCCCTAAACATTTCTGCTTCAATGGAACCGCGACCCTCCACATACGCGAAAAAAACCTGCTCTGGGCTGATAAATCCAGAGCTAATGCTTCTGCTTGGGGCAGCACTGTTTAGGTCTGCGTTCGCGCTGATTCCTTCGTAGAGACAAAGGATTCTTATCTCGTCGGTTGAGTCGTCGAGATCAATGACCACAGTTTGCTTTTCGATGACAACACCACAACCGCTGAATACCAAAACTACAGCTGGCAGAAGCAGAGCAAATCGAGCGCAATAGCCAATTGCGATAAGCGAGGGAAATCGTGCCATTGGTTGTCTCTTTCAGATCACAAAAATGGATTTCACAAGAGACCACCTAGCTTAACGGAAAAGTAAACAACAGTCAAAAGAGATAGCGTCCCGAGAAGCGATGACAGAAGCGCTGAGGCAAACAAATGGCAGGAGGAACATCCAAGAGCAATCCGCGTCGAACGCGAAGGCTAGAAGTAAAACAGTTCACCAACACGGATTTCGCCATCTTGGGCACCGGCCTCATTTGGGTCGAAGTGACCGTCGTGGACTTCGAGTTGCAAGTCTTCGATCAGCAGTCATCCCATCACCGGTGAAGTCAAAACTAAACTCACAAAGAGTGGCCCAAAGCCCTACGTCTACTATCGCTGTGCTCGCTACACAAAACCTCGCCATCCCCAGACTCGGATTCCTGAAGCGGCTTTTGACGAGCAGATACTGGCCCTAGTTCGACAAGATGCGAATTGAGGATGAAGAAGTCTGCGACTGGTTTTGGGCCGTGCTCCGTTCCCAGACCAAGGACATTCAAGCCGAGTCCCAAGCCCAGCGACAAGAGCTTCAGCGGCAGCAAACACTGCTGCGGAACAGCAAGATCGGCTACTCAACATGCGGCTTGCTGAGGATGTGAACCAGGCCACCTACGCCAAGAAGCACCGAGATTCGAGATCGTCTCGCGTCAATCAAGCTTGAGCTTGATGCCGTTGACCGTTCCCGCGACGAAATGGGGGAACTAGCATCCAAAGTGTTTGAACTTTCGCAAGTCCTTCGCCAGAAGTGGCTTACGGCTGATTGTGATGAAAAACGTCGAATCCTAGAAATCGTCTGTTTGAACTTTTCTCTCGTCGACGTAACTCTAGTCCCCACAATAAGAAAGCCCTTCGACGTTTTCGCCGAAGGGCTTCTTGTCCAGTCAAGTCGGGGCAACAGGATGTGAACTTTGAGGAACCGAAAGGATTTTGATCTGCCACGCACCGGTTAGGGCACGCCGGAGCGCTGACGTTTCGCTCGAAAACACCTATTGCGGTTAGTGGTTGCATCGACCGACGGTAGTTGACGAGCAAAGGAGTGGCCTTTGGCGGATATCAATTTGACTGCGCGACACGGTCGAATCTCGGTCGGAATTAGGTCGCCGTTGCGCGCTCAGGACGAACCGTCATTGGTCATGAAGGATGCTCGGCTTTGTTCGTTTTAGAGCTTCTTTCGGCCCGACCGCCACATTAAAGATTTCGTCCTGGAAGCAACCAGGAATACTTAGATTCGGTACTAGCGGAAATGGCCTAGCGGAAAATTCTCCGCCATAACGCTTTTGAACTGTTACTCACGCAACTAGCGGAGGTCCCGTAGACCGCTGGCTCCAACCAGATACCGCTCGTGAAATCGGTCTGCATCGACCGACGCGAGTTAGCGTAATCGCGCTATTGCCTCAAACTCGCTTCGGTGTCTCCGACCTCTGTCTCGAAACGCCGCTCACCCCGCTGCAGAGGTTGGTCCAACCGACGCGCCGAACTCAACTACCAAACTCGCTTCGGTCCTTTCGACCTCGGCAGA
>JBGSJT010000233.1:0-8437 GCA_041741715.1 Pirellulaceae bacterium | reverse complement strand
GGGATGGACGAAATCCGAAAAAGCATAGAGCACCTTGTAGTCGGCCCCGCGCTCCTTGAGCTTCTCCTTAATGATATTGAAATATCGCCATCCCGCTGGACGAGACGAGGTCACGATCATCGCCTTGGCGCGTCCACCGATAAGCGGCTTCACGTCCTTCTCGAAGAGGCGCAGCATCACCTCGGCTTTGTATTGGATCAGCCCGTCGTCTTGAAACGCCACGTTCTGGAGCGCCTTGGACACGACACCCTTGGGATAGAGTTTCTCCTCGTCCGGTTGCGGAACGATGGGACAATGCAAGTTGTAGAGCGTCTTGTACGAAATTATGCTCGCCGCCACGTCCACGATGTAGCCTTCGGCGATGGCCTCGGCCTCGGTATAGCTGTCGAACGGTTTGCCGAACATTGTCACAGTGGCGGGTGCGGGTGTGGCAGTGAAGGCGACGAACAATTGATTCAGGTCGTGCTCGCGAATGACCTTGGCAATCTGATCTTGGGGGTCCTCATCTGGGGCTTCATCATCCGGCTCGCCCTCCTTACGGAAAGGGAGGCGGATGGCCGCTCCCATCTGACCTTCCTGCGAGCGGTGAGCTTCATCGATCAGGAACGCTACCCGCAGCTTCTTCAATTCCGAGTTCTTCTGAATCTCTTCCAGCACCCAAGCGAATTTTTGCTGGGTGGTGACGATGATGGATTTCCGCTCCTTGAGGAAAAGGGGCAAATCGTCAGACTTCTTCGCGATGCCGACAACGTCCTTAAGGTGAGTAAACCTATCGATGTCCTCCCGGATGTTTGTATCCAGCGATTTACGATCGGTGAGAATAAAGGTGATGTCGACCAGCTTTTCGTTGGTGCCGGGGTTGAACAAGCTGTGTAACCGGTCGGCCAGCCAGCAGATAGAGAGAGTTTTGCCGCTGCCGGCGGAGTGATCCGCCAGATACTTTTTGCCGATGTCACCTGCTGTCGCGAAGTGGGCCATAATGTCCTCTGCCACGCGTCGCACTAGGCGGCTCTGATGATAGCGAGGAAAAATGGTGGAAGCCGGGCGCGCCGGTTTGTCGTCCTCGGCTTCACGCTCAGGCACTCGCACTAGAAAGAACGATAGCGCCTCCAGCAATTGATCCTTCGACAGCACCTCGCGATAAAGATACTCGATCGGGTATTCGTCGGGATTCGTGGGCGTATTGGTCAGCCCCATATTATGCCAGCGGAAATTCTGTTCCTTGCGCGGGTCGGTGGCGGCCATCGCGTCGCAGGTGTCGGCAGCGAGATAGAGGAAGGGATGCTGGAAAATCTTGAGCGTGTGGTCGCGCTTCGTGAACTGAGCTACTGCGTCATGCACGTTCTGGTTGGCTTCGTGCTTTAGTTCCAGTGCCACGATGGGCAGGCCGTTGAGATAGAAGACGAAGTCGATCTCATGATTCATGTCGCCGAAGTAGAAGTGCGGGCGAAAGGTGAGGCGATTTTCGGGATACTTGACGGTGGCTGCGCTCGCGGCGGAACGCGGCTTGGGATAGAAGAGCTGAAACTCCAGGCCGCGTACCGGTAAGCCCTGCCGGAACAGCATCCACAGCGGAGTGTGCTCCAGTTCCTTGCGCAGTGCCTTGAAGACTTCTTCACGGGCGTCCGTGCCGTAATTGTCCGTGAGCTTCTTCAGCGTGTCGGCTTGACTGGCCTTAAGGAAAGCCCAGAGCTGATCTTCGGCGATGAAATGCTCGGTGTCCGTGATGTCGGTCTGTTCCAACACAGCATACTTGTGCTCGCGGACAAGGTAATCCGCGATGTGCTGTTGAAAGGTCAATTCCGGGAGTTTCTTGCGCGGCATGATTACTCTTTATTCGGCTCCAGCCGCGCTCGCGCGAGTCGCACGGCGTCATGCAGTTTGCGCTCAAGTTCGGCCTTGGGGAGCAGCTTTTTCAGGTAGCTGGCGACATGAATCCCACTCTTGTTCAGTTCCAGCAAGGCAACATGTTCTTCGCTCTTCCCGGCACACAGGATGATCCCCAGCGGCTCCGCCTCGTCGGGCTCGCACTCGTGGCGTTTGAGCCAAGCCAAGTAGAGTTCCATCTCCCCTTTGTAGGCCGCATCAAATTCGCCGATCTTCAAATCGATCGCCACCAGCCGGCGCAGTTTACGATGGTAGAACAGCAGATCGAGATGATAGTCACGGTGGTCAATTTGCATCCGCTTTTGTCGCGCGACAAAACAGAAGCCGTCTCCCAATTCTAAAAGGAACGCTTCGATCTCGCGGAGGATTGCTGCTTCAAAATCCTTTTCGGCATAGCTGTCCTTTAATCCGAGGAAGTCCAGCACATACGGATCGCGAAAAACGAGGTCGGGAGTCAACTTGTCTTCTTCACGCAATTGCTTGAGCTCTTGCCGGATCAAGGCTTCTGGTTTTTTGGAAATCGCCGTGCGCTCGTACAGCATCGATTGAATCTTCTGGTCGAGCGTCCGAGTGTTCCAATTCTCCAGTCGGCACATTTCAGCGTAAAAGTCGCGTTTCAGCGGGTCGTCGATGTAAATGACTCGCTTGAAATGAGTCCAACTCAATTGTCTCCGCAGTGCGGAGACAATCTGCTCATCAGGAAAAACCTCTGCGAAACGGACCATGTGCCGCAAGGATTTCTCGTCAAAGCCCCGCCCAAAGTCGACGCTCAATTGTGTACCCAGTGCGGACACAATCTTCTGCCCATACTCTGCTCGTTTCTCCTTCAGGATATCTTGGCGAATGCGGCGGCCGACATGCCAATGGAGTGCCACCAATCCCGAGTCGATGGCTCGCGCGACACCTTCGCGGGCTTGCTGGATAAGTCCGCGGACGTCCGACAGCAGCGCCACAGGTTGGGCAGGGACAGCAATGCCGGTTGCAACTTTCTTGGCCCGCGATTGGCGTTGCACGGGCTGACTTTCCTTTTTTCGACTTACCGGCTTCTTCACGCCTCGCTTCATGGGTTCGTTCCTCCATCGAGAGACGCATCGACCGGCAAGATCGCGGCTGCATTCATCTTTCGCAGGTCCGCGTCCGTGATCCGCCGCTGTCCGGTGACGCATTCGTGAATCAATGACTTGCGGTATGCGGTCAGGGTGGTTATTTGGGTTTCGATACAACCAAAAAGACGCCGCTGTTTCAAATCGTGGTGCTCGATCTTGGCAACAATCTCACGTTGTACGCTGAGCTTTGGAAATGGAAGGCGAATCAGTCCGAGGTCACTGTGGCTGAGTCCCTGTCGCGATGCACCAGTGAAAGTGGAAAAGATTTGATCTTGGCCCATTGGTGAGGAAAGGAAGGCGGCAAGAAAACGGTGATCGACATGAGGGCCGGAGCGAATGACACAGACGTGCTGATTAACGTTTCCTTCACCGAATCCGTCAGGCACGAACGTGCACCGACCAATTGAAGCCCCGGTGATATTGAGCAGCACGTCTCTCGGCTTCAATTGGCTACCCCTCATCCCGGCATGCGTTTCTTCAGGAATGTAGGCCACATCATCGAGACGTAGGCCATCGAAGTGCACGTTTTGACTTCGCAGCAGCGGGACGCCACTATCGAGATAACCGGCTGAACCGCCATCTGGCGTCACACCACTCGTTATCTTCGCCGCTACGTCTTTGACCCGCTCATTGATCTCACCACAGTGATCAGCGAAGTAGGAGTGGATGATAGATTTGCGTAGCGCGTCGAGGGTTTCGAGTTGGCGGCGTTTGGCGGCCACCGCCGCGTCAATCGCCGCGCAACTCGCATCCAGAAATTCGCAAATGCGAAGCTGCTGTTTCCGGTCGGGGTACAAGAAGATGCACTCCCCGAGCGACTTTCGGTTGATCTTCGGCATTGCAACGCGATCCGATTCGAGAACCGTGTACTGGGAAAAGCCATCGCTCAGCATCTCGTAGTAGAGAAAGCGAGACTCAATTCGATAGCCCGGACGTACCGGGTACATGTCGGCGCTGCAGAGTCCCTTGAACGGCGCAACAATGACCTTCCGAAGTTCAGGGCGAATCTTGCTGTAAACTACCTCTCCGGGCTCTACCAGGTATTTGCCGCTCTCAGCTCCCTGAGCATCAGCAGACTCAACTTCGAGGAGGCGTCCGGTTCCGCTCTCGATGTGGTTTGGGGCAAAGAGCGGAAGATCCTTGTAACGGTCGTCCTCAGGGTCAACCTGCCCGTTCCTGATGGTGGCGATGCGTTTGAACCGGTCGACGTTCCAATCGCTCGGAATGTTACCATACCAAGTAGATCCTTCTATCCGAAGCTCCGCGCTTCCAGACCGCGTCTGCTCCCTCCCACGCATACGTTGATTTTGGACTGCGAGGTGTTGGCTCATCTTTCCAACCCCTGCAACATCTTCTCCGCTTCCTTTTCCAGCTTCCAGAACTCTGCTAACAAATCCTTCGCAGGCGTGGGAGGCTGATATTTGTAGAAGTACTTGTTTGGCAGGATCTCGTAGCCGAGGATCGGCTTGCCGGTGGCTTTGTCCTTGGTCTCCTCCCAGCGAATGATCGGCTTGGCGATCTCACGTTTCAGGAAGGCCGCGATGTCCTCGCCATGCGGTATGTATTCATCGTCTTGAACGTAGTGCCGGTGCGTCCATTCAACCGAGAGGATTTCGTCGACTTCGGCCAGAGCCTCCTTGAACGTCTTGGCGGCGTTGTCCTTGGCTTTGACAGTGAACTCGATGATCTTCTCTTTGCCATTGGCTTTCACCCGCACGCGAAAGGTCAGATCGCTCTCGTGAAAGTCCTGTTCTTTTTTTACATTCGCAGCGGTGAAGGTCTTCTCGAAAGGCTCGGTGACAATGGCGGGCTGGTCGTGCTCATCGGTTTGCCAAAAAACGACACTGACCTTGTGGTAGGCGAACTCTTCGCGCCGGAAGATTTTGACGTGTTCGTCCGCGTAACCCTTGGCCCAACCTTTGGTGTAACGCTTCTCGATCCAAGCGCGGTGGGTGTCGGTGATACGATGACGTTTGTTGCCAAAGGATTTCGGCTCCTTTTCGAACTGCTTCCGGGCATCGATCAGCATCACACGCCCTTTGTGGCTGGCGGGCTTGTCGTTTCGCAGCAGCCAAATGTAGGTGAAGATGCCTGTGTTGTAGAACAGTTGGTCGGGGAGCATGACGATCGCATCGAGCCAATCGTTCTCCAGAATCCAGCGGCGGATCTCGCTCTCACCGGAGCCGCAGTCACCATTGGACAGGGGCGAGCCGTTGAAGATGATGGCGATGCGGCTGCCACCTTCCGCGGGAGCGGCCATCTTGGCCAGCATCGTTTGTAGAAAGAGCAGCGCGCCATCATTCACGCGTGGCATCCCCGCCTTGTAGCGAGTCTTTCCCAGCTTGCGAGCTTCCTTTTCGTAGCCGTCCTTGCCGCCCCAAGTAACGCCGAACGGTGGATTGCTGAGCATCCGGTGGAATCGCCATTTGGGCTCCGGCCACTGATCGCCCGGCTCCTTGCTGTGCTTGTCGTGTGGGATGAGCGAGTTGCCAAGGTGGACGGTAGCCTGCCGGTCGTTTTTAATCAGGAGGTCGGCCTGACAGACCGCGTAGTTCGTGGGGGAAAGCTCCTGGCCGTGAACGGTGACGAATTTCTCGACACGCGATTTTTCCTCTGCCGTATCGGCCCGCTCCAGCAGATGCTCCTTCGCCACAGACAACATACCGCCCGTACCGCTGGCCGGATCGTAGATGGAGAGATGCTTATCCGGGATGGGGATATCGAGCAACTCCACCATCAGACGGATGACTTCTCGCGGCGTGAAGTGTTCCCCGGCTTCGTCACCGCTTTGTTCCGAGAACCGCCGGAGCAGCTCCTCGTAAATGTAGCCCATTTCCAGCCCTGAGAGCTGGTCGGGGCCAAGCGCGAGTTCCTTGTATTGGTTCAGGATCGGGGCCAGCCGGTTGTTCTTCACCATCAGGCCAATGGTTGCGCGGTAATTGAAGTGCTCGATGATGTCGTCAACGTTTTTTGAGAAACCGTTGATGTAAGCGCGGAAGTTCTCCTCCAGTAGTGCGTGATCTTCTTCATAGACCGAGCGGAGCGTCCAGTCCGTGGTGTTGGAGAAAGGGCACTGCTTGGGATTCAATTCCAGTTCCTTAACCAGCTTGGCGAGTTCCTTCTCGGTGAGCTTGGGCCGGTTCTTCAGCACGTCGGCTGCCTTCTTCGTCCGCCAATCGATCAGCACGCACTCCAAGCGGCGAATGACGATGATGGGCAGAATGACGCTCTGGTATTCGTAGGACTTGAACTTCCCACGCAGCCGCTCGGCAGACTTCCAAATGTCGGTCGCAAGGTTGTCGAGTTTGGGTTTATTGAGCGAAAGGGCCATTAGATTGGATCAATTTGTTGTTATTAGTTTTGGCACTTGGTAGCGAATAATCACTTTGGGCGATTAGTCCGCAACGGCTTAATTGGCGTTGCCGCTTTATTTAAGAACTTCTCCAGATCGCTCCGCTTAAACAATCGGTAGCCATTCGCCGGATTCAGGTGCATCGGAATGTCCCCACGAGCAGCCCACTTGCGAAGCGTATTTTGTGCAACACCGATGTACTCGGCAGCAGCAGCGGTATGGAGGTAATCAGTTAGTTTCGACATTTCGTTCACTTTCTGGCACGCGTCACGATCTGAGCTAGCCCGACAGTCTAGCAAACCCTGCACGGTTGCGATATGCTAGCTCACATCGATTTTCGCACTCCTTGCAATGCGAACGGGCATAGCTCGACGGCTAGGCGTGAGTGTTCGGCCTATGCTGTTTAGCTAGGCTTGATTTAATCCCTGTGTACCCGAGTGAGTCTAGGTAAATGAGCATCGACGACGAAATGGAGTTTTCTGATCCGCCTGAGGAGCAGGAAAGCGAGATAGATGAAATCCCAAAAGACCTGCGAGCACTGCGCACGCAAGCCTACGACAAGAGTATTAGTGACCTAGTGGAGATGATTAAAACGGGTGATATCATCCTCAATCCTGAATACCAACGTGACTACGTCTGGGATGACACTAAAGCTTCTCTGCTGATCGAATCAGTTTTACTGAACGTTCCGATTCCAGTAGTGTATGTCGCAGAAGACAAGGACGGCTGCTGGAACGTAGTTGACGGACTTCAGCGTCTAAACTCGATTGCTCGCTATATGAACAACGAGTTTCCTCTTCGCGGCTTAGAGGTGCTGTCCGACCTCAATCGATCGCGTTACCACCAGCTCAACCCAAAGGCCGGACGCCTTATTCGGAATGGTATTATCCGAATTATCCTGATTTTCAAGGAATCGCATCCGGATATCAAATACGAAATTTTCATGCGCCTCAATAAAGGCGCGATTACTTTGTCCGAACAGGAGCTCAGGAACTGCCTGTATCGCGGGAGCTTTAATAAGCTACTTCATGAATTGAGAGAACACCCGTCGGTGCTCAAGCTGTTTCAGAGAAAGGACATCCATAAACGGATGACCGACGCCGAATTGCTCCTGAGACATTTCATGGTATCCGAGGGATACAACCCGGCCGATGGAACAGTGGCTGGATACACCGGAAATATGCGATCATCACTAAATGGTTTTATGCGAAAGCTGCAGAATGCGGGCGATGCGCAAATCCAAAAGCTCAAGAGCGAATGCTTAGCTTCAGTCGAGGCGTGCCTTCAGGTTTTTTGGAACCGATTCCCTACAGCGAGTTGATGAAAATGGAGAGTTTGACGGACGATTGAATCGAGCGCTCATGGACGTTGTCCTCACTTGCTTCAAATTTCACCACAGCCATGTCTTGTTGGAAAACAAGAAGAAAATTAAGAGTGGACTCAAAGAACTCCTCGGCAATCAAATATTTGTGGATTCGATCACGGTACGAACTTCGGATAAGAAGAAGATGGATTACCGCGTCTCGAAGTTTTGTGAGATGGTTGATGGAGTATTGACGTCACCATGACATTCACAATCGAAGCCATCGATGAGTTTGAGGAATCCCTCAGCGAGTTTGATCTTCTACTGCAATCAGCGGTATCAGCAGAGATGGCCGGGGAAGGCGAAAAGTACGCGGTTTATCTAAAATGTGCATTGTTGTTGTTGACTTCGAAGTTCGAGTGCTTCCTCGAAGAACTTGTGGAAGAGGTCGCAAACTGGATTCGAACCGAGAGTGTTCCCTGCAGCGTGTTGCCGATTGAAATTGCAACCCACTACACCCATCATCGCTCGCTAAATCTCGAATCGCATTACAACCAGTCGAAATTTGATGAGATTAAGCAAAACGCGACCGCACTTGCAAAATTTTGGCTTGATCATGATTCGAGCGACTTCGAGATTGACTGCAAGTTTAGCTAGTGTCTGTCCGGAAATCTAAAACGCTTGTAATTTTGGGTTAAAATTGAAAAATAGCTCCTCGAAGACCGAACCCGCAAGCGGGTTCAAGCGTTGAATTTGTTGACAAAAACCAATTCCAACAACAAATCTTCG
>JBGSJT010000232.1:0-7365 GCA_041741715.1 Pirellulaceae bacterium | reverse complement strand
AAACGATCCGACGCGGGATCTTCGCCACGGACGGATGGAATGCAGACGATACCGTCATCGTCTACGAACTCGTCGAGTTCGCTACAACGCGCGACCAGGGCACCGGCTCGTTGACTGAGTCGCATCTCACTGTCGAGCTCGCCGGGCCAGCGATAGCCGAGCAATCGAGCCACGGCGACTTGCAGGGGCGCAGTCGACTCTTCGGGGCGTCCGTGAAAGAGCCATTGCGTCGGATCGTCACTTTCGGGTTCTGGTAGGCCGTTTGGATATTTTTCCGCAGCGACTTTTTGCCAGTGGTTGAGGTCGAAAGGAACCTTTACCAATGTAACATTGGTTACGTTGACCTTTTGATCAATCTTGCGCACCTCCCTGTTGTACTCTTCAGATGAGCAATATGCCCAAATTGCGGGAACTAGTGTCGAATCATTGGGGAGAATAACTGCTGCGTTTTTGTCAAACATGTCGCCGACATATAGAGATGCAAGCAACTTGTTCATCTGACTTATGATCACGCCGGGCTTTTCCCACGCCATTGCGCCAGCGAGGATAGCCTCGCCACGTGTTCCCCGCTCACAAAGTAAACCCTCTCCCTGTTCCCACCACACGATTTGTTCCATGCCACCAAAATGCTTCGTTTCGGTTACTGTCGTCTGGAGAAGCTCCCAATCGCTTCCGTTTGATTCAACCTCCCAATACTGTCGAAAAAAGCAGGGCGTATCCTTGCTTCCCAGACCGTGAACTCCGTGAGCAAACTTCGAGAGAAGTGGAAGTTCGTTCCGCGGGCTCAGTGCAATTCTTGCATCGGGATTCTTCAATTGGTCAACTTGGGTAATTAATACAAGTCCATCAGTCGAGCTATCTGCCAAAGCCTTAGACTTTTCTGCAGCTTGCTTCATCGCAGAAACGTCGATGCCCGCCATCGTCTGATCTTCAGTTGACTTACACGCGGTGATTGCGAGAAGAGCAACGTTGACAACTTCACCGGTAATTGTTTCGAAAGCACCAGGACCTAGTCTCGCCACAAACTCCCACTGTCTCCTTTCGAGCAACGTTTCGCGAAGCTGTTTATAACTCGTCAAAAACATCCAGTTTTGCGGGGTAACCAGCGCGGTTGACGCACCTTGCGAACAAAACTCTAGACAACGCAGCACGAATGCAGTTGCCAAGTCGGCTTTGCCAAACGCGTACTGCGTATCGAGATGCTTTTTGAGATGATCGTCCTGCTTTCCACGACCAAGATAGGGCACGTTGGTAATCACCAGCGTGTAACACCCTGCAAGCAAATCCGTGGCGCGCGTTAAGCCTTGAGCGGCGGCGGCAAGCTCCAGTTGCTCGTCGCTTGCGTTGCGGTCATCAGCGATGATTGTTGAGAGAGCCTCAGAAATCTGCTCCAACTGTTCGTCAGTCATCAGTCCAGAGCCAAAAAATCTCTGTGGATTGATCAAGCTGCCAAGCGTGTCGGCCTTGGAAAACATGTCGTAGAGTTGCCCCCACTGGAAGCCAAGATCCGAGTTGGGCAAAGCGACCTTCAGTGACTTCATCCATTCATCACGCGTGTTGCCAAGCGGAATGCCTGAACAGGCGATGTTCCGCATCGGTGGCAGTGGCTTCGCTCCCGTCATTTTCCAAACAGCCATCGCAACATTGAAAGCAGCGATTTGGGTACAGCGTGGATCGATCTCGAGGCCAAACAGGTTGTCGCGTAAGACCGCTTCGACCGCTGACTCAACCGACAATCCTTCTTCGTGCATTCGCAACCTAACCAACAGCTCAAACGCAGCTACTAAGAAGTGCCCGCTACCGCAGGATGGATCGAGAACTTTGAGCTCAGCGGCAGACTTTGGCCAACCTGAGAAAGTACCGCCCATCGGACGCCAAGGGCCTGTGTTCGATTCCTGTGTACCGACGGCGCTGGCACCGTTATCATTAGTTGCAGAAGAACCGGCGGCTAGCGCCTTGCCGCTCACAGACGCAGCAGGCTCTCTTACAAATCGCAGATATTCAAACTCGTATCCACCAGCCGTCTCAAGTGCGACCGCACGACGTAACGTCGCTTCATCCTTGGCTGTTGTGGCCAGTTCTGGATTCTCAGCCAAAACCTTTCCAGCGTGCCACGCCCCGAGCGTGTTGTGTAGCAAGAACAACACCATGTAGTGTTCAGTGAAAAGTTGCGTGACTGCGGGCAATGATCGCCCATCGATCTTGTCGCCCAATGCGTTGACGCGGTCCTTCTCTTCGCTTTGCCAGAACTGATAGACCCATCCTAGCGAATCATCGGCAGTGAAAACCTCGGCCGGCAATGACTCGAGCAAGGCATTTAGTTGAAGCTGACTCTCTTGAGACAGTCGAACTTCCAATAACGGATCGTCCGTACGAAAGATGGCCGGCAACGCCGCTGAAGCAAACTGCCCACCGAGCACCCACGCATCAACTTTAGACTCTTCGGCGATTTCAATGAGCGCTTCCATCGAGACCGACTGACCATACTCCGGATCGATCAAGAATTCGTTCTCTGCCAAGAACCGCACGAAGATCATGCGGTGCCATTGTTCATAGGCACACTCTTGCACGAGCCGATCGATCTGCTGAGCGTCGGACTGTGAATTACGAATATCACCGATCTGTTTGCCGTGTGCTCGCAGCCGAACACGCAATTTAGCCTGCGTATCAGATAACGCTCCACGCTTTCCTTCGTGGACGTTTAGCTCCTTCAAACGATCGGTTACGTCAACGACCACCAGGTTACGAGCCTTGATGATGGCTCTTTCAAGATCTTTTCGAAGCTCAGGTTTTAGTGCGGGCATTATCGGATGAGTTCTTAAAGATTGATTTGGGCGCGAGCCATAATGTCCAAGGCGATTTTCTTAAAGTCCTTGTAAGCATCACGGACAGTCGTAACGTGTGCACCAATCGCACCATCACCTGGACGAAGGTGGAAGATTGGCTTGCCTGCTTCGAGGGACATGGGCATCAAGCTTCGATAGTGTTTCACCATAGCAATACAGTTTTTGTCATTCTCGACCGGCGCTAATCGTATTGAACTTTCGTTCAAGACGTATTTGCGGTACACAGCCGGAATTCTGGCTATCCACTTGTGGTATGCCTTAACGGGGTAACGTTTGCGTTCACTGTGTTGCATCACAATGTAGCCCAGCGGGTTCATATGACCTTGGGGAAGCAAGAGATCGCGAGCAGGGTTTTTCTCCTTGCGTTCGTTCCACTCTGCGCGCCAAACTCTGAGTCGCGGACCGAGATTTCTAAGTCCTTGAATCGAATAGAGATCGGGGCCAAGCGGCATGACTACATGGTCCGCCGCAATTAAGGCTGCTCGATTGATGGCGCCTAGATTGGGGCCGAGATCCATAAGAACGACATGAGCGTCATGAATTTCCGCCCCTCTCTGAAGTACTCGATAGAATGCCGATATCACTCGAAACGCTCGTTCGTCACCGTCCTGACATTTGGGCCAAACTTGTGACAAATCATCTTCGAACTCTGACAGACCCATATCGCCTGGAATGAGTACAAGATTTTCGTTGATCGGTTCCAGCAGTGGATCGCGAATGTCGCCGATTCCTCGCTTAATTGGTTCGATTGCGCCATAGATAGTTGGAAGACTTGCGGCCTCAGGCCAAAGCTGCTCCAAGCGTTCTTCGCTTAGAAAAGCAGCCGAGAGATTGCCTTGAGGGTCCATGTCTGCTGCAACCACACGGTAATCTTGATCCGCTAACATTGACGAGACGTGATAGACCAAAGATGTCTTACCGACGCCGCCTTTGTTGTTAAAAAAGGCGATTACTGGAACAGTCATTGCTTTTTCCTTAATACCACAGCGATATGGTTTGGATCCGCGATTATTTCAAGTGGCGGATTACCGTTTTCCACTAGCTCGCGCCGGGCAGTCGCAATGCCAACCCCAAATTTTTGAACAAACCCTAAAGTTTTCATTACCTCTGCGACGTTTGGATTGCGATAGTCCGTTATCCCCGGCCTACCAAAGTTTTCAACGGTTACTGTTCCATACGGGCCACCTGGATTGTGTATCTCAATCCGGTCGGTGAACCAGAATATACGCATTGGCGCATTCGACGTCTCATAGTTTCGGTGCATAACCGCATTTCGAGCGAGCTGCTGAAGTGCCCCAATAGGATAGTCTGGTGAGCGAGTTTCCGTAGACTCGGAAGTGATATCGGTTGCGATCTTAATGTTCGCTTTTAGCAAGACATCCAAGTCGCTAATTATGTTGCGCAAATGTCCATGAATATCCTTTTGATCGGCAATAGGATCGCTTAGTTCAGTGCCCTGTATGCGGAGGAACTGAACGTAAGCACCAGGCAAATAGTCGGCAGGCGATTTCCCGAAGGCAAGAATACCAGCAACGGTAGGTGTAACATTGTCGTCGCCAAGAAACCGCAGTGCTCTGAGTTGTTCCTCGATGGTTCGCCCGTTCGTTTCCAAAATTTCAGGGGCAATTGCAGACGGTAAGTATTCGCGCTCAAAAATGTCTAGATGAAGATCCGCCAGCGTAGCTGGCCTTAGGGGCTGCATGTCCCAAGGCAAATGACGTGCTCTTCTTCGTTCGTTGAGAAGTTCCGTCTCTTGGTCGCTCGCAATTGCGCGGCGCGGGCCAACTCGGATGCGGACTCGGCCGTCGTATCGAACTGGAGGATAGTCAGATGGACTTACCTCGACAACCGCTAAGGCGCACCCATTGATGATCCTCTTTTGAACGGTCAGCAATGGTAGTGGCAATATATTTCCATCAGATCTCATGTCTGAGAGAGTGGTTAACATCCTATCGTTGATGTCTTTGTTGGCACAAGTTCCGTCGTCGTTGACACCCACAAAGATGACTCCGGGTTTCCCATGTCCCGGCATATCGTTGGCAAATGCGCAAATGGCATCACGGATTTTCTTCCCATCCGATTCGGTTTTCTTGCGTTCAACGCGATCCGATTCAATGTCTTCGAAAAGCGCTTTTAGTTCTACATCTGATTGCATCTAAAATTCCCTTGAGTTCAGGCAACGATCACCGGTCCAGTCTTCAATTTTCCAATGAGCATGCTCTCCTGCTCGCTCAACCACTGCTTCACCTCGTCTGGTGTTTTAAGGGTTCCACTCGAGAGTCGAACTTGCTGCAACTTGGGTTCAAGCATTTTTCCTCCTTGGGCCAACGCCGCCGAAAATCGTCCTGGCAGTGCAGCTGTTTTATCTGCCCAGGATGACAGCGGAATCGAATCGAGAGTTCGGATTAGCTCTTCGTCGGTACCAACTTTGATCGGTGAGACATCTGTGATGCCATTGGAGCCAAGCACACTCGCCTGCTGGTCCGCATTCAGCTTGCCCCAAACGTCAGACTTAGTCAGCGATACCAATTGGTCTTCTTGAATGGACTTCATTGCGCCATGTGACGTAGTGACGGATACTCGCAGCAACTCAGCACATTTCTTTACTAGGCCAGAGACATGGTCCGAAGTGTCGAGCAACAGTCGGTTAGTGCGAATGCCTTCGGCAGACGACTGGATTTCGTCCACACCTGGCAGACTCGCTGCGTGCCGAAGCATCCGCTCAAGCGTCTTCCAGAGCGGAAGTCGCTTGCTGGCGAGTTCGCCAAGCTCAGTCCATTGTTTTGCAACTTTCTTAAGCTCCGCCTCTTGCTCAAGCAATTTGCCCAGTCGCTCGTTTCCGGCATGGTTGCGAATGTCGATCAGGCTTTGCGTGTCGGGTTGTGTGGGCAACGGTGATTCACCGCCAGCTCGCGATGCGAGTGTGAGCATAGCCTCGATGAACTCGCTCGACTTGTCCTCTAGATCATCGCTTTGCTTAGCCGATACTCCAGCTTCTTGAAACAGTCCACGTAGTGCAAGTTTCTCTCGAGCGGAGATGACACGGGTGACCTGACGGAACTCGGACTTCTTGATCTTCGTTTGATCGAGCTTGCCTGCTGGAACAGCTTCCCCCGAGTACCGCACCGAAACGTCTCCAGCGTTGTGGAGTGCCATAAGAGCTCCATCAACCGCGTCTTGAGGCCAACCATAGGGGGGCGCACCAAACTTCTTGTGAAGTTCGCGCCCCTCTGCACCAGAGCCAATTTCTTTGAGGATCGCCTTGCAGACCGGATGGGCTTTCGTTTCCTCCGTCCATTTGATGGCCTGCAACGGCGTGTCGTCATTCGCTTTGGCACGTGTAATCACAACTGGCCAGTTCTTGTAGTCCGCATCCTTGAAGTCAGGGAACATACGCACTAACGAAGCATTGCCGGCATCAACGATCTTCTGTTCCATCGTGATGCCATTGACTTCAGCTCCACCACCTTTGAAAATTTTGGCTGAGTCGATAATTTCTAAGATCAGCTCATCTCTATTGCGAGCGGCTTCGTCGCGACGCGCTATCATCGCCTTCTTGGCCTCTTCGCCCTCAGGAGTTGTCGGCTCACCTTTGATCTGAATAGTACCTACGGCCGATTCGAATCGCTCTATTTGAAGTGTAAGTCCTGTAGCATTTCCGCTTGGGAGGAAAACAAAGACGATCGGGCTATCTACCCCTGCAGCACGAGCCGACTCAACGACTGCCTTATCGGATGAGTTGTAGTGATCCCGAATCCACATGGGGACCGTTTCATCATTGACAGTCGGCTGCTCCTCACCGAAGAAAAGCTCCAGGCGACGCTTCTCTCTACGCTCGCCTTCATGTACTAACTGCACGTTCTTAAGGGCTTTCTCAGCAGCCGCCCTCAGAAAGGCATTTCGCTTGCTGTGAACTTCAGCCGTTTTCTCTTTGAATCGAGATAGACGGTTGCGATACTCGCGATCCCAGTCGGAATACTCTTTGGTTTGCAGGTTGTATTCAGACTCGTCCTTCAACAAGATTCCGTCTTCGACCAATTGATCGAGCAATAGCGGAACTTGCTTTCTCAGATCTGAACCGTCATTGCGAAGATCGCTAATCAGCAGGTCGGCAAGCATTTCTGGGGTCGCACGAATACCAATGTCAAAGCCGGCTTCGCGAGGAATCTTGCGAACCAAGAAGATGAGACCACAGATGCGACGCTTGAGTTTGCCTTCGGGCGTGTTGTCGTCCAGTTTGCGAATCGTTTCATCCAACTCTCGCAGCAAAATACCTTGCTGTACCAAGTTTGGTTGCAATTGCTCGAACATAAAGTCGGCAGGCACGACGGTGCCCAGAGGTTGCTCTGCTAGTTCCTGCAGCGCGTCGTGAATGATGCGCAATTGCGATCGCAGCATTCCGCTGGTGCCCGTCGGATCGACAGCTCGGAACACGTACTCCCAAAAACGACGACGGGTCGGTAGGAGCGGATAGTCTTCGACAATTATGTTGCGATCCTTGCTGGTGCTGGCGATGCGC
>JBGSJT010000231.1:0-7948 GCA_041741715.1 Pirellulaceae bacterium | reverse complement strand
GACCTAAGCTTGGCCGACGACGAGCGAAGCTATTGGCATCAACAGAGCCCGGAAGCCCGGATCGAACACATGCTCCGATTACGGAAGATGAATTATGGAAATGCAGCTTCCGGACGACTTCAGAGAGTTCTTGAAGTTGTTGAACTCCCACAAGGTTGAGTATCTTCTCATCGGCGGCTTTGCAGTCGGTTACTACGGCTACCCGCGTGCAACCAACGACATCGATGTCTGGGTCGCTCGAACGGAAATCAACGCAACTAAATTAGTTGCTGCTCTGGACGAATTCGGATTTGGCACAGCCGACTTGAAGCCGGAAATCTTCCTTATACCTGGCAAGATCGTCCGCATGGGAGTTCCTCCAATGCGGGTGGAAGTGCTGACTGGCATATCGGGGGTTGAGTTTGGATCGTGCTATGCCGCTCGTATCCAAGTAGCGCTCGACGGCGTCGAGGTCCAGATGATCAGCTTGAACGACCTCAAAATCAACAAGCGAGCAAGTGGTCGACACAAGGATCTCGATGACTTAGATCACTTGCCCTAATCTTGAATTTCAAGCATTCCCAGAGGGCGGGACTCCGCACATTAGCATGGGATAGCCGCTGGGATAGCGAGTGGCAGTTCGCTTAAAAAACCGCATACCCTGTTGATGAAATGGCACCATTTCGGAGCCCTCCTCGCCCACTTGATTTTCTTGGGTTTTGCGGACTTAGTCGGATATGGAAAGTTACCCTAGGGCAGAGTTTTTGAACGGTTTATACCGCTTTTCTCTGCCCCTATCTCTGCCCCTATCTCTGCCCTCGATGCATAGCTACGTTGATCGCATCGGGCAACCCATTCAGTAGACAGGCGCATCGGAGGCAGGTCTTCCGGCAAGTTTCAGTCCCGATCTGAGTCCTACTGCATTGCCATCATTAATGGAACCGGCCGACCGCCGTTGAATGCCGTCCTGTGGCTTTTCTGAGGAATTTCTTTCGTGTATGCCCCGATGGCAAGTAGAAAATTGGTATCCCTAAAGGTTGAAACCAATTTCCTTCTTGCCCTCGGACAAAAATCGCCGTGGCAGGGCGGAATACAAGGGCTAACCACAAACCAAAGGAGTAAATGATGGCAAAACTGAACACTCGCGTTTCGTATTTGTACCGGGATGATGCAAACTACAAACTATGGGCTTGCGAAGTCGTTTCCGGACGAATCACATTTGACCAAATCAAAACCTACTTGGAGGGTGGTGAGTTTTTCATCGCCTCTCAATGTCGGGCTACCTGACCCGCAGGCAGCTATTCAAACGTCATTACAGGATCATGTTTTTGTAGAGATATCAGAAGCCGATTTCGAGCCGACAGAGAAGTCACCGACTGTTACCGTTACCAGCCAGCAGTTAATCGAGAACTTTCGGATTAGCAAACAAGCAAAACGTCGGCTTTTTTCGTATTTCCCTGCAATCCTCCGGGTCTCGGACACTCTCCAGAGCCTCTTTTTCTGGTCGCGACTCTCGCCAAAACAGCCCTCTCTGGGGGCCAAGCAGAGACAAATACTCTCAGAGTCTCTGGGTTGGAAACGTCTGCCTGACTCGGGTTTCTTTTTTTCGCTTGGTCTGCCTCACCAAGTGGACCAGAGTTGCGAACTTTCCCGGTGGGTAATAGCTCGCGCGACAGTTCAGGTGTAGGACGGGAGACGACCGTCTGTTTGCGGCAAGCTAATCAGAGACTTGAGAATCGATTTTGTCGCGAACCCGTCTGAATTCGCCGAGCCTCTCGTCGACAGAACCGGTGCAAGCCGCCGGGTCGTCAAATGGCCAAGATTGCACATCCCCCCAGAATGGCCACAACGATGGGCAGTGCTTCTCCGCATCGGCGCAGGCGATGATGGCATGCCGGATTACGGCCTTTCCAAAAAACTCCGCGACGCTCTTGGAGCGTGCTCCTGCCATGTGTACGCCCACATCATCCATGACTTGCATTCGTCAACGGATGAACTTCGCTGGGGGACAGGCCAGTACTGTAGGCTGTCACGGGCCCTTGGCTGAGGTGGCGAGTCCATGCCTCGGCCATTTGACTGCGGGCAGAATTCCGAGTGCAAAGAATCTAGACATTGGCCTTCATCTTTCGTGCTCTAAACGAGGGACATCATGTAAAGCATTTCGCAGCAGATTTGTGCAGAACGCTCGTCGTATCGCTGGGCCTCGAACTCGGTGTCATCAGCGACCTTCGGGTCTTCGTATCGGATCGGCATGCGAAGATCGCAGCCCATCACCAGCGGACAAGCGTCGTCGGCCTGCGAACAAGTCATCACCGCACAATAGTCCTTGCTTGGATTCGGTGGGTCGCCATACGCCTTCGAGAAACAAATCTGCGGAGTGGATGAATCGGAGGTGGTGACGCTGTAGCGAGGGTTGATCGCGGTCGGATCGTCGGCAACTATCTTGAGTCCACATCGCTGCATGGCGGCGACAGCTCGCGGGTTGAAGGCCGTCGCTTCAGTGCCGCCTGAGAACGTCTCAACGCCCTCCAATCCATAGTATTCGGCAGCCACCGCAGCCCAGATCTGGGATAGATGGCTACGTCGTGAATTGTGTGTGCAGATGAAGGTAAGCTTAGCTGGCTCGGACTTCGAAAGGCGCTCTCGAACGTAGGCTGCAACTTTGGCAAGCTCACTCTTGCGATCGTGCGGGATCACATCGTAACGAGTTGTTGCTTCCGTCAAGTAACGCTTTAGCTCGGGGTAAAAAGAATTCGATTTACCTTCAGTATTCTTCAAGGTCATTGAAATATTCCCTAATTTGGTAGCATGAAAGTCACAGACGCAGTGGCTTTCTATCTTCTTCGAAGAACGCCATTCAGCTTGGTGCCAGCGCTGACCGTGTTAAATACGGTTCCGTACTTCTTCACATTCTTGTGCAGTAGCTCCAGGCGGTCGTCGCTCTCATCTGTATCAATGATGATCTCGTAATCGATCGACTCCATTTTCGGAGGCACGTCCTGGCGTACACCATCAATGACTACTTCAATTCCATTCAGCTTAAAATCGAGCATTGGTGACACTCGCATAATTCCTTTAATCATGCACGCTGACAGGGCACTCAAGAGCAGCTCAGCTGGATTGAACGCATCCTGATTGCCGTCAAGGGCCGTATCTAGCGCAATCTCCGCTTTCTTGCAGCGTGAAACGCTCGAGCGATTGTTAACCCATTTTGAAGTAACGTGGAATTCCATTGTCTTGCTCAAATCCGATCTTGGCCGAACACTCCCAAGTGATTCACAAAAGTACGTCGCCGACGACATGAGTCCGACTTTGCCGTCCAATCTTAGCGACTTGACCAAGAACGCGGTAGGCACTATCTTTGCACGCTGACGCAAATATGCACGAAAAGAAAGTCGACCATGAAACCTCAGGAAGCTTCCCAGTGTTGCGGGCCGATCGACGATTGGCTCGACGCTGAACTCTTCAAGGCGTTGGGGGCACCGACGCGATTGAAATTGCTCTCATGCTTGGCCAAGTGCGGTAGAGCCTGTTCTGTGACTGAACTGACTGAATGCTGCGCAGTCGACTTTTCAGTGGTCTCGCGGCACTTGAGTGTGCTCGAGAAAGCCGGCGTTCTCACAGCGACGAAACAAGGCCGCACGGTTTTCTACGAAGTGCGCTACAAGCACTTGACCGAAGCGTTTCGGGCATTGGCAAGAGCAATCGAAGGATGTCGTCCAAAGCGAGGTGCTGCTAAGGCATGACTCGCGTGGCTCTTCTCCGAATTCATCGCTCGACGCTTTGGAATATACCGCACGAAACTAAATAAATCAGAAAGACAATCGATATGGATAAATCTGAAAACTCAGCAATCAGCTTCTTTGAGAAGAATCTGACCTACTGGGTCGCCCTCTGCATGGTGATCGGGGTGCTCATTGGTAAATTCGCACCAACGGTCCCGGCATTTCTTGCAAAGTTCGAGTACGCCAACGTTTCGATTCCGATCGCGATTTTGATCTGGTTAATGATCTACCCAATGATGATGAAAGTCGATTTTGCCAGCGTAAAGAACGTTGGGAAGAATCCGAAGGGCCTATTTGTTACCTGGGTCGTGAATTGGTTGATCAAGCCATTCACGATGTTTGGCATCGCGGCCTTCTTTTTCTATGTGGCCTTCAAACCCTGGATTTCACCCGAGCTGGCCAAGGACTATCTGGCCGGCGCAGTTTTGCTTGGAGCTGCTCCTTGCACGGCAATGGTCTTTGTATGGAGCCACCTAACCCGCGGAAATGCGGCTTACACCGTCGTTCAAGTGGCAACCAACGACTTGATCATCCTGGTAGCATTCACACCGATCGTGGCTTTCTTGCTCGGCATCGGTGGGATCACGATTCCATGGATGACTCTGATCGTCTCCGTGCTACTATTTGTGGTGGTACCACTGATTGGTGGAGTGTTCACACGAAATCTGGTGATCCGCTCCAAGGGCGAAGAGTACTTTCAAAACGCCTTCATTCCCAAGTTCAATAACATCACAATTGCCGGACTGTTGCTAACGCTTGTCTTGATTTTTTCGTTCCAAGGCGAGGTGATCATCAACAATCCGCTGCACATCGTGCTGATCGCCGTTCCGCTGATCATCCAAACGGTGCTAATATTCTTCCTGGCCTATGGAGCCTGCTACCGCCTCCACTGCCATCACGACGTTGCTGCACCTGCGGGCATGATTGGTGCGTCCAATTTCTTTGAGCTCGCGGTAGCTGTCGCAATTACCTTGTTTGGTGCGGCGTCGCCGGTTGTGCTGGCGACAATCGTAGGTGTGTTGGTGGAGGTCCCTGTGATGCTGGCGCTGGTAGCCTACGCCAATAGAACCAGCGGTTCGTTCTCCCAATTCGAAGCCAATCGTGGCGACCAACAAAAACTGACAAAATCGGAATTGGTATGGAACTCATCAGAATCGCGATACTTTTCATCATCACGGCTTTCGCCGAAATCGTCGGCTGCTATCTGCCATACGTTTGTCGCCCGTACGCAGGCCTTGCAGGCAACACTCGACTTGCTAATTGCTGGACCTCGAAAAGAAGACATTACCGAAGCAAAGGCGATGCTCAAACGATATGAGGCCGAGTTGTCTCAAATCCAACACGACTTGAAGGATGCGTCACTTGACGCACCGAGTGATGGTGTCGTTCAAAATCGAATCCTGGAAGTTGGCGACATGGCATCGCCTCAAAAAACGGTATACACCGTTGCATTGACCGATCCGGTCTGGGTACGTGCCTACGTTGCTGAGCCAGATTTGGGCAAGGTCTTTGAAGGCATGAAAGCAGACGTCATTACCGACTCCTTTCCGGACAAACGATACGAAGGATGGGTTGGCTTCATTTCGCCCTCTGCGGAGTTCACACCGAAGCCCGTCGAGACTCGTGAGCTTCGCAGCAAACTTGTCTATCAGATTCGGGTGTTTGTCAGAAACCCGAACAACGAACTTCGTTTGGGAATGCCGGCGACAGGCAAGATTCGGCTCGACCAAATCCGTGGCGGCGAGACGAGCGGAGCAGCAAAGTCTAATCCTAGTATTGCAGAAGATTCGGCAGAGTAAGTCTCGGAAGCCGGCGTAAAATGACTTTGGCCCAAACTTCCAACGAAGTCGCTTTACATTTTGACGACGTAATCAAGAGCTTCCGCTCAGGGAAACGGACGGTTGTGGCGCTGGATGAGGTCAATGCCCGCATTGCAGCGGGAAAGATCACTGGGCTGATTGGACCCGATGGCGCAGGCAAGACAACGCTGATGCGGCTGACAGCGGGACTGTTGAGGGCAGACAGCCTCTGTGCCGAACTAGAACATTCTCTGTACTTCAACGCGATCTATGTCCACGGGATGCCGGCGGCAAAGCAAGCCATAATGGAACGTCGCGTCGATGCCATCCTGCATCTGCGAGAAGATTTTTCGGAGCAGCTCAGGCGGCCCGGAGGAGCGCCGGTGCAACTGGTCGTCAACGGTGTCGATGCCAACACCGCGAGAATCGTCAACGGCTATGTCGCTGGAGCTTACGTGGAGCCATTCCGACCGGACCGACCTCACGGAACTTGAACGCTTTTCCATCGGCATGATGGCGAGGGTGGCCATGTGGCAACATCGTACCATAGCAAGATTTGTGTGTTAAATTTGGCATTTGTCTTTTTCCTTAGAAGAAAGGTTATTGTATACGTTTGGTGAGACGGTTTCTGGAATCGGTTGTCTGTGGATGTATCAGACGGCACCAGCGACGATGGCGAGTAGTACGGGGTACTCAGGGCGTGCGCATCCATCGCGAATGCTTGTTGAGAAACGAAGTTTGATTCATGATACAGTTCCGGTCAGCTCAGAAAAATCTGTTGGACAGTGATGTAGATTCCCACAGCCAAAATGCTGCCGCCAGTGATTCGGCGTAGCCAAGTTTCGGCGCTGGTAACTTTCTTGAAGAAGACGGAGAACGATTGCTTGCCAAAGACCAGCAGCATGGCAAAGACCAACACGGGAACGCCGGTTCCGATGCCGTAAAGCGCCGGAAGAAACACACTCGAATCGTTCTTCACTGCCAGCGGAATCAAACTGCCAAAGAAGAGTGCGGCCGAGACGGGGCAAAAGCTCAATGCGAACAGTAGACCCAACAAGCCTGCTCCGACCATACCGAGCTTTTCGAACTTCTCTCTTAGCTTTTGCATGCCGCGGCCTGAACTGATGGGGAGTTCGATCAGTCCGAGCAACACCATGCCGACGAGGACAAGGAGTGGTCCAAGGAATAAATTGAGATACTTCTGCAACCAGACCGCTAGGCCCGGTGCGGATAGCAAGCTGGCCACGACCATTGCTCCGAGCACGCTATAAGCGAACACGCGACCAAGGGTGTAGAGCAAGCTGGAAACAATTGTCTTCCACGACTGTCCCAAGCTGCGACTGACGTACGAAATCGCGGCGATATTTGTCGCCAATGGACACGGACTGATGGAGGTCAAAACTCCCAGCCACAGTGCTGAACCAGCTGCTAGCCAATAGCCATTCATGGCTGAAGTTCTCCAATTACGATGCTTTGAATGCAGACCAAGCTTGATTGATGAAGGCAGTGAAGTCGGCTTGATCGCTGGTGTGATTCCAGACCTCTTCTAGGTTCTTCCGGCGGACAACTTTGCCATCTTGCACTTCGACTAGCACAACCGTCGACGTGAACACCTTGAACTGATCAACGAGCGATGCGTTGTCGTCAGCGGTATAGTCGGCGATCTGCCAAGCGAGCGTGCCAGCTTCGATCTCAGGTGTTAACGCTTCGTGCGAGAAGATTTCAATATTGCGACACGTCGGGCATCGATGCGGTGCGTGAAAGTACACAGCAGAGAACTGAGTCTCAGCCAGCTTTGCGTCGAGGCCCACCGGCGTCGCGGCGATTCCCGATTCGCTTGATGCAACCGCTTGATCTTTGCTGGTTGCTGCATCGGGTGTAACTTTGCGAAGCGCGAACACGACGCTCACGGCAACAAAGGCTAGCAGCACGATACTAAATATGGTTTTGGACTTCATGATTGGCTCTCCATAGTTTGGGATTGTTCGATAAGATGTTTGATTTCAGTCGGTGAAGGTAAGGTTCCGGCAGTGACTACCTTGCCGTCGATCGCCAGAGCAGGCAGCGCTGACGGGTTGAACTCGAGGACTTGCATGATGTCGTTGATCTTCTCAACCACATCGCCAGCTTGTCGCTCGCTAGCAGCCGCTTGGGCATTCTTCAATAGATACCCGCATTTCGAGCAGCCAGTACCAAGGACTTGAACTTTGGCCATTTTGATTCTCCTTATGATTTCGCAGCGGTTAACTCGGAATGAGTCAGTCGGCTGAGGGCTTGAAGTCCGATTGGCGGCTCAATCTGCCATGGAATGACCGCCACGCGGCTGGCCTGTATTTCTTTTACTTCTCGCAAATACTTTTGCTCATGCGATTGACGCTGCTTCAT
>JBGSJT010000230.1:0-7199 GCA_041741715.1 Pirellulaceae bacterium | reverse complement strand
ATGCTTAAAGCTAGCCCGACCAAAACTGAAACTAACTGGATTAACGGTGTACGAATTTTTTCGGGAACTTGCCAAACTCGGTGCGTTCCTTGGAAGAAAAGGTGACGGTGAACCCGGCTGGCAAACCATCTGGCGCGGATTTCAAAAATTGCAGTCACTACTTGACGGCATGCGCCTAGTTGGTGCGATTTAGTCTTATGAATTGTGGGTAATGACAAGGCAGCAGGCCGGGGAAGTCAGGCCGACGGCCCGCGCACAGGGCCAACGGCCCGACAGATTCTACTGCCCCAATGCGGAAAACCTACACTGCGGACGTTAGAAGTTTACCGTCCGAACCCTCCAACAGTCGCTAACACAGGCCAACTGAGTTTCAACTTGCCGCTGAACCAAAACACACTATGAATGGGTATTGACTAATCCTCTGCCTTCGATGCTTATCACGGGAGTGATACTTCTGGGTTGTGCTGCTTTTAATTCAGCGAGCCTGTGGTTTAACCCCCATTCCGCGCGCACCGCAGCTAGCCGATTGGTCGACTTCGAAGTACGACCTATATTCTGAGACTGGTGGTATTCTGGCGAATCGCGGTGTGTCCGGTGTGCTATAACGGTGGTGTTAGCAGTTCGACTCCCACCGTCACAGACCTAGCATCGGAATCCCACCATGAAAGTCGTAAAACTTGCGAGTCCGGCATTGAACGGTTTCCTCTTGAATGGGCTGATGCTAAGTCTTGTTGCTTGGTCCACCATCGGCACGGCCAATGGTGATTGGGCCGCCTATCTGAATGGTAATCAGCGCGTCGGCTTCACCTCTTCGCGGCTCGACCCCGCGCTGAAGTTGGCTTGGACCTACAAATCGCCCACCAAGCCGATCATTGCCTGGGAAGGTCCGCGCAATACCCCCATCGAAGGTCACGTCATGCTGCATCGCGTCGACTTCGATGATGCTTTGCAAGTCGTCATGTCCGAGGGACGAGCATACTTTGGGAGTAGCGTGGATCATCGTGTGCATTGCGTCGACGCGCTGACTGGCCAACCGCTGTGGAACTTCTATACCGATGGCCCAATCCGCTTGGCACCCACATTGGCGCATGGCAATGTGTACGCGGGTTCCGATGATGGTTGTGTCTACTGTCTCGATGCGACGGAAGGTAAATTAATTTGGAAGCTGCGCGTGGGGCCCAAGGATGATCGCCTGCTCTCGCGCGGCGAAATGATCTCGCGCTGGCCAGTGCGAACTGGTGTGCTGATCGATGGGGACATTGCATACTTTGGGGCGGGAGTCTTTCCACATGAGATGGTCTACCTGTGCGCGGTGAATGCCAAGGATGGAAGCGTGGTCTGGCGGAATGACTCGATTAGCGAGCAAGACGCAGGACGCAATGAACTTTCACCCCAAGGCTACCTGTTGTGCAACGCAGAAAACCTGTATGTCCCGTCCGGTCGTTCGTTGCCCGTGGCCGTCTCCAAGCGGACCGGCGAGATACTCTTTCAAAAACAGCATTCGTGGCGGACCGACGCAGGTGGAGTTGTGGGTGGAACCAAGGCCCTGCTCGGCGACGGACAAGTCTACTCGGGAGGACCACACCATTTCCTGGCCATGGACGACCGTACCGGCGACGTAGGCGCATCGTGGATCAGCGGTCGACAAATGGTCCTGAGCGGCGAATTTGCGTATCTGCTCGACGGTGAAAAAATCTTTTGTGTCGATCGTGCGGAACACGCGCGGGCCAGTCAGGAGAAACAAAAGTGGTTCCTCAAGACCCGCGATGATCGCAGTGATCCTAGTAAGTTGGCCGAAGACCAAGCGAACATGAAAAAGTACGCTGGAGTTGGAATCATTTGGGAGTACCCCAGCGATTTCGATGATGTGTTGATCGCCACAGACAATCTGGTTCTGGCAGGCGGCCTGAACCAAATTGTGGCTCTCGATCGAGACAGTGGCAGAAAAGTGTGGGAACAAACCGTAGTTGGCAACGTCCGTGGTTTGGCGGTGGACAACAATGTGCTGACTGTCAGCACCGATGAAGGACATATCTATGGCTTCCACAATAAGATCCCGGAGGCGAGCGTCGTTCAAAGCTGGCCGGCCCCATTTGTGCCACCTTTCCCGAAGGACGAATTCACTCAGCTTTATCAAACCACGGCCAAGGAGATACTGGAGCGGAGTGGCCAACGCAGCGGCTTCTGTCTCGTGCTGGGGAGTGAGCAAGGACGATTGGCTTACGAGCTGGCGGTGCAAAGCCAGTTGACGGTATTTGGTGTCGAGCCCGATGTGGAGAAGGCTACCGCTTCTCGGGAAGTACTCGAGCGGGCGGGGATTCACGCTACGCGCGTGACGATTGTGAACGCGCCCCTGGCTGATGCGCAGAAAAAAGAGCTGATCGAATTGCCCTTTTCGAACTACTTCGCCAACCTCATTGTCTCCGACTCGTATTTACTTTCGGGCCAATTGCCGTGTGAACCGGAGCAGGTCGCGCACCACCTCAAGCCGTGCGGTGGCGTCGCGATGTTAGGACGACCGGACGATGCGCCACATGCACTACACGCATCCGGCCAACAAGAGGTGACAGAGTGGTTGACTCAGTTCTACCGTCAAGACGAAGGGGACGTTGTGGCTGCCGCGCCATGGTTCTCATTGCGGCGTGGCAAGCTAGCGGGGGCGGGTGATTGGTCGCATCAATATGGCAACGTCGCCAATACCTCTTACACTGAAGATCATCTGATTCGCGATGGGCTGGGTGTGTTGTGGTATGGCGACCCAGGACCCAGCGCGACGGTCAATCGTCACGAAGCGGCGGGGGCTCCACTGTCAACCAACGGTCGCATGTTTGTCCAAGGAACCGAAAGCGTCAGGGCCTACGACGCTTATAACGGTACATTCCTATGGGAATATAAGAATCCCGGCGCTATTCGCACAGGTGTGTTCAACAATCGCGAAACACACAACTTGGCGGCCAGCGACGACGCCCTGTACGTCGCCGTTGGGAATACGTGCACGGCGCTGGATGCTGGGACAGGTTCCGTTCAGGCCGAATTCCTAACTCCCGAAACCTCCGACGGTATCGAGCGGGCTTGGGCCTATCTGGCCTACGACCAAGGTCAGTTGTTTGGTACCAGCACTATTCGCGAAGAGTTGGAAGCACGCATGCAACGTCGCGGCCTGACCGTCAAAAGTCAAACCGACGCCATTTTTGCCGTCGATGCCAAGACTGGCAAACGTATTTGGACGTATCGTGGCGGCAATATTCTGCATACCACCATCGCCGTTGGCCCCGCATGCGTCTACTTCGTCGATAGTTCGATCACCCCTCAACAGCGGCAGCAACTCTATCGCAAGGACAAAGGGGATTTGAAGAGTTTAACGGGCGAGGAAGCTCTTAAAGCTGAAGCGGAGATGAAACGCTACGACGCGCGAGTAGCTGTGGCCCTTGATCGGTACACCGGCGAGAAGCTGTGGGAGACGCCGGTCAACGTGACCGATACCACCGACGTCAGCGCGGGTGGAGGGAATCTCACTTTAATGTTCGCCAAAGGACATATCGTTCTGTGCGGAGCGAATGCCAATGGCCACTACTGGAAACAATTCTTGGCTGGTGAATTTGCAACTCGTAAGTTGGTTGTGCTGGATGCCGCCAACGGTCTCGAACTGTGGTCCAAGAATGCCAACTACATGAATCGCCCAGCCGTGATCGGAGACGAAATATACGCTGAACCTTGGGCCTTCGATCTGCTGACCGGAAAGCCCAAGACTCGCCCACACCCACTAACCGGCGAAGAATCTGAATGGCGATTTAGCCGACCAGGACATTATTGCGGCGTGATCACAGCCACTCCCAACATGATGTTCTTTCGTTCGGGCTTCATTGGCTACTACGATCTGTACCACGACAGTGGCACACGCCATTTTGCTGGTCAACGACTCGGGTGCTGGATCAATGCCATACCTGGCAATGGGCTCGTCATGATCCCTGAAGCGAGTGCCGGTTGCGTCTGTCAATTCTCCATCGCTTCGACGGTAGTCATGGAACCTAAAACCGAGAACAAATCGTGGGGTATTTTCAGCGCAGTTGGTGACACCACTCCCGTCAAACGACTTGGGGTCAATTTCGGTGGTCCTGGGGATCGTAAGGATTTGTCGGGACAAGAGTGGTTCGGCTATCCACGGCCGAGTTCCCGCGAGCGCCTCGAATTTGTTTTCGACATGAAACCGCAACTGGTATCTGGTGGCGGGTGGTACAGCCGCAATGCCGAGGCGGTCAAAGTAGACGACACCGACAAGCCGTGGCTATTCACATCGGGAGCGCGAGGACTGATACGATTCGAGCTACCGCTGCTAGGAGCCAGCGACGCACCTTGCAAGTACACCGTCAAGCTCTACTTCGCCAATCTCGAAGAGACCCACAAGCAACCATTTGAAGTTCGCCTGCAAGGCAAGGTCGTTGACACCGCGATAGCGCTGCCGGGCATTAAGAACGGTTCGGCCCAGCCCATTCAAAAAGTTTACGAGCACATCGATGTAAATGCTGCTTTGGTGGTCGAATTCGAGCGTTCCGAGCGAGCAACCTTGTCCGCCATAGAGGTAATTCGCGAAGAGCCATAGTTTGGGTTATCATAAATCCCACTAACGACAACGTCTCTCACCTACTTTACCTACGTAGCACTTAAATCGTTTTTCCAGAAGGATATTGTTCATGTCAGTAGCTCGCCAAACAACACGTCGTGATTTTCTGCATGCGACTGCCGCCGTAGCAGGTGCCAGCCTGGTCTGCCCCACATTGAATCGAGCTCTCGGCCAATCATCCAACGACCGGCCGATCTTTGCCACCATCGGTCTGCGCAATCAAGGGTGGGCTATCACCAGCAAGTCGTTCAAGTTTGCTGATTTCGCAGCACTTGCCGACGTCGATGCCAATGTGCTGGGTGCCAACGTCGAAAAGACGCAGAAGAAACAGGGGAAGAAGCCCGATGCTTACAAAGACTATCGACACATCCTCGATCGAAAAGAGATCGACGCCGTGATGATTGCGACCCCCGATCACTGGCACACGAAGATCGCCGTCGAAGCCATGTTGGCTGGCAAAGACGTCTACTGTGAAAAGCCGCTGACGCTGACCATTGCAGAGGGGAAGCTGATAGAAAAAATGGTTAAAGAGACTGGCCGCGTGTTCCAAGTTGGAACAATGCAACGCAGCGAATCTGACCAACGCTTCTTGCAAGCCATCGCGCTGGTCAAACAAGGTCGCATCGGCACTGTTCAAAGGGTAACTTGTGGGATCAATGGCATGGAATCTTCTCCGGTGATCCCCGTAGTCCCTGTCCCAAAAGAACTTGATTGGGAAGTTTGGCTTGGGCCAGCGCCGAAAGTTGACTATCGAGCGCTACCTGAAATGCGTGAGGGCTACGGCGGGGGTGTACCGCTGTTTAGCAATTGCCATTATGCGTTCCGCAACTGGCACGAATATTCCGGCGGCAAGCTCACCGACTGGGGCGCGCATCATGTCGATATCGCCTGTTGGGCGCTCGGTGCAACTGAGACAGGCCCCAGCCAAGTAGTGCCCATCGAATTCTCTCTGCCGGTCGAATACAAGGATGGCCATCCGCTGGTCAACGATCAATACAACGCGGCCACCAGCTTTAACATCAAGGTCGACATGCCCAACGAAGTGGAGATGATCATCACCAGCGAAGGGGACAACGGCATTCTGTTCGAGGGTACGAAAGGGAAGTTCTTCGTCAACCGCGGCAAGATTACCGGCAAGCCCGTGGAAGATCTCAAAGACAATCCGCTTCCCGAGGGGGCGATTGAGGAGGTTTACGGTGGACCGGTCAGCGAGAACCACACCGCCAACTTTATCGAAGGGATCAAGTCGCGGAAACAACCCATCTCCGATGTGTGGTCCCATAATCGCATGCTCGAGATTTGTCACCTCTCCAATATCGCCATGCGTCTGAATCGAGCGATCAAGTGGGACCCAAACAAACGCGAAGTTATCGGAGACGAGCAAGCCAACGCTTTCCTGTCACGCGAAAATCGCAAAGGCTACGAGATTAACATGTAAGCCGGTTGAGACTCACCCACGACGCGCTGAAGCTCGATACGACAGGAAGATTTAACGACAGGAAAATGGCTGCGCGACATCCCCATTTTTCTGTCCATTCCCTCGCATCTGCAGCGCAATGAGAGTAACCGCATCGTACGGTTTGGCGCTAGGGCTTGCGAATTGTTACCAGCCTGACGTGATGATGGTGAATGTTGATCCAGTACAGCTCACTTAGCGGGCTCGCCCCAATTAGTTTTTCGAAGTCACGCCTATTGTTGAGCGATGCTTCGGCATACGTTGTTACTCCAAGTCCTGTGTGCGAGTACAGAAGATGGAATCGTTGATTGCCTACAGCTTGACCTTCTGCAACCATGGGCAGCAATTGTTCGGAGTCAACGGCCCCGCTAACGCTGCCAAGAATTGCTCGACGATATAGCGACGCACTGAGTCCTGTTCCCCAATCTTCGACCAACTCGCGTATTAACCTGGCTAGAGACTCATGCCCAGTAAAGTCGGCTTGATCAAACTGAAACCCTTGCCTTGTCGATCGGTCAAAGGTGGTGTTTACATATCGCGATTCAACAGACTCAGATCGGAAATTGACAAGCTTTCCGCGATTTGAGTTGACCAAATACAGATATTCTAATAGCTGCCCTTCATGCGACTTCAAGAGATGAGCAACGGTTTTCAATTCGTAGATCACTTTTCCCGCTACGACTAGATCGAGCGAACGTTGGATTGAAAATTCGCGAAATGTCAACCAAACGGGTACTTCGATTGACGCTTCGATACCGGCTAGTTGCAATCGTCTCAATAGTCCGCGTTGATAAACAGATTCGTCGCACAGTCGTCCCAGCTCATTATGGGTATCGAAGACATGCCTCATTACTGCGTAATCAATCGTCCGCATTTCATCTTCGCTCAATCTTGGGAAATCGATATTGCAGTGAATAGGCATTGGTAATACTCGAGACGACAGGAAGATTTGACGACAGGAAAATGGCTGCATGGCATTCCCAATTTTCCTGTCGATCTAATTTGAGAGGCACAGGAGGATTTTATGGCCATTCGTGTCGATGCGCTAGAGATGAAGGGTGTCGAGCTGGGACTTTGGGAACGCGATGTGATAGTGAATAGGCATTGGTAATACTCGATACG
>JBGSJT010000229.1:0-4721 GCA_041741715.1 Pirellulaceae bacterium | reverse complement strand
TCAGAGTCTGGGTTAGAGCCTTTTCAGCGTTCGAACTGCGGCGCTCCGTTTTCGCTTCGAGAAAATCAACCGCTTGTTCGGCCCCTTCAACGATTGATTCAAACGCTCTTCGTCTCAAGTATTCAAAAAATGTCAGCACTTGCTTGCCTCCAGTTCCACGGGATATTTCATGCAAAGCTGATTTTCGCGAAAGCCATTGGTAATACGGGCCACGCTGGGGACACTCTGGTACCCGGCAGACGCCGTACGAGCCTTCTGCCAAATCGAATTCAATAAATCCGAACCGACAATTAGAAACCGGGTAGGATAATTCGCAGGGCATGGCATTTTCAGCAAAAATGCCGGTCCAAACCTGTGTGGTCTGGCTGCGACGCCGCGCTACAAGAATTGCTCCTTGTTTCATGTTGATAACTCCCTTCCAGGCTTGGGTTTAGGCTATTTCTTGAGTAAATTGATCACGTTCCACCATCGATCCCCAATGCTGCGCTTGGCCAACGCGAGCTGGAAAACTCACCAGAGCCGACGAAGCCAGCAGCTCCATGGATAGCGATCACCGAAAAACGATTCGATTCCGAGGGCGTACGGAAAGTGTTCTCGAGACATTTCGTGTTCGAGGACGCACCTATTTTGCTTTTCAGAAATTGAGTAGCCGCGCAGCTTTTCGAGTGTTCGATTCCCATGCAGGGCCAGACGGCGGATTTCGCACGCTCTACCAGTTTTCCCGCTCCAAAATCTCGCGTCAGCAGTTGGAGATTTTGCGACGCTTGAGTGGTTCAAACACCAACCGAAACTTTCCGGGAATCGTCGACTTCGTGACGCAGGGAGAGCATCTATTTGTGGTTGTTGCGTGGGTCGACGGCACTGACTTGAAGAGCTATTTGGACGCTGTACGCAATCACCAAACACCGCGTCCAAGTGTGCCCGAAGTCGTCCGCTTGGTTCGAGGATTAGTTCATGGGCTGTCGCATTACCATCGCCGCAATTCCATGATTCACGGAGACGTTTCTCCAGCGAACATTGTGCTTTCAAGTGGCACGAAACAACTTGTGTTAATCGATTTTGGATCTGCTTGGCCACAGGAGCAGGCAGCGAAACGCGAATCCGACGAGCTGACTTTTCCGTACGCGGCTCCCGAGCGGTTGTCAAAACATGCCGTGGTGGATTTCCGCTCTGATGTGTTTTCACTGTCGTCGATCGCCTATGAGCTTCTGACGCTTTCTGTGCCTTATGATGGACTCGGCGGCCAAGCAGGTCTGCCCGAACTGATGGGCAAAGTTGAAAACGCGTATCGCCCCCCTTCGGAATTGATTTCAAAGTCGAAACGCCTGCCACAGCAATCGATCCGTCTCTTGGATCAGTGCATTGGAACCGGATTGCAATTGCACCCTGACAGCCGTTTTGCGACTTCTCGTGAATGGCTTGACGCATGGGATTCGCTCCATTTCTGCTTCAAAAAGGGTGGTCGACTCAGTCGATTCGAGGAGTTGGTTGTTACGGTAATCGACTCGCTGTCACGCTTGTTTGGTGGACCACGTCACAAGTAGCTTTCACCCAATCGTTGCGGATAAATTCAGTTTCGTTGTCGTTCGATGAGGTGGTGCGGATCCGAATCGATCTGCGCATTTGCAGTGAAACAAACTGCCCGAATGATGCGTCAACACGACAAGTTGTTCATTTGCCTTGCGAGCATTTCTGACCTCGGACTCAGTGATTTTTTCCGGCCTACCGAGATCGCAGTTGGCGCAGCGACTACGATTGCCGGGGATCTCGGGATGCGTGCCCCGTTGTTGAGAGTCGGCCAGAGTTCGCTCTAGATCCCGAAGCATTTTCCGAGCTCGACTACGCAGTTCGTCGGTAATTGGAAATGCGAGTCCGTGGGGCGAATCGACGGGAAATACCAGCCCATACGGCACGTGAATGTGGTTGGTCGCCTCGAGCAGCAAGGCATAGGCAACTAGCCGCACTTCGTGTTTCGGATAGAGCCGGTTCTTGCTATTACCCAGCTTTTGTCCACCTGCTTTGATGACCGGAATGCGTTGGCTTCCCCGCTGCAGAACTCTCCACGGAGCGCCGATCAACGGAAGGTCGGGATGCTGAAAGGGGCTTTCATGCCGGATGGGCTCGTATCCGGCATTTAACATCGACCACCAATTGACGGACTCAGTCATACGGATGTCCGGTTCGGGTTCGCCATCTTCTGCGCGTAGGGCATTGCGGCGTCTGGCGGCTAGAATCGCAATGCTCACAAGTGTTTCAAGCGTGCACACTCCCAGTCCCAAAACGCCAACTAAGCTCGGGTAGAAAAGTAAGCGGCTCTGCTTTGCCAATCCGATGTACATTAGGCCGAGCACGAGCAGCGAATGAAATAAGAAGAAGCCAAGTTGTGTGATCTTGGCAGATAGTGCTTCTTCAATCTTTTCCCGGTCAAAATTGGGCAAATAGGTAAGTCTTGGCAAGGTCTCGTCGACGTCAGACTGATCGCCAGTCTCAATTGCCAGAATGGCCGAACGGCGACAGAAAACGTACTGCCCCAACGCATGTACACTGATCAAACGCCGTACCCGATTGCGTTCTAGATGGATGGGCCCTACAACCGGCTTTTCAATTTCTTGGTGAGTGACGGGAGCGAGCGTTGCCACGCTTGCGATCGGATTTTGAACGGCTGGTTCTGCGAGAACTGCACTAAGTTCACAGGATGAGATTGTGATTTGTGGAGCGGCGATTGCGGGCACAGTCAATGCAGTCCGTGGGCCTGGGGCGCTGGCTACCGCTCTTGGCAGCCTCGAATAAAAAGGCTCCAGGTCCAGTGGATCAAAGAAGTACTCGAACACCTTAGAGTTCATGACCAGACTCGCAAAACGTCGAGTACTTCAGCCATATTCGTCGGGCGTATCGACGGGGCAATTGAAGCTGCTTTTAAGACCAGTTCGCGAACTTTATTGGGAATGGCCCCGCACGGATTCAGTTGCTCTTCGCCACGCGGTGGCAAGCTACCATTGGCGGCATGAACGAAAATGCGTGCCCAGCTGTACACGTCGGCGCGCGGATCGCACGGTGAGCCACTGCAGACTTCCAACGCTCGATATGGATCGTCAGGCCAACGTTCCGGGGAAACTGTTGGCTTGCCGCTCGTGAGCTTGGCCAGTTCCATATCTGTCAAAATTGGGCGGTCATCACGTTCCCGAAGCAAGATCGATTTCGGGGATAATTCACGTCGAATTACCTCGCAACGGTGCAGTTCTGCGAGCCCCATTGCGATGCCTCGCATAATGAAATTCAGTTCATAATCGCTGAGAGCACCTTGGCCCAAGCGCGTCTCCAACGTCTCCCCATCCTCCCAGCGATCCAACACCCACCAAAGGCCGTCGACGGGGGCAGACGTTAGATTGACGGCTACGTTGGGATGGCCTTCGGTCTTCTCGCAAACTTCAGCATGCCGAACAAGATATTGCTCCAGTTGCTCTCGCTGCTGGGTTGACAGGTGCCGCAGTTCGTAGCACTTCCCTCGGGCAATACGATTTTCCAAGTAGCGATGGTGCAGGCGGAGAAGTTGGTACTGAAGTCCATTGGATGTTTGTTGCCAGCCGCTTAAGTATGCGTCAATCTCCCACTCCAGAATGTGCCCGGGTGCCGGGAACTCTGTCTTCAGACCGAGTTCGGCCAACTCGTGTGGATGAAGAATTTCGATGGGATCTGCGATACCAAACGCGTCAAGCACAGCCAGCGAAAGAGTGCTAAGGAACACAGGATCACCACGCAAGATTTTCCGCGCAGTATCCTTGTGCAAGCCGGTCCTTTCCTGGAAATCCTTGGCCGACATATTTGCGGTGATGCGCAATCGCTTCAGCTTCAGTGGGTCGGCTCGGAAATTTCGTTGTTCGAGTTGCATGTCGGTGTTCCTACGGAGGTAGTCTGAAGCCTTTCGATCTCAACAGTGGCTAAGTACCGGAGTCGCGACTGGTTTCCGGTGTTCGTCTGCCGCGATTGCAATCGAGGTGTACCCCATCTCCTTCGACCGCAAGAGCAGTTCTCCCAGGGCTGCATCAACCAGGCGTACGAGTTCACGTGCATCGACTTCCCCATCACCCGATCGCAGAATGTCATGCACGATCTCGGGGGCGATCGACATGATTTTCAAGCCATATTCCTCGCTTGTTCTAATGATCTTTAAGGCCGCAATACGCGATGTTGCCTCTTCGTCCAGTGGCTTAAACACAAACACCTGGTCGAATCTGCTGACGATTTCGGGGCGGAAGGTCCCCGAGTCCTTCAGTACCGAACGTACCGCGCTCGCGAGAGCTACCGGCTCATCGATTTGGGTCGCCAGCCTACCGATTGCCTCGTGCTCGGCGTTGCTCGTCAGAATGATGACGGCCTGTGTGAAGTCAGCAACTTTTCCACTCCCTTGTTCGGTGAGTCGCCCTTCCCCCATCACAGACAACATGAGATCGAAGAGACCAGAATAGGCCTTTTCGATTTCGTCGAAGAGCACCAGTCGTCGAGGGTTGGACAGCATGGGGCGCGTTAATTGGCCGCCCTGTTGAGCTCCCGAGTAGCCGGTTGGTGTTCCGATGAGCCGCGTTTTCCCCTCGACACCAGAGAACTCGCTGCAATCGAATCGCAGCATGTTCTTCTCGTCGTCAAACAGGTATTCGGCTATCGCTTTGGCCAGTTCGGTCTTGCCTGTTGCAGGTGGCCCGACGAACAGTAGACTGGCGATC
>JBGSJT010000228.1:0-26002 GCA_041741715.1 Pirellulaceae bacterium | reverse complement strand
TGTAACGACAGGAAAATTTGCGATGATCAAAAAAGCCGACCACGTATGTATAAGCAGTGATGGCTCAAGTCGCGCCAGCCTGGGAAGCCAACCGCAACTAGTGGTCCGCTCCGTTCGAGCCTGTCCGATCATCAGCATCCCCACGCGCATCGTTTCATGAGCATTTGCTCGCGTTGAATTGCGAATCAAAGAATACTCAAGCGTCCGGAACGGTAGACATCACGGGGGACGGTGAGAAAGTCATCCATTGTAGCAAACGCCGTAAGCCGTCCTCCCGTGCATGTTATGGTTCTGCCTCATTGTAAGGACAAAGCGTGCTGTCTACCGCCCAGCCATGGTCGTCAGATGGCCGTTCCCCAAAAAGTGAATGGGCGATCGCGTATAGGCGGTACGTTCTACCGGCTGGAAAGCGGCGAGAAATCGTGTGTTCCCTGCAGACGTGCCCCAATCGAAGCGTCACCGATGTGGGCATTTCTAGGTTAGTTGGTGAATATGCGAGTGAAAGCTCAAAAGGGCCAAGCCACATGGTGTTTGCATGACGGTCTGAAAATATGCACGCACCGCCAAAGAAATATCTGTGGTCGCCATGACTTGTTTGGACGAAATCAGTCCCGTCGCACCAATACTCATGATGTGATACGTTCGTGCTGCGTTTCAAGACACGACAGATCAGGAATTCCGTCGCATTACGTAAGGCCTCGTGATTGCTTGTGTCGTCATCGAATGATCCAAAAGGACAGTCGCTCCAGCGACGAAGTATTCGCGAGAACTGCTCATCCGCATTGAGACAGCTTTCTTTTCGGCAGGAATCGCGAGTGGGAGTAGTCATGATCAGATGGCAGAACGATGGCGTTAACGGAGTTCGCGAGTTTGATATATTAGCAGACGGGACGGCATCGCGAACTTCCGTTCAACGCTTGGTTCGTCCATTTTCTTGGTCAGGGAAACGCGGAAGTATCGCTTGCATCACGAGTGATGAGTCCCGACAGTACCCGATGATCTGTGGATTCGGCAATCGAATGAGTCGACCCATCCGCGAAGACAGTGTTTGCAATCCCATTATGCGTCGAAAATAGTCCGACAAGATTTGTGTCATTTACTCCAACTTCCGGATACGTGATAAGCCAATAGGTTGGCGAACTAATTCCCCAAGCAGCTAAATTTCCGAACATCTCATCTTCGGGTGGTCGCGGACCAAAGTAGACGATCCCTGTCATGATTTTGCGTTCAATCCATTTTGGTCGTTGTGTTTTCTCAGCAACGAGTATTGTGTTAGATAGTCCATCCGCAATATCTGACATTCTCGCGATTCGAAACTTGCCGTTTTCCTGGCGCTCACCCCACGGCCCAAACTGAACTCCGTTGAATCGATCGTTACGTTCAGTGCTTATGCCAGATTGAATACCTAAGATGATTTCGTAGTCACTTCGAGCAGCTTGCCCACGCACCAAACTGTTGAGCGAGTAAGCATCTACAAGCGGCGAGACCGTTGAGGAAGGACAAACGTACGATGCAATTTGAGTTCGAAGTGATACAAGATTTGCCGCATCCGTAGCAGGACGGGAGAAGTCTATCGACGTAAAAAGACTGTGCTGTTCTATGTAGGGCAGCAATTCAGTACGCCAGGATAGAAACGTCATCTCTATGCGACCACCATCGTTTACTGGTGGTACTGAAGTAAGGTTGTTGTATATAGGTGGCAATCTTTTCCTTGAGTCAGTCGAGTTTTGAATCGCTAATCCTAGTTGCTTCATGTTATTCAGACAGCAGGTCCTACGGGCTGATTCTCGGACGAAACTGACCGCCGGAATCAGGAGCGACATAACGATGGCTATGCAAACAAACGTTACCAGCAATTCGACTAGGGTAAGGCCGTGTCTTTTCATGGTGAAACTCCAGCCTATTTGGACGAACGGTGGTGTTCACGGTGTTCCGGGAGGTGACAAATTGTGCAAAGTAAATCGGCCACCGGAACTACCGTGCAACACTTGGTTCGCCGAGATTTTGCTCATGGCTCGCATTTCACTGAAAGGCGATCTGCCACAACACGAAGTTCCCCGGCCTCCAGCAGCACGCATAGCTCTGTGGCACCGTTGGCGTCGTGCAATTCTTCATAAAGCCAAACATCGTCGAGGCAGTCATCTAATCCCGTGGCCGATCGAACACCGTGGAACCTGAGTATTACGTCGCCAGTTTGACCCCATGGATTATTGCTTGCGTCGATGGAAAGGACAATCTGGTCCGAATCAACAACGTCGACCTTCGTGTAAGCGTCCGGGTTAGGCAGTCTTGACGGGTCGGTTAGTTTCATGGGTTGGTTTTGAATTTCCAACTCGTGTGAAGGAATCGTGTCTATGTCTGGTCGTGTTGAGGAATCGGTGTGGGAAGAGCGTCGGGAGTGGGTTCGCAGGCAACGGGAAAGTGAGGTTTCGGTTGCTCGCTTTTGCCGCGACAATGGCCTTCACGAAGGCAACTTTTATTCGTGGCGACGTCGATTTGCGATGGCCGATAGTGGGAGCGTCATTGCGGGCAACCTGCCCAGCGGTCGTCGAGCGCTGCAGGCCTTTGTCCAACTGCCGCTGCCCACGGTGGCTGTAGCCAGTAGTGGCCCGTCTTGGATCGAGGTTTCTCTGGCTGATGGCATGGTGGTGCGAGTTCCGGCTTCGAATCTAGCGGCGTTGGAAGCGGTGCTGAGTAGTTTGAATCGCTCCGCTCAGGAGTCGCGACATGCTTAGTCTGTCCAGTCAGTCGCGGATCTTCATTCATGCCTTGCCAACTGACATGCGTAAAAGTTTTGACGGTTTGTGTGGCATTGTCAAAGGAGACTTCCAGAAGGATATTTTGGAAGGCGACTACTTTGTGTTCTTCAATCGAGTGCTCGATCGATGCAAGATTCTACAGTGGGAGCGCGACGGTTTGAGCCTGTTCTATAAACGTTTGGAGCAAGGCTGCTTCCAGCGCGTGCCCGCCGATGGCCAAGGATTGGCAATCGAAGTAGACGCAACAACACTGATGCTTGTCTTGAGCGGAATTGATTTGAGTACAGCCAAACGTCGCAAGCGATACCAGCCAGTCCAGCTTGGAGTACCTGCGGCTTAAGCGATTTTGACAGTACGTCCCAGACCGACGATGAAGCCGAATGCGACACGCGCAGACCAGCGTGGAGCATTCGGTTTTTTCGTTTTCACAGCTCTTGCTTTTCCGCTGAACTTGCTACGATTGCGGACATGATGACTCCCCAACAACTAGAAGCAGCACTCGTCAATTTGACGCAAGTCACTGCGCAACTGCGCGCGGACAATGAGTCATCACGGCAATTCATCGCCCAGATGCGCGCGGACAATGAGTCGTTGCTGCGCGAGTCCAACTCGCTCAAGTCTCAGTACCTCGCCCTATCCCAAACAGTCACTAGTGTAGTAGCCGAGCGTGATGCACTGAAGCAGAAAGTGCTTGAGTTGGAAGCGGCCAACAAGAAGCTCACTGATATGCTCTGTGGCCGTCGTAGTGAACGACGCATCGGCACGTCGATAGTCCTCTACTGAACTTTGGCGACGATGCACAGGACTCAGCAGAGGCCTCCAGCGAGGTACTGCCTCCCGAAATTGTCGAGGCTCAACGTGCTGCGCAGCAGGCCTACGATCTAGCCAAGTTGGCGGAACTTGAAGCCCGCCGCAAGGCCCGCAACGCGCGTCATCAAGATCAGTCAACTCGCGAACAATTCCCAGCTCATCTGGAGCGTCGTGAGGTTGTGTTGGATTTGCCCGACGAACAAAAAGTGGACTTGAAGTTTTTCGGTTCGAAAATTTTCGAGCGGCTGCGATTCGAAAAACCAACTGTCTATGTCGAACGCATTGTTCGTCATCAATATGTGAAAAAAGATGTGGTCGATACTAGTGAGTCGCCGATCGTAGCGGCCCCTACACTACCAGCGATTGTCGAGGGTTGTAAGTACGACTTCAGTGTGATTGCTGCCATCGTCGCGATGAAATTCGGCTTTCACATGTCGACCTATCGCGAGCAAGACTACTTCGGACAGAGTGGCTGGCATCCTAGTCGCTCGACCAGCAATGATCTGATCAACTACGCAGTGGCGTGTATCAATCCACTCTTTGCACAAATGTCCGACTGCGTGCTGAAACAACCCATCGTGCTGGGTGACGCCACCACGCTAACCGTCTTGCTGCGAGATGAGCTGAGCGATGAAGATCAGCGTTCACTGGACAATCGCAAAAAGAATCGGCACAAAGAACTTGCAGCCAAGCTCAAGGCTCAGCGATCTGGTGCGCAGCCGAGCAAGTCTGGCGGCGATGGTTCCGCAAAAAGTTTCGCTTGGTTGTATAGCGGCCTGGATGCTCCGCGTGAACTTCTGGGAAATCCGAACTTAGTGGGTCAGATTATTGACGTTGATGCGCCCATTCATCCGCCTCCAAATTTTGAAGACCCGCGTTGGACCTACGCACCGTACAACATATTTTATTGGTCGCTCACTCAAAAGAACTCGGTAATCGATGCGCATTTGGCTAACTTCCAAGGGACCTTCGTCGGCGATGCGGCCGGTGTCAATGCGAACTTGGCAACGCGCAGCGGTGGTCGCATTTTACATCAGAGCTGCAACTCGCATACGCGACGTGAGTTCGTCAAGGCGGAAAGCAATGATCCGGTCTTAGCGACGCAGATGGTTTCGATGTTTCGGCAACTGTACGCAGTGGAGTATCGCGGTGCAGAGTTGAGTGCTGCGGAGCGATTGGAATTGCGGCAGCGCGATGCAGTTCCTATCTGGCAGCGCATGCGGAAGTGGCTCGAACAGGATGAAGTCAAGAGGCTCTTACCCAAGAGCGATATCGGTCAAGCGGTTGGCTATCTTCGCAACCAATGGGAATCGCTACAACGCTACTTGCGTGATGGACATCTACCGCTGGATAACAACCACTCCGAACGTGTGATTCGCCCGCTGACGATTGGTCGCAAGAATTGGATGTTCCTGGGCTCGGCCCAGGCGGCTCCTGGCCGCATGCAACTGTTTAGCATCGTGAGCAGTGCTGTGCGGCATTGCTTATCGATTCAAGACTATTTGGAAGATATCTTCTTGAAGCTCTCGCAGGCCGAGCAGTACAGCCCTCAAGACTTGAAGCTGGGCGCACCGTTGCTGCTGAGCTTGCTGCCAGACCGATGGGCCGCCATGCATCCACAACATGTGAACCACCACCGCCTCCAAGAAAAGCAGCTAGTCGCTGAGAACCTACTCTACTACCGCCTCCAAGCTGGTCTGGAAGGAATTCATCCCTACGCCAACTCCGCCAGCCTCCAGACCAGCGCCCAGTAGCAAGCCACGAGGCGCATCTCCTACCTCCAGTCCGCCTGGTCGATTCGAGCACCAAAAACCAGGCTCGAGACCCTCTGTAGCAACACGCCTAACCCGGACGCTTACGTTCACAGCGTCAAGTAATCGAACGAACTGTCAGCGGCGAACACTCATTAGTGTTGATGCCGACCGGCGGTGGTAAGTCGCTCTGCTACCAGACCTCCCGGTTCACTCGAGTCGTACTAGCAGGAGATTGGTCGCGCCGGACGTGATGGCCAGCCCGCAGAGTGTTTGTTGTTGTAAGATCAATCCGATCTAGCCACGCAGCTCGAATTCTTGCGGTGGAGCAATCCCGATGCGGATTTCTATTTTCGATTGCATGACTTCCTATGTCACGATTTACAAGAGATTAATGCCTTTGGACTGGAGTGGCTGCGGGAGAAATTGCACGCCAAGCAGCGGCACGATCATCGACTGGAGACCGCGTTGGGGATGCTCGACCGCTACGGTGCCATCGAGGGGTCACTCCGTCCACTAAACATAAACAGAGTGGGCGAATTGCCAGCGGAATTGCGCGATACCACACAACTATCCGATAAGCTTGAGCGGGATCAACGTAAACTGCTCAGTTTAGTTCAGTACGTTCGCACCGACCAGGATCGTCGTCAGTCCCTCGAGCACTATTTCATGGATTAGCGTGGATGTTGCCTTAGTGCTCTGTCCAGATTTTATTTTTGGGTTGCGGGTATTTTACCCTCCCGCGCGTAAGAGTTGCTACAGCAGGTAGTTTTTATTCGCGGGAGGGTCGTCGGCGAGCCCCAGCGAGCTGGCGGGGAGGGCGAAATGCTCAGTGGTTTCCCTCCCCGATGACTCGCCAGGGCTCGCATCGACCCTCCCACGAAATAGTCTGCCCGCTGGTGAAACCTAACTGCGTGGGAGGGTGAAGTACGATGCACTGTAACCCAAAATTTTAAGGTGGACAAAGCCCTAGCCCAGCTTGGATTCATCATTAGGTCGTCATTTGGTCGCCGTCGCTGTCCCAATTCTGCGGACTCCATATTGATTATGGGGCTGCGGTTTCAGCGTCAGCTCAAAACCACTCCGTGCGGCGAATTGCGCTGCCACTGACTGTGCGCGATGAGGGTCATAATCCCCAGCATGAGCGTGCAATAGGTAGCGAAGCGTCATTGGCTCAGAGTGCGAAATACGGGCCTTTTCCTTTAGACCGTACGCAGCTCCCATCCATCCATCCTGCCTCACATGCCAATTCGTAGGATAGCGATCATTGTTCGGGGAATCGAAAAAAGTGATCCCTTCCACTACGTTTTTGCGATCGGTGCCCGCTCCCATCGCCACTGTACCGCTGTAATCCATCCACCGAGCTGGCAGGCCAAAACAATCCTTTTCTCCCCGAGTCCCTTCACTATTGGTCAGCTCCCCATTTCCAAAGCTCGCTGAAATCCCTTTGGCCACGCGTACCGCCAGAAAGCCAAAATTCGTTTGCTCGAGTTCAACCGACTCGCAATCAGCTCCCGGTTTGAGAGTAAACTGCAATTCGAGCGCATGTTCATCGCGATCATCGTCAGTAGCTGCAGCGATCGGGAGCAGCGCTGCGATCAACTCTTGCTCCATTACTTCATTGCCCAGTGGATCATACCAACCCAGCCGGACTGCCATGACCGCCTCGTTGTCTCCGTCTTGATAGCACAACCATTGCTTCTGACGGATTTGCGTCCCTTGGCCATTGGCCCAAAAGTCGAATCCATTGAGCTTGTTGTGTGCAAACCAGATCGACTGGTGATGATCGTGATCGGGAGCACCGGGGTGTCCCATCCGTGTCAGATAGGCTCCCGATGGCGCACACAATGGAAAGAAATAAGGGCGTGGATAATTGCTGCCGAAATGCCAACGCACTTTCTCGACTCCATCGATCGAAAAAACAACCTGCTGGTCGGCAAGCGGAACAACTTCACAGCGTGATTGCCCCCAGCATGGAGAGACCATCGCAATGGTTAGAAGGTAAGCAAATTTATACCAGCGATATCCAGTGAACATAATCATGGCAGCCCCAATAGCTTGTGTAGCCCATCCAAATTGCTTTGCAAACTCTCCCGTGCATCGAGTTCGTTACGGTGATCGAGAATGCCAATCGGACCGTCGTACTGAGCCATGCGAATCCAACTCAAGATTTGGAGATCCAATGCTCCTTCTCCCAGCGTGAGCACTTTCTGCTTGGGATCATCAACTCCGCTACGATTGGTGCCATTCAGATTAAGACACAGCAAATAGGGTTGCATCGCAAATAGTGCTTGTGGGAAAGCATCCAAGTCCCCATGAGCGTGATGGAAATTGTAGACGATTCCCACATTGTCTTCGTCTTCCAGTTGTTGCATGATGCGCACCATGTTTTCGGGGCGACCGATCCAGCCACCGTGGTTGTACAAACCGACTTGGCAACCGAGCGGTTGAACTTGTTCGGCCAATTGCTTGATGGCGATCGCTGCGCGCGCAACGCGCTGCTCTTCACTGGCGATCTTTTGCAACTCATTATCGGGGAGATTGAGCCACAATTGCGTATGCACTCCGCGTCGTTTGAGAAAATCGACGATCCGCAGTACGTTGGCATCCTCCAGTGGATCGAGCGAACTGGAACACCAAAAGGCTGACAATTCGATAGCATGTCGACGCAGCGCATCCACCTCGGCATCCCACGTCGGCACATGCTCCTCACGCCAATCGTAGGCCAGTCGCGTTATGCCAAGCTCGCTCAACATCTGGGCGCGTTCTTCGGGCCCGCGTTGTTTGGCGTCAAAGGGAACGATACACCAAGCAACCAACTTTTCCTTGCGCAGATTGTTGGGAGTCGCAAACACCGCTCCCACCGAAGATTGCCAATCGGCCAACTGCTGCTGCATCGACCGCAATCGTACCGGTTCCGCTTGAGCCAAGTTGTTTTGTTCTGATAAGTCGTTGGCCAGATTGTAAAGTTCCAATTGTCGATAGTGATCGAATTGAATGAGTTTCCAATCGCCGTCTCGCATGGCTGCTCCAGGTCCCCAAGTCGATCCGTGGTAGTGCGGGTAATGCCAGTAGATCGGACGCGCATCGAGAAAGGTCTGTTTGCCCAGTAGCACTGGTGCCAAGCTGCGACCGTCAGTGTGTTGATCAGGTTGCGTGGGCAGGCCAGCCAAATCGAGTAGCGTGGGGAGTACATCACAGCTGGTCGCTACTTGATCGGAGACACTGCCAGCCTTGACTCTGGCTGGCGCGCGGACGATCAGCGGCACGCGCACGCCACCTTCATATAGCCAGCCCTTACCGGCTCGCAGCGGATCGTTGTTGGTCGGCCCCGGCTCGCGTTTGGTCGACAATCCACCATTGTCACTGAAGAAGAGTACAATCGTTTCATCGGCTAGCTGAAGATCGTCGAGTGTCCGCAGAATGTTTCCGACAAACGCATCGAGTCCCGCCACTTCGCTGCCGTAAGCCGGGTCGTCTTGTCGATTTCGCGTTTGACCGTCGCGTTCGGTATGAGACGAAGCCGCTTCAGGAAGTTGGGCTGACTTGGCGCGAAAGTGTTCGATGTGTTCAGGGTATTCCAGAATAGGAATGTGTGGTTCATGAAAGGCCATTACCGCTAAGAACGGTTTCTCCTGATTGCGTTGGTGCCGCGCGAACTGGTCAAAGGCGACCGTCATCCGCTCGCCGACTTGCCAATCTTTATTGTGTTGCCCGAGTTCATCATCGCCGACATAGAATTCGAAACCTTGTTGTGGAGGTTCGAAGCCCGCCCCACCCAAATGCCACTTGCCACTATAAAACGTTTGATAACCAGATTGTTGAAACATTTCTCCCATAGTAACCTCGGAGAGTTTCAGTTCCGTGGCGGTGTGTGGCGTGGGCATTTGTTCTGGGGTCGACCGCAGTCCGGGAATATAGTCGGTGATGCCGGTGCGGACTGGGTACTTGCCGGTCATCAGACTGGCCCGCGTCGGAGAGCAGATGGAGGCGGCAGTGTAAGCATTGGTAAAACGCATACCGGCGGCGGCGAGCGAGTCGATCTGGGGCGTCTCGCAGAATGGGCTGCCGTAGCACGACAGATCGCGCCAGCCCAGGTCATCCGCTAGTATAAAGACTACATTCGGACCAGCCCCCTTGGCTCTAGGTACTCCCGGCATCCCGGCACCTGCGATCCAAGCAAAAAGAAGGGCAACCAACAGTCGTTGAGGTATCATGAATTTAATCTCCAGGTGAATGATCGCGATTGTCGCTAACCGCTCCGCCGGTCAATGCTTTCTGCAAAAGTCGCTGACCGCTCCGCCGGTCAGTGTTATTCGCGAATGGCATTTCGATAACGCAAACTTTTTTGATGACGCTAGAGCGACTGATCGGTGGAGCGATCAGCGACTTTTGCCAGAACGGTTACCATTGTAGCGAAACTCATGACCACGCGCACATTAACACATCCCAAGGCTACCGCGCAACTGATTCCCATCACTGTCATAATCTGGCTATGCTCCGCGCTTTCGAACGCACAGGAGATCGACCGCACCGCGTTTCAAAACGAACTCCATCGCTTGGAACAGATTTGCGATTCGCTCAGTTTACGCGAACAATCCTCGATCACTCGACAATGGCTGGCGACGCAGCGCGACGATTTAAATGCGCTCTACTTGCCATCTCCACCGCTGGATGTAGACCCCTCCAACAAAATCCTTTCGAATTGGTCCGAGCATTTCCAAGCCGCGCGGTCGCGCTACGCACAAAGACTTTTCACTCAAGCTCAACAACTGGCTCAGGCCGGAGACGAAACAGCCTCCTTCCGACTACTGTGGCAAGTGCTCCGCGAAGACACAAACCACACTGAGGCTAAACGCATCTTGGGGACACTCGCCACAGCGGCCACGGTCCGCCCACGATTGCGCAAAGGGACGGCGCCTCATCCCGACTTTGGTTGGCCCGCCGGTTCCTACAGTCGGATTGAAACGCCCCACTTCCTATTGACTACCCGAGGCGATCCTCGGCAAAGTGTCGAGCTCGCACAATTGATGGAGCAATACTACGCGCTGTGGCGGCAAGTCTTTTACCCGCTGTGGGCCAAGCCGGGAATGCTCACCAACAAATTCGAAGGTCGCAATACGCCTTGGGAAAAGTCGAATGAAATGGCAGTCGTGCTGCTCCGCGATCGTCAGGACTACTTGCAAGTGTTAGGGGTGGCCGAACAAAACGCGGCCGTATCGGTGGGCTACTACGCACCTCAGGCCAAGACCAGTTTTTTTTACGCAGCCACGAATTATCAAGTCACATTGTTTCACGAGTTGACACATCAACTTTTTGCGGAAGCGACCAATATTGATGCTCGGCCAGAAGCCGGAAGTCTGGGTGGAGTCTGGTTGACCGAAGGGATAGCGTTGTATATGGAATCGCTGGTCGATCGCGGCGGGTACTGGACGGTCGGAGGACTTGACTCGCCGCGTCTGCAGACGGCCCGCTATCGCGCGGTTCGCGATGGTTACTGGGCTGAGTGGACTGAGTTTACGCGTGGACATGTCGAGGGCTGGAAAGAAGATCCACAGATCGCGCTGTTGTATACTCAAGCCAGCGGACTCACGCATCTGTTTATGGACCAATTGCCACAGCCCGCCGCACGAGAATCATTGCTGCAAGCCTTGGTCTCTGTCTACCAGAATCAACCAGACTTTAATGCACTGCTGTCGCAGCTCGGGATGGACGACGACTCTGCCAAGCTGGCGTATCAGCAACACTTGACACTTACCGATGAAGATGTCCGCTCACTGTCCGAAGCTGGGCTCCCTGGCCAGTCATTGGTACTGGCCGGAAGCGAGTTAACGCACGAAAGCTGGCTGGGTTTAAAATCTCTGGCGACTGATTTAACCTGGTTCGACGTTTCGTTCTCGAATGCTAAATCCAATGACTTGGCTTGGCTTAGCGAAGCCATTGCGCTACAGCGACTTAGTGTAGAGGGGACACACTGCAATGGCGAATTGATTGCGATTGTCAGCCAGTTGCCGAGTTTGAAAGAGTTGGACTTGAGTGGCTGTGCCATCGACGATGCTGCGCTGAGACCACTCGCCAATCACGCCGAGTTGGAAACGCTGTGGTTGACCGGAACTCAAGTTACCGACGCGGCTTTGAAAACATTGGAGCAATTGCCCAAGCTTGAATACTGTCACATTGAGGGGACTCGAATTTCCACAGTGGCATGGGAGCGTTTTCAACTCGGCCATCCCAAGTTGAAGAGATAGTCGCAGATCAGTTGCTTTGGTGGTGTCCTTTTCGATATTAATTTATGCTATCGAGTGCTTCATCCTTTTGCCGCACATCTTTTTGTCGGACGAAACTAGATGCCTATTGTGCTCAGAACCCAAGCCCCAAAACTCGCCGACAAAAAAATGAGCGGTTAAAGGATATTACGAGGTACTTTGGCAGTCCTACACCCTAGTAACAATTCAGTGAGAAAACAACGGCCATGAAGAAATCCCCTTTTCCCGGAATGGACCCTTGGTTGGAGTCGCGGTGGAATGACGTCCATTCGCGATTGACACTTTACGCCAGTGATCAACTGCAACCACACTTACCGACGGGACTTCACGCCCACGTCGAAGAATATGTCGCTCTGGCAGGTCCAGACGTCGGGCCCGAAAGACTTCAAAGATTTGAAACTGACGTGCGCGTGGTCGAACACGGCAAAGATTTGGCGATTGAGAGGGGAGCCGTTACCGCATCGGAAACAATGACTCAGCCACTGATCGTACCTCGCCAGCATGAACCGGAGACCCTGCGATACATTCGAATTGTCGACTGTAATTCCAAGGAACGGGTCGTGACGACGATTGAATTTCTCAGTCGAGCGAATAAGGTGACGCGCGCGGGACGCAATCAATTTCGCGGCAAGCAACGCAAGCTCATCGCCGCTGGAGTGAATGTGGTCGAAGTCGATCTATTGCGGTCGGGGAAGTGGGTCATATCGGTGGACCGCGGATTGCTTGCGCCCGAGTATCGACAACCCTATCGCGTATGTGTGGTACGCGCCACCGACGCCGATCAAGCGGAGGTCTATTCCATTCCCGTGCAACGCCCGCTCCCTTCCATCCGCATTCCATTGCGTTCCGAAGATCAAGACGTGGCACTCAACCTGCAATCGATCTTGGAAACCGCCTATGCCAACGGGCGTTACGGTGAGATTCTCGATTACGACATAAATCCGCAACCTCCTCTTTCTGACAACGACGCCAAGTGGATCGATCTACGCCTAGAACAACAGGGAATTAGATAAGTCAGTCGTTGGTCTTTCAAAGCTTGGTGCAATTCCAAACCCAACGATTGAATTCAACGTCGTGGACGAGGTTAAGGAGCGGTGAGCGGCCTGGGCGTTAGTGCTAGAAACCTTCTGTCCGTCCGGTCGGATGCTGCTTCGCCGACTCGACACCTGGTTGGTCTGTTTAACCGCGTAGCGCGAACGCCTCGGTGTTTGGACCTCGCTAGGTCATGTTGCAGCACCAAATGGGACGACCACCGGTGCTGTTGCGACTCCCTATTTGTTCTCAATCCACTCGCGCTTCCCGGTTAAACAGTCGATCGCTTCGACGAACAACTCACGTTGCCAATGAGCTTATTCCTCGTAGAGCGGTTGGTCTGAAAACCGGACGGAACTTAAGGTTTCTACCACTAGCGCCGGAGGTTCACTAGGAAACGAAAACGGACGGAACTCAGGGTTTATAGCACTAGCGCCATTCCGATCAGTCCATAAATCCTTAACGTCGTGTCGGTCGGAACCCGCAGGACTCGTCCACTATCCTAAGACTGAACTTCCACAAAACAAAGAAGTAGAGCCAAGGGAAGTGGCGAGATGTCCCCTACTGCAAAGCAAGAGCCACTACTTAGATCCACCGTGGGGAGTTAGTAACCGGGCTGGGCGCGGTCGACTTTCCCACCTGATTTTAAATCGAAATCAGCGATGTTCGTCTTGCCATCTTCCACATTGAATGTGAGTTTGGATTGCGAGTTGTATTCCATGGGAACCATCTCGGGTCTCCCTTTAACGGGCTTGTTGTCGACGTCCATGTAGGGATCAGCCCGAGTCGAAATCTGCACGTTGTTTTTGCCAGGTATCGCGCCATTTCTTCCCTCGCTGAAATTCAAAACATATTTGCCCGCAGCATCAGTCGTGCCACCAGCGGGTCGGCCTCCAGCCTCGGGAGCGAAATTGACTACGGCCCCTTCCAGTGGTTTGCCGTCCAAGGTTACAGTCCCCTGCACCGTGGCAATAGGTGGCCCACTGTCGCATCCAATACTTGCAAGAAGTATGAGCAAAGACATGCAAAAGCCAAACATTTTATTCATTTTGAATGGATCACTATTGGAGTAAGTAAGCAAAACTGAAAAGGGAGAGCCTTGGATCGCCGTCTGGCCAACCAAGGCTCTTCATGTCGACGCATTTGAATTCTTAACGAATTCGTTACAGCTCAAGATTTGTAATTACCAAGCCGTCTGAGACGGAGAACAGGCGTTGATACGTCCCGTAGGGCAGACCTCCCGCAGTTTGCAAGTAAGGACGGTTGGCAGCCCATGTCGTGCCCGTGTGATCTATGTTCTCGCTGATGAAATGGACCGAACCATCTGCAAAACCAAACTGTGCTCCGCCGGTGTGATTGCTACTTGCAGTGCGGTGCGGTTGACCATTGCCTTGAGGCTGCGTTCGATTCATCGTATGCTCACCATTGACCAACAGGGCATTAGTGGCCCCAACTGCGTACAACAATTGATCTGCAGCACCATAGATACGGGCACGATTACGACGGCCATTGTCCATATCCCACTTGACTTCACAAATTAGAACGGTGTTGCTGGTTCCGTCGGTAATGGATTGGATACCGTACGGAGCTCCACGGTTATCTCGCTCGAACACACCATTGCGGCGTGTGGCAGGGTTGTTGGCCGCAGTACCCACCGGCTGGTTGTCCCAACCAGTGTAGGCTCCCCCGTTGCCGTTGTAGCTAGAGGTAGCGGAGTTAATGATTGCGCCATCGGTCCATTGTGGTGGCTTGGTGTCCGATGGACAACTGAACGCTGATAGTGAAGTAGTCGCCAAAGAGCCGTTGTCGTTTAGCACTGCATCGTGAGCCGCGCTTCCGCCGGGCGCGCGATACATGAGAACCAACGTCTGGTCGAACTGGTTGAACAGATTCCCCTGCTCAATGTAGGGTAGCAATGCAAATCCCCAACCATAGCCTGTTCCGCCGTTGTCTGCTGCAGGCCCACGAAATCCTTTATAGAGGTGTCCATAGGAAAACTTCTTGTAGGTGTCATGGTAGTTGTGAGAGGCGAGCGCCAACTGCTTGACATTGTTACTGCACTGCATGCGTCTGGCTGCTTCGCGAGCAGCCTGGACAGCGGGTAGGAGTAGTCCCACCAATATTCCGATAATTGCGATCACCACGAGTAGTTCAACCAGTGTAAAAGCTGGCCGGAGCCATAGAACACGACCTCTAGTTGACATAGAGCACCTCAGAGCGAGTTTAGGGAAGAGAAAGAACCGCTCACCCAATTGATACCAAGACAAAAGTAAAGTCAATAAGTTCCAATCGAAGAAAAAATAGCCTGTCCAAATTGTAATGCGGCAATATGCAGGCGACAAATTGGCTGCGGTCCAAATCGCAGGTGTTATCGATGAAAAACCACTTAGAGGGCAGTGCTTTGGTGAGATCTCCTTGATTAGCCGACCAACTGTTACTAAGAATTAATTTATGTAGCGATGCTCGCGGCTGTTCGCCAACGTTTTCACATCGGTCGGCTCACGATCGAAAGTGGCTTCACCTGGGTAAGCCTCAGCCCGTGTTGCCGGTTCTCAATTGGACGCACGTATGACCTCTTTACCGTCAAGCGAAAACGGCGGCAAACATTCAGGCTGGAAAGCCTGACGTACGGGAGATGGCATACAGTTGCGGTGCTAGCTCTACTGTCTCGACAGTACCAAAGAGTGTCACGTGGCTGGAGTCGTGAATGAGCACGTCGAGCATCTGTCCAACCTGCCGTTCATTCCCTTCCCAAACGACAATGCGATCACAGGTGGTGCGGCCCATCATCTGTCTGACGGGGCCAGTGTCGTTGCGCTTAAGCGACAACTTACTCGGTCCCTCTACTAAAACTTGCATGCGACGGCCCAAGAACTGTAAATTGTCTTCCTGGCAAATCACGTTTTGCAAATCGAGTAGCTCGACATTGCGACGCGATTTAACATCATTTGGAATATCGTCCGTGTACAATTCTGCGCCGCGTGTTCCAGGGCGAACCGAGTATTGGAAAATAAAACTGTTCTTGAAGCGACAGCGCCGAACCATTTCGAGTGTTTGAGCGAAATCTTCCTCTGTCTCGCCACAGAAGCCAACGATAAAATCGCTGGCGATCGCTGCATCGGGAAGCACATCATTGATGCGCTCCACCATGTCGTAATAGTCGCCTACTGTGTAACCACGCTTCATCCGTTTGAGCACCGCATCGGAACCGCTTTGCGCTGGAACATGCAGATAGTGGGAGCACTTGGGCAAATCGCGAACTGTTTCCAATAGACGCCGGGTCATGTCCTTCGGATAGTTCGTGACAAACTTCAGTCGCTCAATGCCGTCGATGTCGTGGATCGATTCCAATAAATCGGCCAGCTCGGTTTCTCTCCCTCCATCGCGGTAGCGATAACTATTGACGGTCTGCCCCAACAGCGTGATCTCCTTGCACCCCTGTTCCGCCAACAGCTTTGCTTCGGCGTAAATCAATTCGGGTGGGCGCCCTTGCTCTGGTCCGCGTGTCATTGGGACGATGCAGTAGGTGCAGAATTTGTCGCAACCAATCTGAATTCGCAGATAAGCTTGAAACGGCGTAGGACGCATCGACGGATCGCGTAGGGGATCAAAGGTTTCGTGACTGCGCCGTATATCTTCTTGCGAACCGTCGCGGCGACCAAGGCTGACTGCCATTTGCTTCCCCGCCCCACCTTCGATTTTCTCTAGCAGTTCAGGGATGCGGTGCAACTGTCCAGGCCCCACTACCAGATCAACAAAGGGGGCGCGATCAAACACGATCTGCTGGTCTTTTTGCGCCATACAGCCCATCACCCCGAGTGTCTTCTCCGGATGCGCCAACTTGAGCTGCTTGAGCCGAGCCACCGAGTTGTAAACCTTCTCCTCGGCGTGTTCGCGGACACTGCACGTGTTGAACAGAATCGTGTCGGCCGCTTCGACCGAGTCGGTCAGATCGTACCCCTGGCGTCTGAGACTGGCCACAACCATCTCGCTGTCGAGCACATTCATTTGACAGCCAACCGTCTCGATGTACAGCTTTTTTGTCGGCTTAGCAGTAGTCGGTGTAGCTGTAACTGACATGGAGTGGGTAAGGTCGGTCGACATGGGGGATGGGTAACGCCGTTAGGATTGTTGTAACCGTTCACGCTTTTCAGCGACTTAAACTTAAACTTAAACTTATCCTTAAACTCCAACCTGACATAGAGAGCTTTCTGGTTCCCAGGCGGAGCCTGAGAACCAGGGTTCAGTGTCAGGCGTTAGTGCTAGCGACCTTTAGTTCCATCCGATTGCTCGTCACACAGTCTTTGCCTTTTTGGTACACAGCCAAGACCATAATGTGAATTGAAAATTGAAAATTGAAAAATGCAAAGTGTTCCTTCTTCTGCTGCGGTCGATTTTAATTCATTTTGCACATTTCATTTTTCAATTTAACTTTTTCAATCGGACTTTGCCGTGCCCGCCCAGGTTAGCATCGTGCGGGAAATAACTGTCCGAACTTAAACGTAGCTGCGGTCGCCAGACCGCAGGAAATCGACGTTCTGGCGAACGTAGCTACGACAGTTATTTCCCGTACGATGCTTAAGGGTTCTATTTCGAGTTCCTAGGCTCTGCCTTGGAACGAGGGTTTTCAGAACGGACGGAACGTAAGTTTTGTGGCACTTGCGCCAGAGGTTCGCAACAGAACCACTACCACCAGCGCAAAACGGTTGATTCCCACTGAGCTTAGCGCCGCCTATTCTAAGCCTTATCAGCATATCGGCAAGCCAAAAACGAGCCCAAGCGGCCAGACCCCACCTGCCCTAGGAAGGGGTGTTTCGGGTACGATAATCGACCAATTGTTCGGCTCCCTTATCTGTGGAAATTGCAAATGGAAAAGACCAAAGTGGCCATTGTGGGGCTCGGTACCGTCGGGAGCGGCGTGGCCAAGCTGTTGCTCGACCACGGCGACCGGACAGCCCGACACGCCGGTCGCACTTTGTGGCTCCAGAAGGCGGTCGTGCGCGATTTCAACAAACCGCGTGGGTGCGAGCTCCCCGCTGGTATTTTGACCAAAGATCTTGACGACGTGCTCAAGGACCCCGAAATCAAAGTCGTCGCCCAGTTGATCGGCGGACTGGAACCAGCCAGAACGATCATGCTGCAATTGCTGGAAGCGGGCAAAGATGTGGTCACGGCCAACAAGGCTCTGTTGGCCCAACACGGCCCCGAACTGTTCGATCGCGCGCGAGCCCTCGGACGCTGTATTGCCTTCGAAGCAGCGGTGGCGGGCGGAATTCCGATTATTACCAACGTCAGCCAGTGTTTCTCAGCCAATCAAGTGCAGTCGCTGCAAGGGATCCTCAACGGGACCAGCAACTTCATCGTCTCGCAGATGGACGAGCAGGGGTGGAGCTACGCTGCGGCATTGGCCGAGGCACAACGCCTGGGCTTTGCCGAAGCCGATCCGACCATGGACGTGGACGGGACCGATGCGGCCCAAAAACTTGCGATCTTGGCCCATCTTGCTTTCGGTGCACGCATCCGCTGGCAACAAATTCCACGCGTCGGTATCAACGCGCTCGATGAGACCGACCTGCGTTTCGCCAAGGAACTCGGCTATCGTATCAAGCTTATCGCCGGTGCGCGACTAACAGCCGCCGGATTGGAGCTGAGCGTTAGCCCCACCCTAATTCGTATTGGCAATCCGCTAGCCGAAGTCCGCGCCAACTACAACGCGATCAGCGTGATTGGTGACGCAGTGGGAGATCTGTTCTTCCATGGACAAGGGGCCGGACAAATGCCAACCGCCTCTGCCGTTGTGGCCGACATGATTGACGTTGCCGTGGGGCGCGCGCCGATTACCTTCCGCACATTAGAGCTGTGGAGCAATCGCGAGTCGCCTGTCTCCATTCGCCCCGACCAAGATTTGCCAGGTCGCTACTACATGCGATTCCAAGTTGCCGATCAACCCGGCGTGATGGCCAAGCTGACCGCCATTCTTGGTGAACAACAATTATCGATCGCCTCGATCATCCAACACGAACCGCTGCGCCTCAGCCACGATGCAACAGTCCAATTGGTCATCATGACGCACGAAGCCTCAGAAGGTGCCGCACGAACGGCCGTTGAACAGATCATGAGTCTCCCCGTGGTGAGTGGTAACAGCGTCCGCATGCGCGTGATGGAGTGATGGAGTGGGTGGCACTGGCTTAGCCAGTGAAGTCGAAGTGTTTGTGTATGAAACAACCGTTGATAGTTTTGAGCGCTCGAAGTAATGAATTCGAGCTACCACGGGTCTCTCCAGTGCAAGAGTTTGAGTCTCATGAAGATCTGCCTGACGAACCAATCGAGTTTGGAACTTACCAGTGGTTTGCCTTGGGTGGCACTGTCGTGGCCATTGATTTTCGAAGTGTTTGAGCTTGTAAAAACTAACAGGATGCAACGATGAAATATGCCATTATCATACCCGACGGCTGTTCGGACTTACCGATGGAGGTGCTGGGGGGGCGCTCGCCGCTGGAAGTGGCTAACATCCCGTTCATGGATCGCGTAGCCAGCGAAGGGATGGTAGCGCAAACAGACAATGTCCCGGCGCATTTGCCAGCCGGGAGCGAAGTGGCCAACATGACATTGTTTGGCTACGATCCGAACAAATACTTCACTGGCCGCGCACCGATCGAAGCCGCCGCACAGGGGATCGTGCTCGGCCCGCACGACTGGGCTATCCGCTGCAACTTAGTGACACTCGTCGACCAAATCATGGTGGACTTTACCGCCGACCACATTTCAACAGAAGATGCCAAATTACTGCTACAGGACTTGGCAAACAACATCGCTGATTCGCGATTTGAATTCGTGGCTGGCGTCAGCTATCGCAATTTGCTGATCTACCGTGGCAGTGAATCGTCCAAGATGATGTTCAGCGAAGACACCCGCACTCGAGCCCCGCATGATTTGACCGATCTGCCCGTTGGTGACGACTATCCGCGCGGACCTGGTAGCGATCTGTTGACGGAGTTCATGCAATGTTCCGTCCCGTTGTTCGCCCAACATGCTGTCAATCGCGCGCGCCTGGCCGCTGGTCTGAAACCGGCCACCAATGTTTGGCTGTGGGGCCAAGGTCGTAGCCCAGTGTTGCCCTCCTTCGAAGAACGTTTTGGACTGCGTGGGACGATGATTACGGCGGTTGACTTGCTGCGAGGCTTAGCGGCATTGATGGGCTGGGAGCGGATCGAAGTCGAAGGGGCAACAGGTTATCTCGATACCAACTACGCAGGAAAAGGAGCGGCAGCAGTCGCTGCGTTGGATGAAGTAGATATCGTCTGCGTGCATGTCGAGGCAACCGATGAAGCTTCGCATGAGGGGCGGCACGAAGAGAAGATCAAAGCCCTCGAGCAGATCGATCAACACGTCGTCGCTCCCGTACTCGAAAAACTGAAGACCTTTCCAGAGTATCGCATGTTAGTCCTGCCCGATCATCCGACCCCCTGTTCCACCAAGAAACACAGTCATGGCATGGTACCGCTGGCCATATGTGGTAGTGGCATTCCTGCGACGGGTGCAAGCTACAGTGAGCGATCTGCCGCCGCTTCGCCGCGATCCTTTCCACGCGGCTGGGAAATGATGGAAGCCTTCATCCATGGCACTTGGTAGTTTCCCCGTCCCGTACGTCAGGCTTTCCTGCCTGACCCAGCATCCCGTACGTCAGGCTTTCCTGCCTGATTTTTTCCCAATTTTGACTCAATCCTAAATCCTAACTTCCCAGCTTGTCCAAACGTGTCTTTGTTCGAAACTCGTTCAGTCCCTCATCAATTCCCCATCGACAAACGCAACTTGGAACAAACCTAGAAAGCCTACCAGCATCATGCCCTTAGTCGTTCAGAAATTCGGCGGAACCAGCGTCGCCGACCCCGAGAAAATCCTGGGAGCCGCGCGCAAGGCCATCCGCGCGCAACAGGCAGGTAATCAAGTCGTCGTGGTGGTCAGCGCTATGGGGCACAATACCGACCTGCTGATCGATTTGGCAAGCCAAGTCAACGACAGCCCGCCAGCTCGCGAAATGGACATGCTCTTGTCTACTGGTGAACAAGTGAGCGTGGCGTTAATGGCGATGGCGGTCCATTCTCTCGGCGCGCAGGCGGTCAGTCTAACTGGTGCGCAGATTGGAATTCACACCGATAGTTCATTCACTAAAGCGAGAATTCGCACCATCTCCCCGGACCGCATCCGCAAATTGCTGTCCGAGGGGAATATCGTCATTGCGGCTGGTTTTCAAGGGATCGATGAAGACTTCAATATCACCACACTCGGTCGCGGAGGGAGCGACACGACGGCAGTGGCGTTGGCGGCAGTATTGCGAGCCGACGCGTGTGAAATCCATACTGACGTGGATGGGGTTTACACGACCGACCCGAGGCAATTGCCCGAAGCCCGACAGATGAGCCGTATTAGCTACGATGAAATGCTGGAGCTGGCGAGTCTGGGAGCCGGGGTGATGCACAATCGCTCTATCGAGTTCGCGAAGAAATATGATGTTCCCATTCATGTCCGCAGTAGTTTTAGCGATACGCGTGGCACGTTGATTGTGGCCGAACCCGAATCGGCCACGGCACCGGTAAGTGGTGCTGCCATGACGCGCAACGAAGCCCGCATCACTATTCAAGGTGTCCCTGATAAGCCGGGGTCGAGCTGCGACATCTTCCGGCAACTGGCCGAACACAAGGTCACGGTGGATATGATCGTGCAAAATATTGGTCAAGCTGATCGCGCAGACATTTCGTTTACGGTCCCCAAGGAGGAACTCAAGGAAGCGGTCCGGGCGGTGGACACCGCAGTGAAAGAATTGGGAGCCAGCGGGTTTACGCAGGACGACGACGTTTCGAAGATATCTGTGGTTGGCATGGGGATGTCGCAGCAGACAGGTGTCGCGCAGCAAATGTTCCGTGCCTTGGCTGACGCTGGCATCAATATCCAAATGATCACCACTAGTGAAATCAAGATTTCCGTATTAGTCTCACGCAGCGAGGCGCAGGCAGCCCTGCGCGCCGTGCATCAATCATTCAAGCTCTTTCGCAAGCCCACTGATGCGGTGGCCTGGGATAAACTGCCGACGCGAAACCATGCTGCGGCAGATATTGAAAAGCTAGTGCAAGACTTACATGTGGCTGACATGGAGCAGTTGGCGCTGAGCGACATTTCGATGGTCGACGATCAAGCGAGAATCACGCTACTAGGAGTTCCCGACGCGCCAGGTTTGGCTGCGGATGTCTTCGACGCCGTCGCCGGGCAAGGGATCTTCGTAGATATGATCGTTCAGAGCTACGATGGCTATCAAGGGGAAACCGGAATCAGCTTTACCATTCCACGCAAACAGTACGCCGCATGTATGCAAGCCATGGAGGAACTGAAAAAACGATTTTCGGTCTCACGCGTTCTGGGGAGCCAAGATATCGCAAAACTATCTGTCAGTGGCATTGGCCTCCGCAGTCACACCAGTGTGGCCATCGGCATGTTTGAAGTCTTGGCTGCGGCAGGCATCAACGTGGAGATGATCAATACCAGCGAATTGCGAGTCAATGTAGTGGTCGACAGCTCTGTCGGCCAACGCGCGTTGGATTGTCTCACCGAGCGCTTCGCGAAGAATCTGCTGTAATCAGCGAGGTGCGATACTTCCCAAAGGTAGGTACAGTGACCGAAAGATTAGGCGACCGATAAATTTAGGGGCGAGAGGCTAGGTATAGCGACCGAAAGTTCAGGCGACCGAAAAATTTCCAGGAGAATGGGTGATGCATTTTTAAGCATCGTGCGGTATTTAACTGGCGTAGTGGACGAGGTTACGAGTCCTGAAGCTAGGGACTCGTAACCTCGTCCACTACCCGCAAATTAAATGTGGTTGAAGCACTAGAGAAAAACTCCACCCAGAATAATTCGCGTTCATTCGCAATATTCGCGGGCAGAGTCTTTTGGAACATTTTTTTAAAGCAAGAGGCCAGGGATCAGCGTTTGCGAACCACGGCCAACCAATCTTGATCCGCGTCTTGCGGAGGATTGCCAATGGAAACGCTCTTGCCACCTTCCAGCTTGGCCACTGAGCCACTGGTCAATTCTCCACCAGCGCGTGGATTGAACCACTCAACGGAGTATTGACCCGCCGCGCCCGATAAATCCAAATTGCTGCTTCCACCCTTGGGCAGATAAACCAAATAGACTTGCCCAGCCTTGGTGAAGCAGTATTTCGAATTGTCGTGCTCGACGTTACCAATCAACGCATCGTCGTTTTTCATCTCCCAGAACGGAATGCCGTTGTCTTGGAAAAAGTTAATGGCGATGCGGCAATAGTCCCAACTGTGATCGCGACTACGCCAATCCTCGCAGACCAGATCATTTTCGGCATACTGATAACCGAAATAGTATTCGCAGCCCGCACCGCCACCCATCAATGTCCCCCATAACGTCTGCTGTCTGACTTCGTGTTCGGTGTACGTCATCTCTCCGCTTCGATCGTGACCATCATATCCCTTATAACCAGTGTCCGGGCATTGGCCGTGAGCGGCGGTCCCCGATTCGTCGAAGGCGACCACCCAAGGTTTCCCAGCTTTATCTGATTCCGCTACCCATTTGACTACTTGCCAATGCGTATCCTTGATGTGGCTGTTCTGCAGCGACAAACCCGTGAGGCTAGATTTGTCACCCAATAGAGGCTCGTACCGCAACTCTTGCTCGTTGGGAAAGGTGTGCAGCACACGATTGTGTTGATAGGCGTCCAATGTAGCAATGTAATCGAGCATTGCTTTATGCTGTGCAGTACTCTGCGTGTTCTCTTCGCCGAGATTCCAATTGAGAGCTAGATTGTGAGCGTAGCGGGCGATCAATTCGCGGCAATATAGTTTGCGTTGTGTCCCCAGTTCGCCACCATCGAGCGATTCAGGGACCGTGCCACCTTCTTCGCCATGGCGGTGATGGTCGTCGTTTTCAGTCTCTTGCAATTTAAAGTGTAAGTACATCCCGCGCGCGGTCCCGTGATCGAACACGATCCCCCACTGATCGAGTTTGCTACAGTCATAATGCAATTTGTCGTCGCGTTTAGTGAACGGCCACACATTGTCACCATCGCCACCAGCGTTGTACGTTAAAAACGAAAAGGCATTGCAGCCCTTGCCCGACAAGTAATTGATGGCACCGATCAGTCCCTTCCCTTTCCCTCCCTGCCATGTGGGATCACCGGCATGCCAGTCTTGAAGGTGGGGGCTCCAAGTTTTGAGCGGAACCTTATCGGGCTTGCCGGCCACGGTTCCATCGAAATCGACATAGCCCAACATTGTCTCTGGAGCATCGGCACCCACCTTGAGGAAATATCGCTGGCTCTCGGCGAATCGCTGATAATGTTTACCGACAACTTCCAAACGTCCCTCGGATCGCAGATCGCGACCAGTCTTGTTGCTGGTAGCTATTTCAAATGTACCGCTCAGACCGTCGTAGGGTGAAACCTTGGAGGTAGTCACGGTTGCGTCGAGCGCGGCCAACGCGCCTTGCTCGAAGCTGATCTTGTAGCTCCATTGGCCAGTTTTGTCAGGAGCCAAATGGGCTCGCCACTTCGTCCCCTTCTCAGCCGAACTATTGGCCGCGTTGCCATCGGCAGCAAAGTAGGCAGGGACACGGTACGTCGCGCCATCAGCATGTTTGAATTCAACCATCATCCGCAAATCGGTAAATGGATTGGGCGCGTTGTCTTGTTCGTGCGCAAATGGGCCGTCCAGCGTCAAAGTGACCTTGTGCCACTTTTTCAGTTCACCGGCGATCTCAACTTTACCTTCCCCATTGGCCTCGCGGGGTTGAGTCTGCGCCATCGCCGAGCAAGCTATCGGAATCAGGCAGCACGCCAACATTATCGGTTGAATAGATTGGAGAGTTTTCATAAAGGCTGTTCTTTCGAAGAGGGAATCGATATGGGCTTGTAGTGTCAAAACACTGAGCCCTTGCAATAGCAATCAACTTTATGGCTGAGGTTCAAACGGATTGCAAACGTTGTTTCAGCGAGCTAGCGACGGCTGAGGCACATTCGGATGTTGATGCGTTGCCTCCCAGATCGCGCGTGGTCGTTTCTCCCTTTGCCAGAATATCGGCGACCGACGCTTCGATAGCTTGAGCGACTGTGAGGCAGTGTGCGTCTTGATGCTTTTGCCCGAGCCAATCGAACATCATGCTGGCTGAGAGAATCGTCGCCAGTGGATTGGCGATGTTCTTGCCAGCGATTTGCGGTGCTGTACCGTGGGAAGGCTGAAACATCCCATGTTTCTCACCGATCTCCGCCGAGGGGCCCAAGCCCAAGCCGCCGACTAGTGCTGCACCGAGATCCGACAGAATATCACCAAACTGATTTTCCATCACCAATACATCAAAATCCCAAGGGTTCTGGATCATGTAGAGGCTCATCGCATCGACATACATCGCCTCGCTCGCAATGTCAGGAAAGCCAGCCGCAACATCGAAAAAGACCTTGCGAAAAAAGGCCAAGCTGCGGAACACATTTGCCTTGTCGACACACGTCACGATTCGCTTACCATCGGTCGGTCGGCCCTGGCGACGTGCCGACAAGCGAAAGGCCGTGTCGACAACTTTGCTGGTCCCTTCCCGTGTAACGACCAGCGTGTCGGTGGCAACTTGATCACCCACCACGCTCCCGCCACCAAACGAAGCGAACAAGCCTTCCAGGTTTTCACGAATAATCACGAAGTCAATACCGGCACCAACATTCTTTAACGGACAGGGAACTCCCGGATAAAGTTTCACCGGACGCACCGCTGAATGCAGCCCCATCGCGCGACGCAGACCAACCATCATGGTGGGCTGAACTTCGGTCCCATCGGGTTGCCGCACGTCGGGTAATCCAATTGCAGCCAACAACACCGCGTCGGCATCTAAGCAATCAGCCAACACCTTGGCCGGTAGCGCTTCCCCAGTCTCGCGATACAATACCGCCCCGGCGTGATGCGACGTATAGCTGAGCTGTAGTTCAGGCAAGGTGGCATCGATTTGATCGAGCACAATCCGGGTGGCGGCCATTGTCTCCGGACCAATTCCATCGCCAGGAAGTAAAGCAATTCGGTACGCTGTCACAGTCTTTTTCTTCTTCTGGATAAATCGTTTTTAATCGGGTGCTAGAACGGAAAGAACATAGTCTAGACAGTAGCCGACCGTGCGGGGGCAAAGGCAACGCTGTGAAGCATTTTTATTTGGGAAAATTGGGGTTTCGCTAGAATTGAGAGTATGAAAAAAGGCCAGATTCCTACACCCACCAACTGAAACGTATCAGTCAGAAAGGAATCTGGCCATGAGTCGCAAGAAGCGCGCAGAGCAAGCATCTCGTATTAATAGACGTATAAACAAGCAAAAACAAGTCGAAAGG